>NZ_JAAFZA010000368.1 GCF_015356865.1 Catenulispora pinisilvae
CCACCACCGCGTGCGCCGCCCCGCGCCCGGCGAACAGCCCGGCGGCCCCGTCGGCCAGCGCCGCGGCCACCTGCCCGCTCCCGGCGGCCACCCCCAGCCCCTCGCTGGCCCCCAGCAGGATCGACTCCCGGGCCAGCGCCTGCCGGTGCGAGCGCACCATCACCGCGACCCGGGCCAGGATCATCAGGTACACCCCGAGCCCGATCACCGGCCCGGCCCAGCCGGTCGACAGATCGCCCTGGGCCAGTTGCACCGCGTTGATGCCCGGCGTCACCAGCGCGGCCAGCACCAGCGGTCCGATCCGGGGCGGCCGGGACCAGGCGGTCGGCAGGGCGTCCCGGGCCGTCTCGCGCACCGGCCTGGTCAGGTCGTGTGCGGACGGCACCAGCGCGGCCGCGACCCAGCAGGCGGCGAACATCAGCCAGGCGAACTCCAGCACCGCGTTGCCGGCGTGCGCGCCGAACCAGTTGGAGGAGTTCAGCCGCAGCACCGCCTCCACGATGTCGGCCCCGGTCTGGGCCAGCGCACCGGCGCTGAGCAGCCACAGCGCGACGTTGCGGGCCCCGGGGGAGATGACCAGCCGCAGCAGCATGCCCAGCAGTAGCAGGTCGCCGAGCGGGTCCAGGATGGCGATCAGCCGGTAGTCCCAGGGCTCCCCGCCCTCCTGGTAGTACGGCACGATCAGGTAGACCCAGGCCGCGTAGGCGCCGGCGAACACCACGATCAGCGCGTCCAGCGTCCCGGCGGAGTCCCGGCCGACCATCCGGTGCTTCATCACCAGCCGCAGGGCCAGCACCGCCAGCGGGTAGCCGACCAGCCCGAGCCAGTCGGCGAAGTCCGGCAGGGTGTGCCGGGCGTAGGCGAAGTCGGAGTGGTTGGACGCCATCAGCAGGCCGCCGGCGGCTGCCAGCAGGTACCAGGCGTGCGCGTAGGGCGGCCGGCGGGCCCGGATCCCCACGGTCATCGTCGCCGTCACCCATCCGGCCAGCACGAACCACGCGGCGCTGCGCAGCCCCGGGAACGCGAAGAACACCGCCAGGATCACCACGAGCGCGACGGCCAGGGCGCCGAGCACGCGCCGCTCGCGTCGCGGCCAGCCCGACAGCAGCGATGGTGATCGCATTATTCAAAGCTGTCACAGGAGCAGCCGGGCCGCCTGTTGAACGCGGGGCGCCGGAGTCAGATGGGTGTCACGGGGTGACTATCCCCGGGGCTGGTAGACGACCCCGATCGGCTTCGGCCGCGGATTGGGGCCGAAGTGCACCACATACCACTCCCCGCGCCAGGAGATCAGCGAGAACAGCCCGAAGGACTTGGTCCGGCCGTTCTCGGTGTAGGTCAGGCGGGAGCCGTAGACGCGGTAGTACGACAGTTTGTTCTCTTCCACGCCCGGCAGGATCCACTCCGCCGCCTTGGCCGGCACGCTCACGCCGACCAGCTTCGCGTCCTTCGCCCCGGAGCCGAGCAGCTGGTGCGCGGCGTGGATGTCGAGCTTGTAGAAGCCGATGAGCCGGTTCTCGTAGTCCGACCCGGCGTCGGACAGCGCCTTCACCTGGAGGTAGGCGCTCTTCGGGAAGAAGAACGGCATGGCCTCCTTCGGGTTGTCGTCCACGATGCCCTGCCACAGGGCGTTGACGCCGGCCGTGAACTGCGGGTCGGAGCCGGTGGGCATGACCTTGGTCTGGGGCAGCGTTCCGGGGTCGATGCCGGGAGTGGGGGAGGAACTCGGCGAAGAGGACGACGCGGACGACGGTTGGGCCGGCGTGGCGCCCGGTGCGGACGGCGAACCGGACGCGTTGCCGCCACCGTCACCGGCCGAGGCACCGGACGACGCCGCCGACGCCGAGTTCGGGCTCGACGAAGAGCTGCCGCAGCCGGCCGCGATGAGCATCAGCACCGCGGACGCCGCCGCGCACACACTTGTCCGCGCTCTCATAAGGTTCAACCGTTCGTGTCCTCAAGCCATCGCAGATCATGATCCGCCCCGGGCGCCAGGAATTCCAGCAACCTGGCGCCTTCGGCTGCCAGGTCTGCGCGCTGGGCCTTGGTGGTGGGCACCATGGGAGTGAGATTCAGAGTCGCGGCAGTACGTTTCTTGTCTGTCTCGACCTTCCAGGAGCCGCGGATGAACCCGTCCACGGTGAACGGCGAGATCGGCGTGTTGCCCGCGAAGATCTTCTCTCTCGGGATCCGGGCGTCGTTGATGCGCGCGCGGTCCTTGTGGCCGATGAAGACGTTGTCGTAGTCCGGCAGGAAGCGCGCTGGGACTGGCATGTCTTCCCCGGGACGCGGTGCGTCCGGGAGGTCGAACAGTTCGGTTCCGGATTCGCTCTGGAAGAGCACCAAGTTCGGGCGCAGCTTCTCGAACACTTCGCGCAGCCGGGTCAGTCCGCTCCAGTTCTGGGCGTCCATGACCGAGGCGGGTCCGAACGCCTTGAGGTAACGCAGGACCAACTCCTCGGCTTCCATAGCGGGAACCGCTTTAGCGTTTCCCAACCAGAGTTCCGCAGTGGTGTGCTTCGCTAGTCCGCCCTGGAGCCACAACCCGCGCGGCGTCACCTGAACCAGCGCGAGGTTGTTGCGGGCCGCGATGCCGAGCGCCTGGACGTCGCGGCCGGGATAGGACTCGGCGAGGAGCACGCCGAGTTCGTTGAAGGTGCGCGGTTCCTCCTCCGCTAGCACCCGTGCACGCTCGGCCAACTCCTTCAGGTCGATGCCCTGTAGACGTTTCCCGAAGGCGCCCTTTAGGTTCCGGTCCTGTACCGGCTGGAGGACCTGTCGCAGCGGCCGGCAGTCGCGCGCGGTCACCGTGTGGATCGTCGAACGCTGAAGGCTGATGCGGACGAACTCCCGGTCCTCGAAACGCTGCGAGAACCGCTGCGCGTCGAAGGCTTCCAGCCGCGACCACAGCGCCACGTAGTGGTTCGGCGGGATCTGCGTCTGTAGGCCGACCAGATGCTCCACGGCTTCGGCGGCGTCCATCGGGGAACGCTGGAGGAGCAGCTGGCGGTCGAGTAGGGCCCGGTTGAGGTCCCGGTCGGTTAGCGTCCGGACGGTCATCCGGTCGCCTTCGTCTTGGGGTTCTTCTCCACGGCGTTCTTCACCGGCTCCAGCGCGAAGATGTTGATGTGCCGGCCGGCGCGTTCGGCGTAGTTCTCGTAGCCGGGCCAGTTCTTCGTCAGCAGCGAGTTCCAGACCAGCTCGCGTTCCTCGCCTTCAACGATCCGGGCCCGCACTGGACCGGATTTGCCGCGGATCGAGACGGTCGCCTCCGGGTCGGCCAGCAGGTTCAGCGCCCACGCCGGAGGGTGCTGCTGGCCCCAGTTCGAGCCGACCACCAGTAGCGCGCCCTCGTGCCGCGAGTACAGCAGCGGGACCGTGCGCTGCTGACCCGACTTGCGGCCGGTCGTGGTGAGCAACAGCGTCGGGATGCCGGTGCCGGTGAGCAGGAACACCCGACCGCCGGTGGCCTTGCCGAGGAAACGGTCCGCGTGCGGCGCCACCCGCTGGAAGGTGCTCGCGAACCATTTCTGGCGGCCCATGCGGGTGACGAGGGTGTTCCACGGGTTGGTCATGGCCTCATCATGGCATCCGAGGTGACCTGCCGGGACCCGCGTGTCGGCCGCGGCGCCGGGGCCGGGGCAGGCCAAGATGTTGGGCATGACGGACAGCCTGCAGATCACGCGCGCGTCCCTCGCCGACTGGCCCATCATCCAGGGCTGGTGCGCGGACGAGGGATGGAACCCCGGAGACCACGACGGACCCTGCTTCCTCGCGCAGGATCCGGAGGGGTTCTTCGTCGGGCGGATCGGCGGGGAGCCGGTGTCGGCGGTGTCCGTCGTGAACTACGGGGACGCGTTCTCGTTCCTCGGGCTGTACTTGGTGAAGCCGGAGTTCCGGGGGCGCGGCCACGGTCTGGCGACGTGGCAGGCGGCGCTGCCGCGGGCCGGCGCGCGGACGGTCGGGCTCGATGGCGTACTGGCGCAGCAGGACACCTACCGGAAGTCGGGCTTCAGCGACGCGCACCGCACGGTGCGGTTCGTCGGGGAGCTGACGTCCGACGGCTCCGGCCCGGCCGCGGCGGTTCCGCTGGCCGAGGCCGGGTTCGGCGAGGTCGCCGACTATGACGCGCTGTGCTTCCCGGCGCCGCGTCCGGTGTTCCTGCGCGAGTGGTTCGCGGCGCCGGGGCATGTCGGCCGGGCGCTGGTGGTGGACGGCCGGCTGGTCGGGTACGGCGTTCTGCGGGCGGCTCACGACGGGCATCGGGTCGGGCCGCTTTTCGCCGACTCGCGGGTGTACGCCGAGGTGATTCTCGACGCGCTGGTCGCCGGGGCCGCCGGGGACTGTGGGTTTGGGCGGAGCGCTGGACGCGGCGCGGGCGCGGGACACGATGTCGGAAGCGACGCTGGCCATGGCGCCGGTCGCGGTGACGGCGTGACCGGCTCCGGTGGCCGGATCGTCATCGACGTCCCCGAGACCAACCGCGAGGCGCTGGCGATGGTCGGCGCGCTCGGGCTGGAGCCGTCGTTCGAGGTGGCCCGGATGTACACCGGGCCGGTGCGCGACGTCGATCACGGCAAGGTGTTCGGGATGACCACGCTGGAGCTGGGCTGAGGCCTTGCGGTCTCGCCGTCTGGGGTCTTGCGGCCTTGAGGCCTGGTAAGGGCTTTCAGAGCTGTGCGTAGTTCTTGAAGGAGTAGAAGGCGGTACCGCTCAGCCGGTTCGCACCGGAGGGCGAGGGCAGGCCGAAGCGGCGGTTCAGCTCCTCGGCCTCCCGGCCGCAGCCGCTCACCTCCGGCACCGCGAGCGTCTGGTCCAGGACCTGGAACGTGATGATCGGCGGGTTCTGCGAAATCCACTGCGTGGTCCCCGGCACGCGTCCGGCCGCGATCTGGACCGGCGCCGCGTTGGTGCCGATCGAGCACTGTGGCGCCAGGCGCGGGCCGGTGAGCTGGAAGGTGAGGCTCATCGCGCCGGACTGGCTGTAGAAGTCCGGGACGGCGGTCAGCTGCGGCCGCATCCACAGCTTCGGGCCGTGGCCGTCGCCGGACTGGCGGCCCGGGACCGGCAGGCTGGCGGCGCGGAAGCCGCCGAAGACCTGGCCGGGGGTGCCGTCGGGCAGGGGACCCTCGGCGTGGGTGACGGCGGTGAAGTCGAAGGGGAGGGTGGCGCCGCCGATGGTGGCCGTGCCCTCGGCGACCAGGACTTCGCAGCGCCACTTGGTCGGGTCCACGCCGGGCGGGAGCTGCGGGCAGTCGCGGTAGTCGAAGGTCGGGACGGTGGCGGCGGTGGTGGCGGCAGTGGCCGGGCCGGTGGTCGCGGCGCTCGGCGGGGCCGCGGCACTCGCGGCGGCCGGCAGCGCGATGATGGCGGCGGTGCTGGCGGCGGCGGTCGCGACCGCGAGGAGAGCTGACGTCTTTCGCATGGCTCTACCCTCGCCGAACGCGGGCCTCCCAGGTCAGAGAGCTGCCACCCGGGTCGGGGTAGGGCTGGCCCCCGTTTTCGGCCGTCGGGCGCCGCCGGATGCCCTCACTCGATCTTCACTGTTACCTTCGACGGCATGACAGATGCGCTGCGGCCCGTGCCGCTCTCCGACGGCCCGGTCGCCATCCGCGGAGCCCTGGAACTGGTCGCCACCGAGGCCGGGGTGCTTCCGCGTCGGCTGCCGGAGTGGACCATCGCGCAGTCCGACGCGTCGATGGAACGGCAGGCCACCTCCGGCTCCGGGGTGCGGTTGGCGTTCCGCAGCGCCGCAAAGACGCTTGAACTGGACGTGCTGACCACCGTCCCGATGATGGCCGAGAACGAGCCGCACCCCGACGACGCGGGGCTGTTCGACATCACCGTCGACGGCGTCCCCGGCGAGCCGCAGCGGGCTCCGGTCGGCACCGTGATCCTGCTGGACGACACGATGGCCGAGCGCGGCATCGTTCCAGGCAAGCCGTCCACGGTGCGCTTCGAGGGGCTGCCGGCCGGGGTCAAGGACGTCGAGATCTGGCTGCCGCAGTGGGTGAAGACCGAACTGGTCGCGCTGCGGGCGGACGCCGCCGTCGAACCGCCCACGCCGACCGGCCACCGCACCTGGCTGCACCACGGCAGCTCGATCAGCCAGTGCAACGAGGCCGACTCCCCGCTGGGCGTGTGGCCGGTGATCGCGGCGCGCGCGGCCCACGTGGACCCGGTGAACGTAGGCCTATCAGGGAACTGCTACCTGGACCCCTTCGTCGCCCGCTCGATCCGCGACACGCCCGCCGACCTGATCAGCCTGAAGCTGGGCATCAACTTCACCGCCAAGGCCGCCTTCGTCCTGCGCAGCCTGGTCCCCACCATCCACGGCTTCCTCGACACCATCCGCGAAGGCCACCCCGACACCCCGCTCCTGGTCATCTCCCCAATCGCCTGCCCGGCCCTGGAACAGACACCCGGCCCAACCCTCTGGCGCGACGGCGTCCTGCACGCGACCGGCAACCCGGCGACCGCGGCGACCGGCGCACTGACACTCCAGGCCGTCCGCCGCGAGCTGGCCCGCATCGTGACCGAACGGGCGAAGCAGGACCCGAACATCCACTACCTGGACGGCCTGGCATTGGTGGGCCTCGACGAGGCGGACGAGTACCTGGCCGAGGGCCTGCACCCGTCACCGGCCGGATACCGGGTGATCGGGGAGCGGTTCGCTCGGCTGGCCTTCGGGGCGGGCGGCGCTTTCGCTGGGTGAGGCGGGACGTGGTGTGGTGTCGCGGTACCTCAGGGCGCCGCGACACCTCAGGGCGTCGCGACGCTAGGGATTGTTCGGGGCGGGTCGTTTTTGGGGCTGGAGTTTGCGGGCCGGGCTGCGGTTTGGCTGTGGGTTTCAAAGCTTTTTACGGCCTTCGGTAGAAGTTGTGCCGGTTCGGGGTTCGGGGCGGCGGGTGGGTTTGTCGGCCGCCGGTTCCCGCGTTCACGACCCCGCCGCATCTCAGGCCTCTTCCACTCCGGCAAGTCGGAACAACAGCAGATCAACAGCAAGATCAACAGCCAGGTCAAGGGCCAGATCAAGAGCCAGATCAAGGCCAAAAGCTGTGATGAAGAGCCCGGCGCCTCCGGCGGGGGCTCTTGGCTCCCTCGGGGAACTGGCGCGGTTCCATAGGGTGGTCGCCTCAGGGCCCTGCGCTGGCGGTTTGTGAGGTGGTGCGGTTCGTTCCCCACGGTCGCGTCGTCAGCCCCAAGGGGTACAGCACCGGTGTCCGGGAGTAAAGTCCGCGCCGCTGCGGTCGGGCCTGCAAGCTGCGGTTTGTATAGCGCGAACTTGACTCCCGGCCACCGGCGCTGTAGGCGAAGCCCTGCCGACGCGACCGAGGGGAACGAACCGAAAACCGACCGGAAGAATAGCAATCGAAGGGCCCGTAGACACGGGTTGGGCGGTGCCGCTGCCCGTGAGGCCGTGGCGGCGGGCCGGTGGTCAGTTGGTTGAGAACATGCCCGGGTGCAGTATGCGGT
>NZ_JAAFZA010000369.1 GCF_015356865.1 Catenulispora pinisilvae
ACTCGCGGCCTGGGCCACCGCCGTCAACGCCGACCAGCGCCAAGTCCACTGGCACTTCACCACCGACGACGCCCGCACCCGACTCCGCCACCTATATCCCAAACATTAGAAGCGACAAGCTACTAGCCTGGAACCCGCCGTACTTCTGTAGTGGGCGTGCAGCTGAAGGAGGTCCGGATCATGGACGTAGGTGTGCTGGCCGGTGTGGTCGGTGCTGCCGCGGCGGTGATTGCCGTACCGGTCGCCTGGTATTACGGGCACCGCACAACTAGGCCCAGCAGGACGCGAGTCCAGGTGCGCGTGACGAACATGATGCCGACCTATGACCTGCCGAACGGCGAGCGGAGGGTCGGCGAGCGCTTCGTCGCAGTCGAGGCTGCAAATACCGGCGACCGCGTGGTGACGATCACTGGATGGGGTGTGAAGCTACCTGGGGATCGCCGAATGGTCGTTACGCGCCCGCCGGACTGGGCCACGCCGGTGCCGCACCGCCTTGAGCCGGGTTCCGACGCCACCAGGTTCCTGGTTCCTGCGGACGAGCTGTACCGCCTGCGCGAGCAGGGCATCCCGTTCAGGCGCATGAGGGCTTACGTCATGCTGGCCGACGGAGTCGAAGTAGAGGCGGACCGCGGCGTCCCACTGGCGTAGCGCTGCGAACCCTCTCCTCGGTGGTGCCCGTTCTGCACACTCTGCTGATTCACGGAATCCGGGACTCCGTGAGCTCCGGAGACCGTGAATTCTGGCGGCCGCGGTACTCGCTGAATTTGGGGGTCCGCTGCGCCTACGCGGACCGCTTTTCGGGTGCAGACTAGATTACAGAGCCGGAACGGTAAGGCCCTTGTAACCAATCTCCCCTGTAGGAGGTGTGTGGCCTTTTACGGTCCTGTGGAAGAGCAAGCTGGTGCAGTCACGGACGATGCCCTCGACGGGGTGGTGGGACGTGCCTGATGTCGCGCACGCCGTACCTGTCGTCGAAGACATCGACTGGGACGCGGTCGTCCCGTTGTGCGGGCGGCGTCCGGTCCCGGCGCACGCGGATCCGGATCGCGACTTCGCGAACGTACCGTTGATCAAGCGGTGCCCGAGGTGTGAGGAGTTGGCCGGGCGGTTGTGAGCGGCCCCGGCCCGGCGGTCACGCCGCCGGGCCGGGGCGCTGAGAACCAAGGCGACGTGGCGGCGGTCAGCCATTCCGGCACCCGATGCGTGCTTCGGCCAGAACCTGGACCGAGGAATCACAGGTGGTGCATAGAGTTTCGCGATGCGTCACAGAGTTCGATGACGGAGTGATACCGTCCCTTCCGAGCGCTCCCGTGCTTTGAGGGTGCCCGCAGGCTCATGCCGGAACCCGTCCGGAGAGCCAGCCGCCGTACCGCTCTGTGCCACACCAATGGCCCGGCGGAAAAGGCCATGCGGGGTCTGACACACAGTGGGAGGTCATCGCGACGTATGCCGCCACCGGGCGGATTGCGTTCACGCTGATGGCACCGGATGGAAGGACATTACGGGCCCACTCCCGGCAACCGATGCGGTTCCCGGTCGAAGTGCGGTCCGGCGTCCTGTTAGCCCGTGGCTTTTGGCCCTGGGCGCCGGTGCCGCCTGATCCCAAAGGATTGGGCAACAACTATGAGCACCGTCCCTGACGACGACAACGACGATCTGCTGTACCCGACTCCCTCCACCGCCGAGTGGCAGGCCAGATTCGTCGACGCCGTACTGGCGACTCCCGGCGTAAACGTCCCCCGCGGCGCACTGGAGGCGATCGCCCCGTTCGTCGTCAATCCCAAGACGCTGATCGCGCGGTCCTCCACGTCGGACCAGCCCCAGCTGCGCCCGTCGGCGTACCGCCCGGTGTCCACTGACGCCGGCAAGATGATCGTCGCTGTCGTGCCGATGGCCGGATGGGCTGGCGTGCCGTGGGAGCGCAACGAGCGTCAGAGCACGGCGTGGTCCTCGGCAGCCGACCCCGGGGCGCAGGATGCCCAGTGGCTGCTGCCTCCGCTGAGCCCTTGGACATCGGAGGCCGGCGATGCCGGGGCCGCGCTGCGCGTCACCGTCCCGACGTTCCAGCGGATGGTGGAGATCCTCGACCGGGCCGGCAACGAGCTGGAGCTCCGCGAGGGTAGGCGCGGCTACGACCTGGTCGAGGACCTGGCCCTCAACGGTCAGATCGAGCCGTGTCTGCACGTCGCGCAGCAGTACTGCCTGCAGGAGCCGAACGCAGTGGGGGACCAGCGCACCGAGTACTGGGCCTGGCCTGCGGTGCGCGGCAACAACCGCACCCGGGCGCGCCACCAACTGCTGGAGATCAGCCCGGCCGAGGTGCTCGTCGGCATCTCTTCGTCGAAGATCGGCCGGGGCGGCTCGGACATCTACACCAATCCGACCTTTTGGCTGCGGGAGCTGTCCAAGCTGTGGAACCGCCGGCTGCAAGCGGCGATCGAGAGCGAGGACTTCGACGCTCCTGCCTATCGCGCCCGGCGCGTCGCCGTCGTCGAGACCCACCTGGTCATCGGCTCCCCTACGCCGGAGCGGCTGTACCACGTCGTGCAGACCAGCAACCGCCGTGACCACGCCCACCCGCCGCTGGACTTCACGCCGAACGACAGGGCCCGATCGCTGGGACGCACGATCCTAAGCGCATACGTCGCCCGCGGCATCCTGGACCCGGCGACGGCCGACGTGCTCACCGGCGACCGGCCGGTCACCGAGCTGCCCGGAGTAGCTGCCGATGCCACGGTCTCGGTACTGCGTGACGCTCGCTCGATGCGGCTGCTGCAGGAGCTGTTCCCGACCGACGCGAGCGAGCAGGACAAGGCGCGGCGGCGCATCCTGCGCACCGTCTTGAGCGAGCCGCCCCCCTCCCAGCTCACCCGCAACAATGTGAATCAGCGGCTGCGGGCCTGGTCGGCCCTGACCTCGGTCAGCTACCCGGAGCCGTGGAACCCGCGCGTCGCCGACATTCTGCCGGTCAACTCGGCCAGGAGCGGGATCGAACTGTCCGGCCGGAGCCTGGGCGACCTGCTGGAGTCTGCCCCTGAGGACGCTGCGGCCTTCGACGAACTCCTCTACTACCGGGCGCCGCACTGGCTGGCCGCTTTCGACATCGTCGACGCCGACCGGGGCTCCATGGGCGCGCAGAACATCCGGCGCGACAGCCAGGACGCCGACGACGAGGTGGTCTACAAGCGGCTGCGCCGTAGCGTCGACAACGCCATCCGGGCCATGCGCGCCGACCCGGTCCGCGCTGTCGGCCTGCTGCGGGAGATCGCCGCGGCGATGGACGAGGGACGCGCCCCGCGCCGCATCGACGATGACGGAGAGCCCGAGGAGTACGAGGACGAGGCTGGCACGTATGGCCGGGCCGACCAGCCGTGGTTCGACTTCACCTTCCCGAAGGTCGCGGCCGCCCGTGGACCGATCGCGCTGCCGGCCATGGCCAACGCGCCGCTGCCGGAGACCGACAGCCAGGCGGTCGAGCGGCTGCTGCGAGAACTGAACCAGGTGATAGAGAGTCTGCAGGAGGGGGTCAAGCTCGTCCCCGAGCTCGCCGCCGAGGCCCGCGTCCATGCCCGCGCCGCCGGCATCGCCTGCCCGTTGCCCGACGCCGAGGCCGATCGTCTGGTCGCCACACTCGCCCGGATCACCGCGGACATGCGCGAGCTGCCAGAGGTGATCATCGCGCTCAGCCGCAACGAGCGCTGACGTTCACTGAATGCCGGACTCCGGGACTCCCGGGGTCCGACATTCGACGTGTCAGGCCACCTCGGAGAACCAGGCCGCTATAGCCTAGGACGGGTGGTCATCCAGGGTCTTGTTGCGGTGGTCGTAGACCTGGGTGGTAACGGGGAAGGCGTGGTGCGTCAGAGAGGGCGTGCTCAAGGACTGCAGAATCCTGCCCATTCGTCGTCGAAGCCTGGACACCAGCTGTAGTAGCTGGTGTCCAGGTTGCTGCTCGGCGTGGGTCGGCCTCGCGACGGATCCCAGCCTCCCCAGTGCCGGGTATTGCAGGTGTTACACAGCGGCGCACGGACGTAGCCGTGGTGGTGGCAGTGGTCCCAAACCCTTGCCTGCCTGCTCAGGCAGCCGGCACACATGAACTGAGCCGCTTTGGGCCAGTCGGCCCGGCCCTTGCGGTCGACGCAGTACTGCCGGTCCTCCAGCTGCCCCTCGTAGATCTCGGCGCCGCCGCCGGGCGCGTCCAAGGCCTGGTACAGGACGATGCTGCGGGTGATCTCGCCGAGCTCGGCTACGACAACGTCGCCGACTTGCTCGAACCAGTTGACCGAGTCCTGGCCGTGGTGGGCGCCCATGCAGGAACAGTCGCAGTCCATTCCCGTCGCTTCCAGACACGCCTTGGTGCACCGCGACAGCCTGGACATGTCGCGCCACACTGCGACGTACCCGAACCGGTCGACGGCCGCGGTCACGAACTTGGTCAGGCAGCTGCGGGGCAGCTCCCATCTGTCACCGACCAGCCGGGGAGACCGGATCCGTACGGCGTTCTTCACCCATGCCCGGTTTCCCCGCATCGCCGGGACCTTCGCTATGACCTGGCCATCGACCGGCAGCCAGATCATGGCTACCGGTGGGGTTCCCGGAGCCTGGACCACCTTGCCGTCGATGATCTGGACCTTAGGTATGCCGCCTGGTGAGTCAGAACCCTGCATCTCTCTACCATGACACGCAAGCCGGACAAACACACTGCGACAGGACCTCGCCTCAAAGCCCGATGCAGATGTCGATGCGTCCCAGTGCGCTGAGCATCAGGCGCTGCCAGCGCGCCCTTGTCGATGAGTACATCTGTCTGTGCATCGGTGTAGCCCGATCCACCATCGTATTTGATCTTGTACGTGTCGCCGTACCCCATGCCGTTGGTGTCGGTGTGACCAGGTGTGAAGCAGATGATCATCACGGGCGCTTGCGTCGTGCGGTAGGGCAAGCTGGCCAGTTGGCTCTGCGGCACCGAACGCGGGTCAGCACTGGGCCATACCGTGACGTTGTCGAAGTTCTCGATCTTCCCCTTCAGCCCGTCGTCCTGGCCGAATGTCGAGGAACAACCCTGCCAAGACCTCAATAAATACGACATATACCAAGAATCCGGCGATCTTCCACCTCATTGAGTCCCCTGTGCGACGAAACCGTCTGTGTATATCAGTGTTCACAATAAGGTCGTAGACGTGGGGCGTCCAGGTCGGCGGGGGTATTTGGCGGCCGTACGCCCGGCTATCCGTACGGTCGCCTTCGGCCCCTATCTCCTTCCGGCCGCTGTGCCGTCCCACTTCCCGTACTCCTTGATCACGCCCGGGTCATCGACACCCAGCTGCTCGGCCAGGTACTCGACCACCTCGACCGGGGCCCTTCGACGCCAGCGCCTCCGCTCCGCCGGCCCGCCAGGCGCGCTTCCACTCATTCACCGACTTGCGCGTCACGCTCAGCTCGCGGGCGATCTCGCCAACGTCGTCTCCACGCTCGAACCGCTCAGCCGCGGCGAACCGCAGCGCCTCCCGCGCAGCCCTGGCCTTCATAGTCAGGCCGCCTCTGTCCGGATACCTCATAGTTCGAACATGCAACGGCCGCGCCCTCACCGTCACCATGGCGAACCTGGCGAAACGCCAGCCCTTCATCCTCAGTAGTTGTATTGGCCCGCGGGGTTGTTGACGCGGCTGATCGGGGGTTGGCTTCCGAGTGCGTTGTGGCATCGCTGGAGTTGTACGCGCGGAGGAAGTCGGCCAGGGCTTCGGTGCGGTCGGCGTTCGATCGCGGCTGGACGGCGGCGCTGGCCAACGATGCGCTCGGTAGCATGCGACCTGACCAGGGTCGCTTCCAGCGCTGCCCACGGCCTCATCGAGTTGGCCGCTTTCATCATCGTCTGCCTGCTTCTGGCCGGAGACACTGGCACGCCTCAGTAGAGCAAATGCGTCTTCGCCAGTGCCGAGGTGTGGCTAGGGTTGACGTCATGGCGGACTCAACTCAGGAGCCACAAATCCGACAGCTGCGGCTGGTGCACGATTTCGCCGGCTGGCTCGACGATGCCCCGGTGCCCGAGGCCGAGTTCTATCTGCGAGCGCTGGTGGTCCTGGACGCAAATGTCCTGTTGGATCTCTACCGCGTAAGTCCAGCTGCCCGCGACCAGGTGTTGAAGGCGCTGAACGTGGTTGGCGACAGGCTTTGGGTGCCGCACCAAGCTGCTGTCGAGTTCATTCGGAACCGCAAGCAGGCCGTCATCGATCGTCAGGCGGCGTTCAAGCGGGTCCGTGAGAAGCTTCGGGATGCGGCAGCGAATGCGGTGTCAGTACTGGAAGCGGCGCTTCAGGACTTTGAGAAGCTCCGGCTTCGCAATGCCGGAATCGGAGTATGGGATGTCGCCGCTGAAGGGCTGGATCGGGACAGTCTCCAGCAGCGCCTGGACGGGGTGATGGACTCCGCGATCGCCGAGCTGGACAGGCTACGTGGTGAGCACGACCTGAATCCCTCTGACATGCAGTCAATCGATGCGGTGCTTGAGCAGGTCGACACAGTTCTGGCCAGCCGCATCGGTTCGGCGTACAGCTCGTCGCAGATCCGTAGTTTGGTCGACGAGGCTGTCAGTTTTCGATTCCCTAACCAGATCCCGCCCGGGTACGAGGACGGCGGCAAGACGACGCCTCTGCGCGCGGCCGGCGACTTCATCCTGTGGCGGCAGACCATCGACAGGGCGAACAGGATATCGGGTGCCGATCGGCTTGTCCTGCTCATCACGCAAGAGGAAAAGCCGGACTGGTGGGAGTTCGACAAGAAGGGCAACAGAACTGGGCGACCACGTCCCGAGCTCGTCCAGGAGATGCGCGACGCAGCCGAGGCACACCTTCGGCTGACCTCACTCACCGACTTCTTGAAGGCTGCGGGCACCTACCTCACCGTCAGTGTGACCGAGCAGGTCATCGAGCAGTTGCGGCGTGTCAGGTCCAGAGAGGCCGACCTTCTGGCGGAGCTGCGCAAGCGCGCGCGAAACGCTCCCGTCGACCTCCTGGAACTCAGCTACTTCGAGTTCGAGACTCTGGTCACCGCCCTCGTCCGGGCGATCGGCTATCCGTTCTTCGTCTCTATCCTGTCCGACGATCAAAGCGTCGATGCTGTCGTGGACGGAGACGGAGCATTCGGCCACGGTACGTTCGTGGTCGAAGCAAAGCTCTACAGAGGGCTAGTAGATCTGTCGACTATCCATGCCATATATGGCGTGATGACGGCCAACAACATTGCTGGCGGCATCGTCATCACCACTGGCCGGTTCGGTCGTCACGCCGTGGATTTTGTGGAGGGTAAGGGCATCCATCTCGTTGGCGGCGATGAACTATTAACCTCGCGCGTTCACCAAGAACATCGAAGGCTGACCCCCGAAACGAGGAAGTGCTCCGCCACCTGGGATGATCTTGATTGCGAAGTCGAGATCGTCCAGAGAACCGGAGCACTTGCCAGGTGAAGACT
>NZ_JAAFZA010000037.1 GCF_015356865.1 Catenulispora pinisilvae
CACCCACCCACATTGTGATCGCCTCGACTACCTCAGACGACCCGCCCCCCTCCTGACCCACACAACAGCGCCAGGCCCCGAAGACGCTGAACACCCACACCCGTATGCGACCTGAACCTAGGAAACACACCACATGGTCACCGAAAAATCCGAAACTCACGAACTCTGGCTCATCGGATACCCCTCCGCCACCCTGGAACCCGACAGCCTCGCCGTGGTGGAAAGCCAGGTACCGAGCCTCGGACCCGGAATGGCCCTGATCCAGAACACATTCCTCACACCCGATCCCGACCTCACCCTCCGCCGTATCCACACCTGGCCCCTACGCACCGCCCTCAAAGCCGGACCAGCCGTCGGCCTGGTCGCCGCCACACGAGACGCCACCCTGCCCAAAGGCGCACTCGTCCGACACGAAGGCGGCTGGGGCACCTACACAGCCCTGGGCCACGGCCAATACGACCTGTGCGCCACCAACGAACACATCCCACCCCAGGCCTACCTCGGCGTCCTCGGCCAGCCCGGACTCCTGGCATGCGCCGGCGTCTGGGAACTCGCCGACGTCAGAGCCGGAGAAACCGTACTCATCGCACCCGCCGCCGGCTCATTCGGCGCCGCCGCATCAGCACTGGCAAAACTACGCGGAGCCGCCAAAATCATCGGCTGCCACGACACCGGCGACCCCCGCCAACCCATCGGAAACTTCGACACCGTCATCGACCACCGATCCACGGACCTCACCGAACAACTACTCGCCGCCGCACCACGCGGCATACACGCCGCAATCCTCGGCGCCGCACCAGACCTATTCGTCGACATCCTCGGCGCCATGGCCGAACGCGGCCGAGTCGCCTGGACCGCAGACACCGGAGTACCCGCCCACGCCACAACCGACGGCCACATACCCACCGCCGGCCTCACAGCAGTCCTCCGACGCGGCATCCGCGTCATCGGCTACCGAGCCTCCCACTTCCAACACCTACGAGACCAAGTAGAAGCACTACTGACACCCGAACTCACAGCAGAACGACTCGCCGTAGAGCCCGCAGCCCCTCGCCGCTTCACCGACCTCCCCAAAGAACTAGCCGACACCGCCAACGGCTCACCCCACACAACCGACGCCTACCAGATCACCGACCCATGACGCGCACTCGGCAAGCTGTCGCTGTCATCGTGCGTCTCGCACGGCCGCCGAAACGCGGTACCGTTCGAAGATCGCGTCCGCGGCGGCGCGGTACGTTCGCTCCAAGCCGTGCTCGTCGCAGCATTCTGCCAGGCCGATCAGCGCCGCGGCCTCACCAAGCGCGTATCTGCTGTTATGGGCGAGGTTTCGTGCCGTGGTGTGACATTCGACAGCCGTGCGCGTCTCGCCCAGATGGCGGTAAACCCGGCCCAGCGTGTTGAGCGCATCGGTCCGTAGCGCCGGAGCAGACTTACCCTCGGCTACCGCGGTGCCGGCCTGTTCCGCGTACAGTGCGGCAGTCGCGGCCTGCCCGATCTCCATGTACGCCTCCGCGAGATTCGCCAGGACAAGAGCGGTTCGAGGCGTCACCTCGCGTTGCGTTCCTGTGAGGCCGCGGGCCTTGGCGAGTACGGACACGGCCTCTTTGGCACGACCGCAGCGCACGAGCGCTTTGCCGAGGTTCGCCAGCGCCATGATCTGAGGTTCGCTCTGCCGGTCGGCGACGCACAGTTCGGCGGCGCGCGTCGCCTGCGATATCGCCCCTTCGAAGGAGGCGAGAGCCAGGAGCGTGCTGCTCAGGCTGATGCGCGCCGCGATCTCTTCTCGAACCCGGCCGAGTTCGGCCGACAGAGCGATCGCACGGTGCAGATGAGCGGCCGCGGACTCGTTGTCGCCGAGGGTGTGCTGGAAGGCTCCGAGCCTGCCGAGGCATACCGCCTGGCCGAGCCGGTCGTCGCATTGCTCCGCGAGCGTGAGTGCCTCGGCCAGCAACACCGTTCCCTCCTCCGCCTGGCCGTTGTTCCACAGCGCTATGGCCAGGTTGACCAGTGCATTGCTCAACAGCGGCAGGCTTCCCAGCGCCCGGCAGGCTTCCTCGGCGAGCTTGGCCGATCTCAGGAGCAGGGTTCCATGGTCTCGAATGTGCAGGTAGTGCGCGAGGTTGCGGGAGATGTGCGCGACGTGCGCGTGCAGTCCACGTTCCGACGCGGTCCGCATAAGGGGGTGCGCATTTCTGTATTCGGTATCGAACCAGGCGATGGCCGCGGCTTGGTCGGCCGGAGCCGGCGCGGGACCGGTGTATACCGGGGCTCGTTCCTGGTAGCGGTTCCTGCCGGGAAAAGCGATATCGGACGCCTGGCCCGAGGCCACCGAGAAGTAGGACAGCAGCGACTCCGTGGCTTGGTCTATCTGTTCAGTGTCCGAGACTCCGTCCACGTCCATGTATTGGATGGCGTATGCGCGCACGAGGTCGTGGATGCCGAAGCGGCCGCCGGGAAGCACTTCGAGCAGATGGCGGTCGAGCAGGAGCTCCAGGACCGCCTCGGTCTCGACCTCGCTACGGCCGAGCAGTGCGCAGGCCGCGGGCACCCCGAGGCTTCCTCCGGGGTACAGACTGAGCAGACGCAGAGCCCTGCGATACTCGGGCTTCAGGGCTTGGTCGGAGCTGCGGATGCTCGCGGTGACGCTGCGCTCGCCGGTGCTCAGCGTGTCGAGCCTGCGGGTCTCGTCCGCGAGTCGCTGGGTCAGCCACGCGATCGAGCGGTGCTCCCGGTTCACCAGCCGGGCCGCGCTTATGCGCAGAGCCAGGGGCAGATTCCCGCATAATCGGGCGAGCTCCGCGGCCGCTGCCGGCTCCGCGGCGACCCGGTCGCGCCCGAGGACCCGTTCGAGCAACTCGATGCTCTCGGTGGGCTCGAACACGTCGAGCCGGATGCTGGAGGCGCCATCAAGTCCGGAGATCCGATCGCGGCTGGTGACGAGCACCAGGCTGCCCGGACAGTTGGGGATGAGAGCCGCCACGTCCTGGCTCAGAGCGGCGTTGTCGATCAGCACCAGCAACGGGGCGGACGAGGTGGCCGTGCGCCAGGCGGCCGTACGCGCGGCCTGACTGTCCGGAATGTTCTTCTCCGGGATTCCCAGGGCGCTCAGAGCCAGGCCCAGCGCGGTGTGCGCGTCGAGGGGATCGGCACCCGGGGTGTAGCTCTTGAAATCGATGTAGATCTCACCGCCCTGATAATTTCCACGGAGGCGGTGTGCGGCGTGAATCGCCAACGTGGACTTACCGCTGCCTCCCATTCCCTCGATCACCAACACCTGGACCAGGGGCTGAACCGTGTCGCCGGCGCCGGACATGGAATATATCTTCTGAAGAGCCTCGGTGCGTCCAGCGAAATCCGGTAACACGTAAGGCATTGTGTTGGGCGCCTGTGCGGCGAGCGCGGGCTGCATCGACGGCGGGACGGCGGAGTCGTGTCCGCCCGCGGACATCGTCGGTGTCTGGGCGGCCTGAGGATCATCGAGCAGGATGCGTTGGTAGAGAGAGGCGAGGCTGGGTCCCGGATCGACCCCGTAGGTTTCGCCGAGCAGTCGACGGATGCTGTGGTACTCGTCGAGTGCTTCAGCGCGGCTGCCGCTGAAGTAGAGGGCGAGCATCAACTGTTCTCGGAGCCGCTCACGCAGGGGGTAGTCCGCCACGCTGTTGCGCAGTTCACCGACCAGACTGTTCAGCCGCCCGAACCCGGCCCCGAGTTGCAGCTCGTAGTACTTTTCGAGGGCTGAGACCCGGAGTTCCTCAAGGGCCGTGCTCGCCGCCGCGATGACCAGCCCGCCGTCGCCGGCGAGCAGTGGCCCGCGCCACAGCCGGAGCGCCCGGTCGAGATGAAACAGGGCCGGGTCGCTCGAAGCGGGCTCGTCCGGCCGGCCGGCCGGCTCCCGGGCCTGCTGCAACTCCGCGTGGAACTCGACCAGGTCCAGCCGGGTAGAGCCGAGCGTCAGCCGGTAGCCGGGGCCGGCGGTGGTCAGCTTCGCGGCCAGCGCGGGGACGCGTCCGCGCAGGTCGGAGACCATCTTGCGGACTTGATGGTGCGCCGTGTCCGGGCCGCCGTCGTCCCAGATCGTCTCGACCAGCCGGGAGACCGGTACGACCCGCTCGTGGTTGAGCAGAAGGTATACGGCAAGCCGCTCCTGAAGCGGCCCCCGCAACGGTATGTCCGCCCCGCGGAACAGACACTCGAACGAGCCGAGAATGTTGAAGGCCAACTCTCCGGGGCCGTCACCTGCCGTCATCCTGCCCCTCGAGTTCAGCTGGCCTCGCCTCAGGGTGAGGCGGCATCGATTGTTTTCGGGAGTCAAATAAGCATGGGGAACGGGACATTGCTTGGAGAGGACTCTGAGTCGCCGTCTGCCGACGGCGAACAGCTGCGAAGCCGGACACGGCGAAAGGGGCCGTGACGACGGGCGTCGACTCACTTCACCGTCGAATCCCGCGGCCACGGCCCAAGGCGTCAGGTCCCTGAGTTACAACTGCCAGACCATGGGATCCCCACGGATCACGTTCGACTGGCGCAACTCATAACAAGGGGAGAACATCGACAGCGGAGTTCTTCGTCGGCTGCCAGGGGGCGCCAAGACGTGGCCTCGTTGGTGCCAATGACATCAGAAGCGGCGCAACCGAGGTAAACCGACCGGGGATCATGGCAAGACTATCGGTGTTTCTCCGGCGTGGCGACATCCCTAAAGGTAGGAATATTCGCTGCGAACTATGGTCGGTGCTGCTCAACCGCCTTGCGATGGCTCATCGTTGTTGAGCCCCGGCTCAGGAAACCGCAGCCGATCGATTGCCGTGGCCGAGGAGTCGGGCCGCGGAGCCTTCGTCAGCCCTCGAACACCGGCCGCCCGGTGATGCACAGGCGGGCCACCGGCAAGCGCTCTTCCCGTTGCATTCCCACCGGGCAACGAAGCGCGGGACCGGTACGGAGTCGGAATAGTAACCACCGTCGCCAAGCTGACCCTCATGATCTCGAAAACACACGTTCCGGAGCGGATCGAGCAGGTGACCCCGGCGGCGCCGATCAAGCTGGCGAACCCCGCTCCGTCGACACAACGCCGTGAAACGGATCCGGCCCAGCGCTACCTCGCGATTCTGAACGACCCGCTGTATTCCTGTCTGGTCGGCCTGCAGGATCTGGTGAGTTACGAGACGGCGCTGTTCTGGCGCGCGCGACAGGTCCGGACGCTGCATCTGCCCATCACCACCGGCTCGATCTCCTCTCCGATGGGGCTCGGTAGCGACTCGTTGCCCGTGAAGATCGACATGTTCGGGGTGCCCACCTATCTCGCCGACTCCATGCAGTTCATGCTGGAGTACGGATGCCGCTTGACCGGCGACGGTTGCTATTACGTCATGCCCAGCTTCCGGGGTGAGCAGGCTGACGCCACCCACCTGAGCCAGTTCTTCCACAGCGAGGCCGAGATCCCCGGCGGCCTCGACGAGGTGATCGCGGTGGCCGACGAATACATCCGCCACCTGGCCGCCGCCGTGCTGGAGCACCTGTCCGCCGAGGTCGCCGAGTCGGCCGGCGGCACGGATCACATCGAGCAGTTCCTCGCCTCCACCACCACGCGCATGACCTTCGCAGAGGCCTTGCACGCTCTCGACGGTGACCCGACGTGCTTCCAGACCCACGAGGGCTGGCGCACGATCACGCGGGCCGGCGAGCGACGCCTCATCGAGCTGTACGGTCCCGGCGTTTGGCTGACCCACCACGACCAGCTTTCGGTGCCCTTCTACCAGGGCCTGGACGCCACCGGCGAGCAGGCGCTCAATGCCGACCTGCTGCTCGGGCCCGGGGAGGTGATCGGTTGCGGCGAGCGGCACACGCTGGCCTCGGACGTGCGCACGGCGCTGCGCGCTCATTCGGTGCCCGAGTCCGACTACCAGTGGTACGTCGACATGAAGGACCACCGCCCGTTGCACACCAGCGGCTTCGGCATGGGCGTCGAGCGCTTCCTCATGTGGGTGTTGCGCCGCTCGGACATCAGGGACCTGCAACTGGTCGAGCGCTACAACGGCCAGATCACCGTCCCCTAAGCCGGAGCGGAGAGAAGAACCCGTGATCTACATGTCCGATCACTCACCTGTGTGCTCTCCACAGGTGCGCCACATCGAGAAGCCCTACAACGGGGATGACGAGGTGAAACCGGTGCCGGCGCACAGCGATGCCGCGCGCGCGGTGCTGTCAGGGCTCGATGACCTGGGACTCGAGCGGCTGCTCGCCCTGCCCGCGGTCCCGGTGCCCAACGCCAGGCGGATGCGCTACCCGGTGACCGTGCGGACCAGCGTGGACGACGGGAAATGGTACCTGCGCGCCTTCGGGACCGAATTCGACCTGGTCGACCCGTCCCGGCGAGCGTCGACGGGCGGCTGGTACTCGTTCGGGTGGGGGCTGTACAACGGCCGGGAGATCGCCGAACTGCTGCTCGTGCAGGTCCTGCGGGACGACGCCGACCTGATCGGGCTGCGTTCGGCCATCACCGGACTACTGCCTGCCGCGCCGACGGACAGCACCATCGCTTCGGGCCGGTACCGGCGGGAGTTGCGATTGTGCGCGGCCATCGACCCAGCGCCCGCGGGGGTGTGAGCGGTGACGACACTTCCTTACGTGCTGGACCTGCAGGCGGCCGGGTTCATCGCCCGTTCGCCGGAGATCAAGGGCATTCCGCTGTGGCGCAATGCGGGCATCCGCGCCGTGGATCTGCTGGTGGAAGAGTTCATGACCGCGGTCGCCGGTCACGGCAGGCCGGCGGTGTGGCAGCACGGCTTCCTGGCCGACGCCAAGGCCGCCGACCGGGTCTTCGGCAGCTACGACAACGTCTACAACGTGCTCGACCTGCCCGGTCATCCTGATGGCCAGTTCCGGTCGGACAACATCGTCACGACCGTTGCCCGCCTGCGTCGGGAGGGCCGGCGCGGCCCGGTGGTCTCGGTAGGCACGGTGATCAGGGACGCCCCCGGCAAGACGCCTCCGCTGTTCCGCGACCGCAGCATCTGGCCCGTCGTCGAGCTGAACCGCATCGTGGCGCCCGCTGACGCGTCGGCGCTCCTGGCGTCCTACGCGGCAGCGTGCGAACGGTTCCTGGCCGCCATCGGGATTCCGTCGCTCACCGTCCAGACCCCGGTGCTGTCCGACTACGGCAAGCTGACGTACCTGGTGGTGGCGGTGCTGCCGAACAAACGGCCGACCGTCCTGGCCACTGTCTACGTGCTCAGCGACAAGCTGCGGACCGCGCTGGGCAGCGACGGCGACGTGCTCGACGTCGGCTTCACCGGCAAGGTCCTGGCCACCGCCGCGATGCTGCACGCTGATGCGCGCGGACTGGCGCTGCCCAGCACGGTGGCGCCGATCCAGGTCGGTATCACCGCGGCCGCGGCCGACGACGTGACCGAGTGGGTGGCGCGGCTGCGGGCCGGCGGTCTGCGCTGCGATCTCGCGATCGCCGGCCGCCCGGCCCGCCGGATCAGCGCGGAGCGGACCTGGCATCGGCGCGGTGTGCCGCTCGTCATCGGCGTCGGGCCCGGCCGCGGCTCGGTGTCGGCCGGCACCCGCCTGCCGTTGCGGCGCGACGCCCGTCGTGAACTGCCCGAACCGGATGAGGTCCGCGCGCTGCTCGCACAGTCCGACGCCCGGCTGTTCGCCCGTGCCCGGCGGGTATTCGACGCGGGGATGGCTCAGGGCGCCCACCTGCGGTCCATGTGCGGCGACTGTGCCCGCGGCGAGGGTCTGGCCGTGTTCGGCGTGCTGGTGCCCAAGGCGGCTGTCACCTGTGAGTCCTGTGGCAGCACCGCCGGGGAGCGACTGTTCATCAGCGACGAGGGGCGGTTCTACTGAGATGGCCACATTCCTGTCGACGACTATTCCCTACGCCAACGCCGGACCGCATCTGGGACACGCCTTCGAGTTCGTGCAGGCGGACGCGTTCGCCCGCCACCTGTCCCGGCACGACGCCGTCTTCGTCTCCAGCGGTACCGACGAGAACGGGCTGAAGATCGTCCAGTCCGCCGCCGCCTCCGGGCAGACCTCGGCGGCGATGGCGCAGCGGAATTCGGCTGAGTTCGCCCGGCTGGCCCGGACGTTGCCCCTGACCGTGGACCGGTTCGTGCGGACCAGTACCGACCCGCGGCACCGGGCCGGTGCGCAGGAACTGTGGCGGCGGATGGCGGACCAGGGCGACATATATTCGCGCGACTACACGGGCGACTACTGCGTCGGCTGTGAGGCCTTCCTCGCGCCCGACGACCTGGTCCGCGGCCGCTGCCCCGTCCACAAGGTCAGGCCGACCGCGACCCGGGAGCGCAACTGGTTCTTTCGGCTCAGCAGATACGCCACGGATCTCGGGGCCGCGGTGGCCGACGACCGGATCCGGATCTGGCCGCCGTCGCGGCGCAACGAGATGCTCGGCCTGATCCGCGGCGGCCTGTCTGACATCAGCATCTCCAGGTCGACCGACCGGGTCCACGGCTGGGGCATTCCCGTACCCGGCGACGACAGTCAGGTCATGTACGTCTGGATCGACGCGCTGACCAACTACGTCAACGCGCTCGGCTGGGCCGATGGCGACCCGGAGTACGAGCGCTACTGGGTCCGCGCCCGCCGCCGCATCCATGTGCTCGGCAAGGACGTCAGCCGCTTCCACGCGGTGTACTGGCCGGCGATGCTGATGTCGGCCGGGCTGCCGCTGCCGACCGACCTCGTGGTGCACGGCCACGTGCTGCTGTCGGGGCAGAAACTCAGCAAAACGCTGGGCAACGTGATCGACCCGTTCGACCTGATCGGCCGCTACGGGGCCGAGGCCCTGCGCTACCTGATGCTGGCCGAGTTCTCCCCATGGGCGGACGCCGACTTCACCGAGCAGCGGCTCGTCGCCCGCTACAACACCGACCTGGCGGGCGGGCTCGGCAACCTGGTGGAACGGGTGACCGCGATGGTCCACCGCTACCGCGGCGGCGTGGTGCCCGGCCCCACCGCTGCGGCCGGCCCGCTGGAACACGCCCTGCTCGCGGACGCCAAGCGGTTGTCGGCCGCGTGCGAGCAGGCCCTTGACCGCTTCGACCACCGGGCCGCCGTCCGCCGGCTGCGAGAACTCGTGCGCGCCGTCAGCGCCTACCTCAGCCGGCGAGCCCCCTGGGCCGAGGCCGAGCCCGGCGCGCTCGACACCGCGCTGCACACGCTCATCGACGTGCTCCGCACGATCGGCGGGCAACTGGCGCCGATCCTGCCCGGCGCGTCCGACCGGATGACCGACGCGCTCGGACTGCGCGACCGCACGGATATCGCCGGCGCCCGCGTTCAGGCCCGACCGCATCTGTTCCCGAGGCTGGAGCTCACCTGGTGACCAGACAACTGCCATGCGCGCTCGAACCCGATGCCGCGATCGGCCTCTGGACGCCCGCGTCCCCCGGGCCCGCCCTGTTCCCCCGTCGCCACCGGCGCGCGCTGGCCGCCTTCGACCGGCCGGTGGTGACCACGGAGTCGACGGCGACGAACGACGGCATGGGCGCCGCCGACCCCGCCAAGGTCGCGGACGACCTGCACAAACTGCTCGTGGACGAGCGGGTCGGCGCCGTGCTCTGCACCACCGGCGGCTACACCTGCTCGGCTGTCCTGCGGCACATCGACTGGAACCTCGTCCGGGAGGCCGCCCGGCCGATCATCGGCTACAGCGACGCCACCTCGATGCTCTGGTCCACCCTCGCCCGCGCTGAGCTGGTGTCCTTCCACGGGCCGATGCTGATCTCCGAGTGGGGGGAGTGGGGCGGCCCCTGGCCGTACACCTTGGCGGGCCTGTCGCGGGCGCTGAGTCCGGCTCCGGGACCGCGGCCGCTTCCGGAGCCGGAAGCCTGGACGGACGAGACCCTGTGGTGGGACCGCGAGGACACCCGCCGACGTGTCACTCAGGACGGCGCCTGGCGCTGTCTGCGACCGGGCACCGCCGAAGGCTGGCTGTTGCCGGGCTGTGCCAACACCGCGGCCCACCTCTTCGGTACCCCCTACCTGCCCGAGGTCGACGGGGCGCTGCTCTGCCTGGAATTCAGCGGCACGGGACCGGACCAGGTGTGGGCGTACCTGACCCAGTGGGCTGACAGCGGTCTGCTGGACCGGATCGCCGGGCTCGTGATCGGCCGCTTCAGCGGGCCGCGGGCGGCCGCGGGCGGGTCGGCCGACTACGACCGGGTCCTGCAAACCGTGCTCGGCGACCGCGACCTTCCCGTGCTCGTCGACGTCGACTTCGGCCACACCGAGCCCATGCTCACACTTCCGGTCGGCACCCGTGCCCGGCTGGACGCCACCGACCGTCTTCTCACCCTGCTGGAACCGGCCACCATCCCTACCGCGAGGAATATTTCATGAGTGGTGCACAATTCGCCGACGACGACGGCACCATCGTCGTGCACACCGACCATCGCCTCTGCCGGCGCTGCGTTCTCCCGGAGAACTTTCCCGATGCCGACTTCGACGGCGCCGGTGTCTGCGCGTACTGCCGGGCCGAGACCGATCGGGTCGATCATTCCCGGGCGGAGGTCGAGGCCGTTCTCACCGGCAGCCGACCGCACGCCGCACCCGGCGACTACGACGTCGTGTTGCTCTACAGCGGGGGCAAGGACAGCTCCCTCGCCCTGATCCAACTGGTCAAGGAGCACGGCCTGCGGGTGCTCGCGCTCACTCTCGACAACGGGTTCCTGGCCCAGGTGACCGCGGCCAACATGCGCTCGGTGCTGGACAGCGTCGGCGCCGACCACATCATCGTGCGGCCGCGGCGGCGCGTCATGCACGGCGTCTACCGCTCGGCCCTGACCAGCGCGTTCGGGCCGGAGACCGTGAAGTATTCGACAGCGGCGTGTGGATCGTGCATCGGCATGGTGTTCGCCGCCGGCATGCGCACCGCCGCCTCCTACGGGGTCCCGCTGCTGGCCGGCGGGTGGACTCCGGGTCAGCTCACCAACGCCGCGTTCGTCTCCGCCGGGTTCCTGCGCGAGGTCATCGAGCGCAACATCGACCCGGTCCGGTCCACGGCGCCGGAATTGTCCGCCGACCTCGACACCTGGACCAGGGACTCCGGCGAGTTGCCGCGCGGCCTGGTCAACCCGCTCTACGCCATCGACTACACCGAGGCCGGAGCCCTCGCGGTACTGGAGAGCCACGGCTGGGTGGCTCCCAAGGACACCGACTCCTGCTCGACCAACTGCCGGCTCAACGGCCTGCTGATCATCGATCACATCCGCAAGTACGGCTACCACCCCTACGTCTACGAGATGGCCCACCACGTCCGCATCGGCGCCATGGCCCGCGACGAGGCCCTGCACAAGCTGAGCAACGTCAACCTCCGCAGCTCAGCGGTGGGCGCGGTCGCCGTCGAACTCGGCATCCGGTCCCCGCTCTCCGTTTCCTGACTCCGCCCCGACTCCTAGGAGCGTTTCATGCATGACGTCCTGTCGGCCCCGGCCGACGCGATCAGCCGGCTTTCCGCGGCCGAGATACAGACCTTGGACTTCTCCCGTGTCGTGGCTCTGACCAACGAGCCGAACATGCCCTCCGGCGGCGGCGCCACCGTCCGCCGCGTCCTCGAACTCGCCCCCGTCCGCCCGGGGCGTCCGGTGCTCGAGGTGGGCAGCAACACCGGATTCACCACCATCGAGATGGCGAGCTGGCTCGACGCCCCGGTGACCGGACTGGACGTCAACCCGGTGTCCAACGTCTTCGCCACGGCCAAGGCCGCCGCCTACGGAATCGACAACGCGACATTCGTGCTCGGCGACGGTCAGGGCATGCCCTTCCCGGACGACCACTTCGACCTGGTGTTCTGTAGCAATGTCACGTCGTTCATGGACGACCACGCCAAGGCGATCAACGAGTACTACCGGGTCCTGGCCCCGCTCGGAGTCCTGGCCTCGGTGCCGATCTACTACCTCCGTACGCCGCCGGAGTCGCTGCGCGTCCGGGTCGAGGAGGCCATCGGCGTCCCGCTCCCGGTGACGAGCCGGGACTACTGGGCGGACATGTTCTCCCGGCCCGGGGTGAGCCTGATCGCCGACGAGTCCTACGAGTACGTCAGGCAGAGCCCTGAGCGCATCGCCGACTACACGGCCGCCGTGATGAGCGGGCCGCACCTGCGCGACCTGCCCGCCGACAAGCTGGCGGCGCTGCGTAACCGGCTGGCCCACTTCTACGAGCTGTTCGACGAGAACCTGTCCTACTGCGGCTACTCGATCCTGCTGTTCCGTTCCGGCCACCCGAATCCGGAACCGGTGCTGCACACCACCCGCCCGGCCGCCCGGGGCGCCGCGTGACCACCCGGTTGATCTCGCCGCTGGAGCGGCTCGTCGACGACACCGTCACGCCCAACCGGCTGCGCGACATGACGTGGCTGGCTAGGTACCTGGACTCGGGGTCCTCCGCGGGCGAGCCGATCATGCTGAGCCTGGGGGAATCCTGGGGCCAGACGCCCACCGGGCTGCTCGCGGCCCTGCGCGAGGTGCCCGACTGGTCGCACGGCTATCAGATCTCGATGTACGGCCTGCCGGAGCTGCGCCAGACCCTGCGGGACTACGTGGCCGACACCCAGCGCCTTCCCCCCGACCAGTCCTGGGAACTGGCCGTGAGCTGGACCGGCACCCGCAGCGCGATGCGCGACTTCGGGGTCGGGCTGCGCCGCGGGACGATGCTGGCGGTCGCCCCCGCCTGGGACTACGCGGGCGTCTTCGAGCCGATGGGGTTCAGCCCGGCCTACGTCCCGTTCGACCCGGCCGAGCCCGCGGGGCCGAGCGTGGCCGAGGTCGAGGCGGCCGCGGCCGCGGTCGACGACCTCGCCCTCGTCGTGATCAACGCGCAGCACAACCCGACCGGCGCCAACTGGGCGCCGAGCCTGGTCACCGCGCTGATCGACGTCGCGATCGAGCGCGGTGCCGCGATCCTCGTCGACGATGCCTACTTCGGGATGTGCGCCCAGCCGGCGACGTCGGCACTGGAGATCCTGCTCCGCCGGCTCGGCGGCCGGCCGTCCCCGGTGCCATGGCTGGGCGTGCGGTCGTTCGGCAAACAGTTCCGCTGCAACGGCTGGGGGCTCGGCGCGGTGATAGCCGAACCGGACCCGCTGGACGATCTGGTCAACGAGGTGCGGCCGCAGCACACGTTCAACTACGCCATTCACCTTCAGTGGGCATTGGCGCGATGGCTGGCCGATCGCGCGGAAGTGGCCGCCTACCTCACCGAACAGCAGGCTGCGACGACGTTGAAGCGGTCGGCCGTCCTGAGCTGGCTGCCACCGTCGGTACGCCGGCGGACGATCGCCGGCCCGGCGGCACCGTACCTGCTCTGCCCGGCGCCGCCGGGCCTCACGGTCGAGGAGTACCTGCGGCGCGCGGCGGTCGAGTGCGGTGTCCTGCTGTCCGATGCGTGGCCGCTCGCCCGGGTCGGTGACGCCGGGTCCACCGGCTACGTCCGGCTCTACCTGGGGCCCGCGCTCGCCACGCTCGAGGACGCCAGAGATCGCCTGTCCGCAGCGGGGCTGTGGCCGGCATGAGCGTCGAGGCAAACATGAGCGTCGAGGCAAAGGGGCGGTCGGCCGGGTCGGGCCGGGGCGCCGGGCCGCCGGCGGTCTTTCCGGCTCGGCTGGGTGCCGCGGTCCTGGCCGACGGCATCGGGACCGGCATGTTCATGCCCTTCAGCGTCCTGTACTTCGTGCACGTCGTCGGCCTGCCGCTGTCCGACGTCGGAGGGTGCCTGACAGCGGCCAGCCTGCTGGCGCTGCCCGCGTCGATGCTGACCGGTTCGCTGGTCGACCGCAGAGGCTCCCTGCCGTTCGTGGTGGGGGGCGACCTGCTCGGCGCGGCCGCGTTCATCGCCTACCTGTGGGTCGGATCCGCCTGGGAACTGGTACTGGTCGCCTTCGTCGCCGCCCTCGGCCAGGCCACGGTGCGGACCGCCGGCACCGCGCTCATCGCCACCATGGCCGAGCCCGGGCAGCGGGCCGTTTGGCTCGCACGGCAATCGGCCGCCCGCAACGCGGGCTACGGCGTGGGGGTGCTCGCCGGGACCTCGCTTGTAGTCCTCGGCAGTCACACCGCCTACCTGCTGCTCGCGGGCGTCAACGCTGCCAGCTACCTGGCGGCGGCGGCGCTCCTGGGCCGGCTGCCCGGCGCCGGGACATCGGCGGGACCGCCGCCGGGCACCCCGTCGGCGGCGCAGGAGGAGCCCGGCTACGGCTCGGTGTTGCGCGACCGCCGCCTGCGGCTTCTGAGCCTGGCCGGACTCGGCCTGGTCGTGTGCATGAACGTGCTCCCGGTCCTGCTGACCACCTACCTGACCGCTGTCCTCGGACACTGGGTCTTTCTCGGCGGCGTGGCGATCGCGGGCAACACCGTGATCGTGGTCGCGGCCCAGGCCGCACTGACTCGCCGGGTCCAGAGGTTCCCCGAGGTACGCGTGGTCCAGGCGGCCGCGGCGGCCTGGAGCCTGGGCTTCCTGTGCCTGTGGATACTCAGCGTGGTGCCCTGGTGGGGAGCCGCCTTCGGTCTGCTTGGAGCGGTCGCCTCGCTGACGCTCGCGGAAATGCTGTACGGCCCGACCGTGGGCGCCCTGGCCGCACAGCTCGCCCCGGTCGGGGCGCGGGGCCGCCACCTCGGCGTGTTCTACCTCTCCTGGAGCCTGGGCAGCGCCATCGCCCCCGCGGTGCTGACCTGGCTGCTGTCCGAGGGCCGCCAGTGGCCGTGGATCGTCCTCATCGCCGCGTGTGCGGCCTCTGCGACGGCACTCGGCCGGATCCAGGAGCGGACCGCGCCCTTGACGACCTAGAAGTTCCCTCGGCTTACGACCGAGACCTGTAACCCCATCGGAAAGGCTGAAATTCATGACCATCGCATGGTTCGACTTCGAGAACCACGATCAGCTCACGCTGCTCGACTCGCGGGACGCACTGTCATCGGAATGCCGGGACGACGGCATCCCGGAGGCGATCACCGACATCCTGGCCGGAGCTGAGCAGGGCAGGACCGATGCGACCGAGGCGCTCAAGCAGCTCCAGGAACTGCTTGAGCAGATCCGGCACACGCCGGAGGGCGCGGCCCGGGTAGAGCGCATGAACGCCTTCGTCCGCACGCTGGGCCAGGCCGACAGACTCGCAGCCTTCCTGGAGCTGATGCGGGCCTCGCTCCGGTCTGCGCGGCCGTCGGATCACGAGATCACGGAGCGGTCCCGGGCCAGCCGCGCACACTGCATCTATGGCTGGTCCGGCCAGTCGCTGCTGCTGGCCTCGGAGATGGACCCGCTCCCGAGCACGTCGCCCGCGGGCGACGGCGTCGAGGAGATGATGGGCTCCGCGCTCGCGGAGTGGGTTGCCAGCATTCACGTCTGGCAGCCGAACCCGGAGGCGCGGGGTTTCGAGTCGGTCAAGCGGTTCGAGCCGAACGCGATCGTCGAACCGCCGCATTCGCACCCGTTCTCGTTCGTCTCCTACGTTTCCGTCGGGGAGATGCGGCAGTCGATCTACGAGGAAGCCGTGGCGCCGGCTCCGGCCGGGTCCGCCGATCGCTATCAGGACGTCGAACTTGAGCGCGTCGACGGAGTCTGGCCGCCTCATCAGGAGTATGTGCGCAGCCGCCTGCGGACGACCGAGGATCGCCTCTTGTTGAAGCAGGGGCAGAGCTACTTCATGCCGCCGGACATGATCCACGACGTCGAGGTGGACCGGGCCGCCGCCGTCGACCGTCCGGCGATCACCTTCTTCCTGCGCGCCGAGACGGTCCAGGTCCCGAAGTCCTACATGGTGCCGTCGATGGCGGATTTTCATCGCGGCAATCCCGAGCTCACCAGCCGGGCGAAGTCCCTGACCCTGCAGGAATGGGACGCCATGCTCGAAGCCATGGCCCGCTACCTGCGAGGAGACGCCGACCACCTGCGGCTGGGCGAGATCTTCGAGTGCGGCAGTTCCTACGCCTTCATGAACGTATAGCGGCCCCGGCAGGCCGGACGCCGGCATCCGCCCGGAATTCCACGAATGGAGCGACAAGTGACCGCAGTCAAAAACGAAGGGTCGGTCGTATTGTGCAAGTGGCAGCCAGAACTCGGCCGGGAGCTCCTTGAGCGGACCCGGGTGCATGTCGTCCTCGACGACTACGACATCGCGCATGCCGCGATCGACGATGTCCTGCTGGCCAAGGCCGCCACGGTGCAACGGGTGAGCACGTTCAACGCCCTCGAAGAGCTGGCAACCGTGGCGGTGTCGATTCTGATGCAGGACCCTGAGGTGTCCCGGGTCGTGAGCTTCGCCGAGTTCTCACAACTGGGCGCCGGCTATCTCGCGGACCTGCTCGGCGTCGGGCCACCGGTCCTCGCCTCGGTCGCCGGCCGTGACAAGAGGCTGATGAAGCGGCTGGTGGCCGCGGCCGGCGTGCCGACAGCGGACTTCTATTCGCTGCCGGATCCGAAGGACGAGATCGCTGTGGCGGCGCTGGCCGGCCGGCTCGACTTCCCCGTCGTGGTGAAGCCCGCCGCCGGATTCGGGACGATGAGCACGCTCCGGGTAGACGGCGCGGCGGAGTTCCGCGAACTGTGCCGGTCCTTCCCCTACGAACCCGTGCTGGCCTCGCGGCAGCTCACCGTCGAGTCCTTCGTGGACGGCGAGGAGCTGCACGTCGACGCCTACTGGGGTGCGGACGGGCCCCACTTCCTGTTCGTCTCCCGCTACTTCGCACCCCGCCTGGCGGTCCAGCGCGGTGAGTGCCCCCTGGACGGGGGAGAGCTGCTCTCCTCCACAGACCACGCCGAGTTGTACGCCGAGTTGGAGGCGCTCACCGCCCGGGTCATGGGCGCGCTCGGGGTGACCGGGACAATGATCCACCTGGAGGTGTTCCGGCAGGCGGACGGGCGGATCGTCTTCTCTGAGATCGCCACGCGGGTCGGCGGCGGCTGGGTTTCCGGCCTCATCAGCCAGGGACTGGGCAGAAGTATCTGGACGGTGCTCGCCGATCTGGCGATCGAGGGCAGAACCGGGCCGCCGCGACCGGTGGCGCCCTACATCGGCGTGGTCCATCTGCGGCCGGAAGTCCCCGGCCGCGTCGTTCGGATCCCCACCGTCGCGGACGTCATGGCCATTCCCGGGGTGTTCCAGGCCCAGGTCTGGCCCGCGCTCGGCGATGTCCTCGCCATGCGTCACCCGTCGGAGTGGGTGGTGTTCGCCTACATCGGTGCCGACAGCCCGACAGCGCTCGACGCCCTGGTCCGGGAGGTCGCACAGCGCCTCAGTGTGCGCACCGTCCCCGTGGAGTCGTGATGGGTCCTCCCACTCAGACAATGTGCTCCCACCCGCGTACGGCGTTGCTGCTCTCCGCCGAACTCGCCGGGGGCGTCGCCCGCCTCAGCGCGGCGCTGCGGCGGCGGGGTTGGCGGGTCGTCCTGGTCTCCGAGATGGATGACGACCCCAATGCCGTGCGGTGCGACGACCACGTCGTCGTCGACTGGAACGCCTCCGACGAGGACGTCACCGCGACAGTGGCGCAGGCCGGCATTCGGCCGGCCGCGATAGTCAACATGGTGGAGTCGCTGATCCTTCGTCGCGCCGCGCTCCTGGACCACTTCGGCCTGGCAGATCCCAGCAGCGGTCTGGCCTGGCTCATGGACAAGGCCGCCGTCCGCCGAGCCGCCGATGCCGCCCGCGTCTTCCCGCTGCGTTGGACCGACGGCTCGATCGCGGAACTCAGGGCTGCGCCCCCGTCGCGGTATCCGGTCGTGGTCAAGCCGGCTGTGGGCGGCGGCGCTTCGCGCGACGTCCACCTCGTGCGCTCCCGAGACGAGTTCGACCAGGTCATGGCGCGGTTGCGGGATGTGCGCGGCTCGGATCGGTTCCTCGTCGAGGAGTATCTGACAGGACGGGAGTTCTCCGTCGACGGATATGTGCGCGACGGCGAATTCGTCAGTGTCTTCGTCGCGGACAAGCCCGATCACGACTCGGACCGGTTGCACGACCGGGGGCTGCGGATATCCCCGCCGGCCGGTGTGCCGGCCGATTCCATCGCCCGATTCGTGGGGGAACTCCAGATCCTGGTGTCTCAGCTGAGCCTGGACGGGGTGTGGCTGCACATCGAAGGGCGGATGGCCGATCGGGAGCGGGCCGGGCTCATCGAGATCAATCCACGGCCCGGGGGCGGTCTCTACCCCGCCGCGATCCGGCACCGCACCGGCGTCGATCCGGTCGAGGCCGCTCTGGACCTGGCCATCGGGTCCGCGCCGGACACCGGGCATAGCCGGCTCGGTGCCCCCGTCGCCATCGTTCCCGTCGAGGCTGACGCGCCAGGCATCGTCCGCTGCCGGACGACCGTCGCAGACCTGCTGGCGGTCGACGGTGTTGTAGATGCCTACATCATCGACGGCTACCGCGTCACATCTGTCGCCAAGGAGAACTTCTTCGCCGCGGTCATGGTGACCGGACATGACGAGGAGGAGCTGCGAAAGCACGCCTCCGCCGCCCTTTCGGTGATGGACTACCAGATCCTGTGAGGTGACCAGCGGTTTCGTGCGGCCCTGACTCCGGCGGCGGATACATGAACAACACTCGAAGGAGGTCTGCTCATAATGAGTGCCAACCTAATGATGCGGTCGCAGGTGACTGCCGATACCGTCTCGCCTATGACCTGGCTGCGGGTCTTCGAACTCCCCTCTGAAGTAGTGAGCTGTCGGGAGGCCGCAGACGCCAAAGGATTCCCTCTTCGGCATGAGCTGAAATCACTCATTCTGAAGGTAGACGAAAGCTTTGCGATAGTTCACCTCTCGGGTAGCGAATTCCTTTCCCTACGCCGGGTGAAGCGTTTCCTGAAATCCGAACAGGCGCGACTCGCCACTCCCGGCGAGACTGCCTCCCTCGGGGCGCGGCCCGGCGCCGTCTCACCCTTCTTGCCGAACCTGTGGAGGCTTCCCCATCTCATAGACGCCGACCTGCTCACCCTGACCTGGGTGTCAACCAACAATGGCACGCTGAGCAGCTACATCGTGTTCGATCCCATTCTTCTGTGCCGAGCTGAAACGTCGTCCACCGGGCAATTTCGAAGAATCGAATGAGGCGCGGCGCGTTCCGGCGAAACCGCCGACGACGTCGACGAGGCGATCCGGGACACCGGTGGCGGCGGGACTCGGTGCGAGCGCAAGATTCTGCGGATCGTGCCCGCGCCGACCCGGTGTCCCAGTCGGCGTAACTGGGAACAGCCGCGGCTACCAGGCGAGCCCCAGTGCATTGATACACGACGAGCAGGGCTCGCGGGATGCCGCCCACATCGCAGGATGCTGCTAACCTCGATGAGGCGACCCACCCTGGCGCCGGTTGCCTTTCAGTCATTTTTTCAGTGATGTGAATCCAATCTGTGTTCGGCCAGAACGGAACTTGTCGGGCCGCACCGCCGCTGGATGATTGATTCCTGGGGGTACCGGCGAGAAACATCTGATCAGCGGCGCCTGGCCGCCCCGGCCGGCCACCCGAAGCCAACCAGGGCTGAGGGCGGCCGTCCGTGACGCGCGGTGTTTCGCTGCCGCGGCCAGCAGGGCCTTGTCCTAAGCCGTTTCGCAAGTTCACATGTCAGCTGCGGTCCCGTATTCCGGAACCCCCAGGAATCAATCATCTAGGAGTTCGCCAGCAGATACTCCTTCGAGGCCTCGCCTGCCCGCGCGAGACTTTCGTAGTCCAGCCCCACGAGATCGCCGCCCCATTTGGCGACCGCCCCGTTGACGAACACCGCGTCGACATTTGCGATTCCGGCAAAGTTCACCACCGAGCCGACCGCGGAGCCGGAGATGCGGGTGTTCACCCGGTCGAGCGAGAGGACAACGAGGTCGGCTTTCTTGCCGGCCGCCAGCGTGCCGATTTGATCGGAGAGCGCCGCGTTCAGCGCGCCGCCGACTGTCGCCGCCCTGAGCGCGTCCAAGGCCTCGTAGGGGGCTGGGGAGTCCGCCGCGCCGGAGTACATTTCGCCAAAGCTCAGACCCCGCTGCACCGTCTGCAACACGCGCATCTCGGTGAAAAGGTCGTGCGCGTAGCACATTTCGTTGTCCGAGCTGATGCCCTCTTGGACGCCCCGCCGATTCACTGCGAGGATCGGGATGAAGGCGCCGAGCCCGAGGTTCGAATCGGACCGGGGGACGACGTTCACCGCGGCGCCGCTGTCCGCGATCGCGGCCCAAGACTTGTCGGACAGCCCCGAGCAGTGGTTGAGGGTGTGTCCCGGGCGCAATAGGCCCGAGGTGAGGAGGGCTTCCGAATCGGTGATCCACCCGCCGATTTCCGACGACACGTCGATGTCGTGCTCGGCCGCGAATGCCCAACTCTCGAGCGTCGGCCAGCTGTCCATCAGCCGGATGGTGATGAGTCCGTCGGCGCAGGAATAGGTGTCGCGCAGCCTCAGGACATCGGCGGGGAGCTGATGCTGATGATCACCCTCCTGCGCCGGCCCCGCCGCGTACACGGCACGTATGCCGGATCCACGCAACGCCTCGATCGCCGCGTCGGAGTGTTCCGCACTGCGCGAGTTGTGGCTGTTGTCGACGATCGTCGTGGTCCCGGCGTTGAGGGCCTGTGCCGCGGTCAGGCGCTCGGCGATGGCCATGTCCTGTGGCCGGTAGGCCTTCCCGACCTTGCCGTGGGTCAGGGCCATGTAGTCCGCGAACGTCGCATCAGGGGCCATGCCGCGTAGCTGGCCCTGCCAAGCGTGAATATGGGAGTCCACGAGTCCGGGGATGACGACCGATCCGGCGACGTCGACAACGATGGCATTGCCGTCCACCCGCGCCGCGAGACCTGGACCGAGCGCCTCGATTCGGTCTCCGGCGATGAGGACGTCTCCAACGAACTCGCCCTGCGCGTCCATCGTGATGACGTGTGCCCCGGATAGCAGGATCCTGCGGTTATTGTCGCCGGTCGTGGCGTTGATCTTGTCTAGTTGTTCCTGTTGGCGCGACGTTGGCACGTGTGCGGTTCCTATCTGCTGGGGATTACCGGTAGGTGTAGTACTCGTTGCCTATCGACCGGCCCGTCGTGGAACATGGACTGCAACGGGAACGGCACCCGCTCGCCGTCACGATCGAACTTCTCCACCGCCACGAACAGATCGGCCTCGTCCGTCTCGCTGTCCACCCAGAGCCGCAAGGACATGTTGCCGGTGAGTTCGGTGTCCTCGTCGAACGTGACCGCGAACTCGGCGAAATCCTGGGTGTCCTCGGAGTCGTAGGTGACGCTGGCCGCCGCCGGAACGTGCTGGAGAAGCGCGCCGGATGCCGCGTCGAGGAACAGGGGCGTGAACACGGTGCCGTCGAGCGGCCAGGTGATCTCATCCCGTACCTGGCCCACGAAGTGGGACTCGCGCACCTCGATGTTCAGCCGCGGCCTGTCGAGAGTGGCGCCGGGGGCCTCCTTCAGGAACGTGGTGAAGAACTCCAGCTGGCGGTCCAGGCTTCCTCGGGTGTGGATGCCGTGGTCTCCCCAGTCCACGACGGCGTACACCGGTACCTCGCGCAGAACGACGCCGGCTCGCATCGGGACGGGCACATCGCGTTCCACGGCGCTCATCGTTGGGCATGAATGGCCTCTCACCTCGCAGTTCCTCCGATCACGGTACGGTCGAGGTTTTCGGTCGTCACCCACACTTCTCACCCATCGATAATCGGCTCGCCGCCGAGGACGACTGCGGGGCCGGGTGATCCGGGCTAGGCTCCCGATGTGACTGATGAAGGCCGCGCCGGTGAAGGCCACACCGACGGACGCGAGTCTGTACTGGACCGAGCAGTACAGATACTGGGTGCCTTCGGGGCGGCGTCGCCGGTGCTCTCCGCGGCGCAGATCGCTCGCCGGACAGGGATGCCCGCGCCGACGGTGTACCGGATGGTTGGAGAGTTGTTGCGGCTCGGCATCCTGGAACGCGAGGCCGACAAGCGGCTCAGAATCGGGATCCGGCTCTGGGAGCTCGCCTCCCGATCGTCGCCGGCGATGGGCCTGCGGACCGCGGCTCTCCCCTTCATGGAGGACCTCCAAGCCGTGGTCCGTCAGCACACCATCCTTGGGATCATCCTCGACCGCGAGGTCATCTATCTGGAGACCCTGTCAGCGCCGGGGGCGGCGTCGAGCCCCGCCAAGATCGCGGGCCGACTCCCGTTGCACGCCGGTTCCAACGGTTTGGTGCTTCTCGCGTTCGCGGCGCCGGAGCTTCAAGAGCAGGTGCTGGCCGAACCGCTGGTCGCGGTGACACCTCGCACCGTGACCGATCCGAAGCAATTGCGGCGCATCCTGTCGCGCATCCGGCGTGACGGCCACTTCGTCGCCGAGCGCATGATCCGCGAGGACGGTGCCGGGGTCGCCGTCCCGATACGCGGCGCCGACGGCTCCGTCGTGGCGGCGCTCTCGGTCGCGGTGGCCAACAACAAGCAGGTGACCGCGCGGATGATACCCGCGCTGAAGGCGGCCTCGAACGGCATTACCCGTACGCTGGTCGTCGCACAATCGGCCCCGGCCGGGCAGTGGCCGATGCGCCCCGGCGGGGTCTGGAGCGGTCGATCGCCGGTTCTCGCTCAGTGATAACCGGGGGACGTTTCGAGGCGGCGTTCCTCTAGCCTCAGTAGGTCGCATTCCGCAGGCGCGAGTGGCGCGCAGCGGCGGGACGGCGGCAGCATCAAGGAGGAAGAACCATGTCGACGAGCGTCAGCAGCATCAGCGTGCCGCAGCAGGAGCTTTTCATCGGAGGCAGTTGGACGGCCGCTGACGACGGTGCGGTCTATGAGTCGTTGGATCCGTTCACGGGTGAGCCCGCATGCCGGGCGGCCGCCGCCTCGGCGGCGGACGTCGATCGGGCCGTGAATTCCGCGAAGAAGGCCTTCCCCGAGTGGGCGAGCCGTTCGCCCGCGGAGCGGTCTCGGATCCTGCTCACGTGCGCCGACGCGCTCGAAGCGCGCTCGGCGGAGATCTCCGAGGCCGTGACCGCGGAGATGGGCGGACCTTCGGGGTGGGGTCACTTCAACATCAAGATCTTGGTCGACAAGGTTCGTTACGCCGCGATGTCCGCTTACGAGGGTCTTACCGGCGAGGTCATTCCGTCGGACAACCCGCGGCGGACGGCGCTGGCCATTCGCAAGCCGGTCGGTGTCGTGGCGAGCATCGTGCCCTGGAACGCTCCGGTCCTGCTCGTGGGGGCGTCCGTTCCGGCGGCTCTCGTGCTCGGCAACACCGTTGTGATGAAGGCGTCGGAACAGACGCCTCGCACCCACGGATTGGTCGTGCGTTGCTTCGCCGAAGCAGGCCTGCCCGACGGCGTGCTCAACCTGATCACCAACGCGCCCCGGGACGCCGCCGAGGTCGTCGACGCGCTCGTCTCCCACGAGGACGTGCGGCGTGTGCACTTCACCGGGTCGACGCGCATCGGGCGCATCATCGCTGAGAAGGCCGCCAAGACGCTCACCCCGGTCGTGCTGGAGTTGGGCGGCAACGCGCCCTTCATCGTGCTGGCGGACGCCGACTTGGACGTCGCGGTCAGCGCCGCGGCCTTCGGCTCGTTCGCCAACACCGGACAGGGGTGCCTGTCCACCGGCCGTATCGTCGTGGATCGCGTCATCGCCGAGGAGTTCAGCCGGCGTCTGGCCGCCGTGGCGGGCACGATCGTCTACGGCGATCCGCGGCGCGCGCAGACGATGCTCGGCCCGCTGATCAACCCGAATTCCGTGAATCACGTCCAAGAACTCGTCGAAGACGCGGTCAAGGGCGGCGCCGACCTGCTCGCCGGCGGCCGCGCGGACGGGCCGTGCTACGCGCCGACCGTACTCGCGGGAGTCACCCCGGCCATGCGCGCCTATCGCGAGGAGTCCTTCGGCCCGATGGTCACCATCATCCCCGTGGACGGTCCCGAGGAAGCCCTCGCGGTGGCGAACGACAACGAATACGGCCTCACCTCGGCGATCTTCAGCCGGAACGTGACCCTGGCACTGGACCTGGCCAAGCGCCTGGAGGTCGGCATGTGCCACATCAACGGCGCGACCCTGGACGACGAGGCGCAGATGCCCTTCGGCGGCGTGAAGAACAGCGGCTACGGAAAGTCCGGTGGCCGCGCCGGTCTCGCCGAGTTCACCGAGGTTGAGTGGATCACCATCGAGGGGCCCGGCACGCCGCACTACCCGATCTCGGAGTGAGCGGAGTAATCGGAGTAGCGGGGCGGGGCGCGGCGAAGCGCCGAAGTCATGACCTCGCCTGGAGGCGCTGGACCGCACCACTGTGGCAGTCCAGCGCCAGGCATCCGGGCGGATCGACGAGAGCGTGGCTGTGGGGCCCGTGAGTACGGCGCGAGCCCGACGGCCATCAATGAGTTTGCCGGTGTGGACTACTTGAGCCGCAGGATGCGCTCGGCGTTCTCGTGCGCGACTTTGGCCTTGTCCGCCGGGGCGAGGGGCGCTGTGCGCAGGAACTCGACCGCCGCCTCGGTGCGCTCGAAGGGGTAGTCGATGGAGAACATCACATTGTCGATGCCGATCGCGTGGATCGCGGCGACCAGCGCTTCGTGCGAGAACACGCCGCTCGTGGTGATCGCGATGTTCGCGCCGAAGTACTCCGAGGGCAGCTTCTTGAGCTGCGACTGCTTAAGTGGCAAGTGGCAGGTGGCGAGTGGCGGTTGACGGTCTCAGGGTGAGGCCGCTGCTCGGGCGTCGTCGTCGGCGTCGTAGCTTGCGCGCGCCTTGTTCACATCCTCGAGATGGTCGCTCGCCCATTGGGCCAGGGCCTGCCGCGGTGCTTCGAAGCTCCGGCCGAGTGCGGTCATCCGGTATTCGACCGCGAAGTGGCGGGTGTCCAGCACGATGCGTTCGACGATCCCGTTGCGCTCAAGGCGCTTGAGCGTCTGGGCCAGCGATTTCTGGGTGATCTCCGGGACTTCGCGGCGCAGCTCGTTGAACCGGTGCGGGCCGCGGAGCAGCACGGCCAGTATGGAGAGCGACCATTTGTCGAGGACCTGGTCGATGAGGTCTCGCTGGTCCCCGAGCAGGCATGCGTCCGGCATCGCGGTCACCTCCATGACACCTGGTTCCGTTGAAGTATCCTACAGGTACTAAGTATGTTTTCGATACCAGCTACCGGAGGTATCGGATGTACACCACCATCAAGGTCCGCAAGGACGAAGGCATAGCTCACCTCGTCATCGACAACCCGCCGCTGAACCTCCTCGACGCCGCGCTTCTGCGCGACCTCGACGCGTTCCTGACTGAGGTCGCCCAGGACGCGGCCGTCCGCGTCATCGTCTTCGAAAGCGCCGACACGGAGTTCTTCGTCGCCCACGGCGACATGGACTTCATCGAGGACCCGCAGGCCGTCATCGGAATCGAGATCGCCGGCGATCAGAGCCTGAACCCCATGCTCCGCCTGCACGAACGGCTGCGGCAGTTGCCGCAGGTGACGATCGGCAAGCTCGCCGGGCTGGCGCGCGGCGGCGGCAGCGAACTGCTGCTTGCCATGGACCTGCGTTTCGCCGCCGCCGAGACCGCCGGGCTGGCGCAGAACGAGACCTCGATCGGGATCATCCCCGGCGGCGGAGGGTCGGTCTACCTGCCGCAGTTGGTCGGTCGGGCGCGAGCACTGGAGATCATCCTCGGCGGGCGGCTGTTCGACGCCGCCACCGCCGAGAGGTACGGCTGGATCAACCGCGCACTGCCCGCCGCCGAGCTCGACGAATTCGTCCAGCGCCTCGCACAACGGATCGCCACCCTCGCGCCGGGCGTCGCGCGCGCCGCCATCGAGACCGTCGACATGGCACTGACCTCGCACCAGGATGGCCTCAAGGCGGAGGAGCAGGCTCTGTTCGGGCTATTCGCGCAGCCCGCCGCCCTCGCGCTGACCCGCGCCGCCCGCGCGGCCGGAGCCCAGACCAGAGCTGGCGAGCGCGACCTCGAGTCGACCACCGCCGGTATCACCGCCGCCTGAACCACGCGCCGAGACCGGCCGCTGGACGCCATACGCCTACGAGCACTCCCGGCCAGGAGTGGAGTCCAGCCTGCAGGCGACCGTGACTGGTCTCCTGCGGCGTACCGGCGTGGTCAGCGCGTCGTCATTCCCCCGGTGCCGACTGCACCAGGCGCCGGGACATGACGTGGTACCCGACTCGCGCGAACGCCGCCGCCATCGGTGCGTTGACCAGGTCGGTGTCGGCGGCGACCCGCGAGGCACCGGTGTCCAGCGCCAGGAATCGGGTGACCTCGCCGAGGATGTCGTCGGCGTAGCCGTGGCCGCGGTGCTCCGGCAGGACGCCGAGGCGAGTGAACCGCACCGGGACCGCGCCACTGTCCTTCTCGCGGCCGGAGCCGTCAGGGCGGACCTGGCCAGCCAGTCGAACCCTGATCCGCCCAGCGCGTAAATCGACCGTAAATCGAGCCCGGCTACTGTCCGGATCAAGCTCGAATCCCGTCTATCCCCGCGGGTGCAAAGCGGCCGGTCGGTTTCGGGTGGGGCTGTCGACAGCGGCTCTCCGCGGCCGTGGCGAGGTGCGCTCGTAGAGTCTTCGCGCCCGTCGGCCATTCCCTCATCCTTTTCCTTGCTTGAAGGAGCAGTTCAGTGTTTCAACGTTCCCTGGCGGTGCTCGGCGCGGTGGCCGGAGTCTGCGGGCTCGCCACCGCCTGTGGTAGTCGCAGCCAGTCCGCTCACACGGCTTCGGGCTCCGGCGGCGGTGCCACGGTCGTCAAGATCGGCCTGGACGCGCCGCTGACCGGGGGGTTGCAGGCGCTGGGCCTGGGCATGCAGTACTCGGCCCAGTTGGCTGTGGACCTGGCGAACAAGCAGCAGGCGGTTCCGGGTGTCACCTTCCAGTTGGTGGCGAAGGACGACCAGGCCTCGGCCAGTATCGGAGAGCAGAACGCGGCGGCCTACGTGGCCGATCCGGGGGTGGCCGGGGTGGTCGGGCCGCTCAACTCGGCGGTGGCCCAGTCCATGCAGTCGGTGTTCAACCAGGCCAACCTGGTCGACGTCTCCTCGGCCAGCACCAACCCGTCGCTGACGCAGGGCCCGAACTGGAAGACGGCGAAGACCCGGGCCTATCCCTCCTTCTTCCGGGACATCACCACGGACGCGGTCCAGGGCCCGTTCGCCGCGGACTACGTCTTCAAGACCCTGGGCATCCACAGCGTCGCCACCGTGGACGATGGCCAGACCTACGGTGTCGGGCTGGTGGAGACCTTCAGCGCCGAGTTCAAGAAGCTCGGCGGCCAGATCGCCCTGGCGCAGACCGCGACGGCCAACACCACCGACTACAGCTCGGTGATCAGCGCGGTCAAGAGTTCCGGGGCGAAGTTGGTCTATTACGGCGGCGAGTACCCGGCCGGGGCGCCGCTGTCCAAGGAGCTCAAGGCCGCCGGCCTGAACATCCCGGAGATGGGCGGCGACGGCAACCAGGACCCGACCTACATCAAGACCGCGGGTCCGGCCTCTAACGGCGACTTCGCGACGGTGCCCGGAGCGCCGCTGGCCGCGCTGCCCTCGGCCAAGGACTTCATCGCGCAGTATCAGGCCGCGCACTTCCCGGCCCCGTACGCGATCTACGGCGGCACCTCCTACGACGCGGCCGAGTCGATCATCTTGTCGGTCAAGGCGGCGCTGGCGCAGGACGGCGGCAAGATGCCGGCCGGCGACGCCTTCCGCTCGCAGGTGGAGAAGGCCGAGCAGGCGGTGTCCTTCGACGGCGCCACCGGCCCGGTCGCCTTCGACCAGTACGGGGACGTCGGGTCCAAGGTGATCACCATGTACAAGATCGAGAACGGCGCCTGGGACCAGGGCGTCTACTCGGGTGCCTTCGCCGGCTGAGACCGCTGGCGGGTGCGGCGGGCCGGGTGAGAGCGGCCCGCCGTGTCCGGCGTCTCAACATCCGTATATCAGGAAGCAAGGATAGCCCCGCGTGTCTGTCACAGTACTGCTTCAGCTGGTGGAGAACGGCCTGGTGCTCGGTGCGATGTACGGCCTGATCGCCGTCGGCTACACCATGGTCTACGGCACCATCCAGCTGATCAACTTCGCCCACGGCGAGATCTTCATGCTCGGCGGGTTCGGCGCGCTGACGGTGTACGCCTGGATCCCGGGCGTGGCCCATCTGCCGCTGTTCGCCGCCCTGCCGCTGATGCTCCTCGGCGGCGTCGTGGTCGCCGTGGCCGCCGCGGTGGGCGCCGAACGCCTCGCCTACCGGCCCCTGCGCACCGCTCCCCGGCTCGCCCCGCTGATCACCGCCATCGGCCTGTCGCTGGCGCTGCAACAGGTCGTCTCACTGTGGTACCGGCTGCCCGGAGGCGGGAACGCGAAGGCCCCGGTCGCCTTCCCGTCCTTCGGCGGCAAGGCGTTCGACCTCGGCGGCGTGCTCGTGCAGCGCGCCGATCTGTTCACGGTGATCGCGGCGGCGGTGTGCATGGCCGGCCTGGCCTGGTTCGTCGCCCGCACCAGGTCCGGCCGGGCCATGCAGGCCACCGCGCAGGACCCGGACACCGCCCGGCTCATGGGCATCGACCCCGACCGGATGATCGTCGTCGCGTTCGCGGTCGGGGCCGCGCTGGCCGCGGTCGCCGCCCTCACCCAGGGCCTGCGGTACGGCCAGATCTCCTTCGACATGGGCTTCGTCGCCGGGCTCAAGGCCTTCACCGCGGCGGTGCTCGGCGGGATCGGCAACGTCCGCGGCGCGATGCTCGGCGGGATCGTCCTCGGCCTGGCCGAGGAGCTCTCCAGCGGCATCCTGGCGCACTTCCGGGACACCGCGCAGTACGGCCAGGCCTGGGCCGACGTCTGGGCCTTCGTCCTGCTGATCCTGGTGCTGCTGCTCCGACCGCAGGGCCTGCTCGGCGAACGCGTCGCGGATCGGGCGTGAGGCGGCGATGACCACTTCCTCCTCGACCGGCCTGACCGCCCCCGGCCGGGCCACGCGCCGCCGCCTCGGACGAGGCGCCGATCCGCTGGTGGGCAAGTGCCTGATCGCGCTGGGCTCGGCCGCCGCGCTGGGTTCCACCTTCCTGTCCTGGACCTGGACCACCGCCTTTCCCGGCGACCTGACCGTGACCGGATATCCGGGCGGCAACCAGCTCATCACCCTGTTCCTCAGCATCCTGACACTGCTGGCGCTCGGTCCGGCTCTGCTCCCGGGCGGAGTGCCCGGCACGCGCTGGATCGCGCCGCGCGGCAGTGTCCGGCTGCTGCGGAGCCTGTCGCTGGCCAACGCGGCGTCGACCGGGTACGTCGTGGTCGCCATCGCGTGGGAGCTCGGGGGAGTGGCGAACTACGTCGCGGGGACGTGGATCGCCGGCGCCTCGGTGCTGCTTCCCGTTCTGGGCGCGTGGTTGCTGCCCGAGGACGACCACGAGCCCGCGCCCGCGCGGCCGACCCCGCGCTGGGCCCAGATCGTCGTGGTGTTCGTCGTGGTCATGCTGGGACTGCTGGTCACGGACTTCGGGGTCACCACCGGGTTCTCGGAGGAGTTCATCGGGTTCTGTCTCGGCGCCGGCTTCGCCGGCCGGGGCCTGGCCGCCTCCGGCCTGTTCGACCGCTTCTCGGCCCTGACCGCGGCCAACCGGGTCGCCACCGGCTGGGCGGTGTTCGCCGCGGCGGTGTCGTTCGTGTTCCTGCAATCCAGCGACGCCTACACCAGCGTGGCCGACAACATCCTGATCTTCGCCACGGTCGCCCTCGGCCTGAACATCGTGGTGGGCCTGGCCGGGCTGCTGGACCTGGGATACGTGGCCTTCCTCGGGGTCGGCGCGTACACGGCCGCCCTCGTCTCGGGCACGGCGGCCTCCCGGTACGCCCACGTGGTGCTGCCGTTCTGGGCCCAGGCGCTGATCGGGGTCGCGGTGTCGGTCCTGGCCGGACTCCTCATCGGCGCCCCGACGCTGCGGCTGCGCGGCGACTACCTGGCCATCGTCACGCTCGGCTTCGGCGAGATCTTCCGCATCACCATGAACAACCTCGACGGGCAGTCCGGTCCGCAGGTGACGAACGGTGCCGAGGGCGAGTACGGGATCCCGGACCTGCGGCTGTTCGGCTACGACTTCGGCCGGCCGCACACCGTCCTGGGCCACACGCTCGGCCGGTTCGGCAACTACTATCTGCTGCTGGTCCTGGTCATCGCCCTGGTGATCTTCATCTTCGCGCGGGTGAACGACTCCCGGATCGGCCGCGCCTGGGCGGCGATCCGAGAGGACGAGACCGCGGCCGAGGCGATGGGTGTGCACGGCTACCGGTTCAAGCTGCTCGCCTTCGGACTCGGCGCGGGCCTGGCCGGGCTGGCCGGCACCATCCAGGGCCACCTGACCTCGACCGTGACCCCGGACCAGTACACCTTCAGCTCCTCGGCCCCGCCCAACTCCGCCTTCCTGCTGGCGGCGGTCGTCCTGGGCGGCATGGGCACGATCAGCGGCCCGCTGCTCGGCGCGTCCCTGCTGTTCCTGATCCCCGACAAGCTCCAGTTCTTCCACAACAAGCAGCTGCTGCTGTTCGGTATCGCGCTGATCGTGATGATGCGGTTGCGGCCGGAGGGGCTGGTTCCCGACAAGCGGCGGCGTCTGGAGTTCCACGAGCGGGAGACGGCCGCCGAGGAAGCGTACGAGGAACTGGTCGTGGACGAGTTGGACAGGTCGGACGGGTTGGACGAGTTGGAAGCCGAGGCCCGAGCGTGAGCACCCAGCCAGCGAACCCGCCCGGGCCGGTATCCGGGACGGCACCGGGCTCCGAGCCGATCCTGCAAGCCCGGGGCGTGACCATGCGCTTCGGCGGGCTGACCGCCGTCGACGGCGTGGACCTGGACGTCGCCGGCGGTGAGATCGTCGGCCTGATCGGCCCGAACGGCGCCGGGAAGACGACCTTCTTCAACTGTCTGACCGGCCTGTACCCGCCGACCGCCGGTTCGATCACCTTCCGCGGGCAGCGGCTCGCGCCGAAGCCCTATCGAGTGGCCGAGGCCGGCATCTCCCGCACGTTCCAGAACATCAGGCTGTTCCCGAACATGACCGCGCTGGAGAACGTCATGGTCGGCCGGCACTGCCGGACCAGGGAAGGTCTGCTCTCGGCGATCGGACGGGGACCCCGGTACCGGGCCGCCGAGCGCGAGGCCCGCCAGACCGCCCGCGAGCTGCTGTCGTTCCTGGACCTGGACCGGCACGCCTCGGCCATCGCGCGCAGCCTGCCCTACGGCGACCAGCGCAAGCTGGAGATCGCGCGGGCGATGGCCAGCGATCCGGGCCTGCTGCTGCTCGACGAGCCGGCGGCCGGCATGAACCCGCGCGAGACCCTGGCGCTGCGCGAGACCATCTTCAAGATCCGGCAGCGCGGCTTGTCGGTCGTCGTCATCGAGCACGACATGCGGTTCATCTTCAACCTCTGCGACCGGCTGGTGGTGCTGGCGCGCGGCCGGAAGCTGACCGAAGGACGGCCTGACGAGGTCCGAGCCGACGAACGAGTCATCGCCACCTATCTCGGGACGGCTCCCGCGGCCGCTCCCGGGACGGCGGAGCAGGAAGCGAGTGATGCCCGGTGACCGCGCTGCTGAATGACGAGGCGCTGCTGAGTGTCGAGGCGCTGTTGAGCGTCGAAGCGCTGCACGTCGCCTACGGACGGGTCGAGGCGGTGAAGGGCATCTCGATGCGGGTCCTGCCCGGCCAGACGGTGGCGCTGCTCGGCGCCAACGGCGCGGGCAAGACGACGACGCTGCGTACGCTGTCCGGACTGTTGCGCCCCACCGCCGGGACGATCCGCTTCGCCGGCCAGTCCTTGGAGCGCGTCCCCGCGCACCACATCGTCAGAGCCGGCCTCGCGCACTGTCCCGAGGCCCGGCGGATCTTCCCGCGCATGACCATCGAGGAGAACCTGCGGCTCGGCGCGTTCATCCGGGGCAACGAGGACTTGGGACCGGACCTGCGACAGGCCTACGAACGGTTTCCGATCCTCGGCGAGCGGCACGACCAGATGGCCGGCCTGCTCTCCGGCGGGGAACAGCAGATGCTGGCCATAGCCAGGGCCCTGATGTGCCGGCCCAGGCTGCTGATGCTGGACGAGCCGTCCATGGGGCTCTCGCCGATCATGATGCAGCAGATCCTGCGGACGGTCGCCGAGCTCAAGGACGCGGGCACCACGATCCTGCTGGTGGAACAGAACGCGCAGGCAGCTCTGGCGCTGGCCGACTACGCGTACGTCCTGGAGACCGGCCGGATCGTGGTGGAGGGCACGGGAGCCGAACTGCTCGCGGACGAACGGGTGCGCGTGGCCTACCTCGGGGAGGGTTGAGCCGGCGTGGGCGTGGGACGGCTGAACGGCAGACCCGACGTTCGCCAGGGCGCCGAGTTCACCGAGTTCACCGAGCCGGGTACGGCGACGCGCTCGGGTTCGGCGCTGAGGTGCTTCAGCGCGGATCCGAGCCGTTGCCCGGGGCGGGAAGCAAGGCCGGCGGCGAGCTCACGGATGGCCGGCGGGTGCCCCGCGCAGCGGGAGGCCAGGGCCCGGGCCGCGTCCGGTTCTTCGCGGACCCGGGCCGTGCCGATCAGTGCCTCCAGGAGCGCGAAGGCCTCGCCGGAGTTGAGCCGAGGCACCTCGTGGTGGACCGCACCGCCCAGGTCGGGCAGGGTATCGCGGCCGGTGACGAGGAAGGCCGACCCCGGCGGGGCGGCCAAGGCGTCCTGGATCTGCCGGACCGAGTCGACGTCGTCGAGGATCACGAGCATGCGGTGGGTCGCGAGCAGTCCCCGCAAGGCCCAGGCCCGGACGACGGGGTTGGGCGGAACTTCGCCGACGGGTAGCCCGGTGGCGCGCAGGAGAGCGGTGAGGACCGTGGCTCCGGACATCGGGCTGCCGTCGGGCTCGGTCAGGCTCACGTAGATCTGGCCATCGGGGAACGCGGGGGCGAGGAGATGGGCGGCACGCAGAGCGAGGGAGGTTTTACCGATGCCCGGCCCGCCGCGCAGGGCGACGACGCGGGGCCCGTTCGGCTCGCAGAGCTCTCGGCGGATGACCGCGAGCAGATCTGCCCGGCCGGTGAAGTCCGTCGGGTTCGCGGGGAGGGGGCCGACTGCGAGTGCTGATATGAGAGGTTGGCGCGGTCCTGGGTCCGGTCTGCCTGCTTGTCCAGGTGACTGCATGGGTTGCCGCTGTGCGGGGATCGGCGCGAAGATCGGTGCCGAGACCGGTGCGGTGCTCGCCACCGGGTTCGCCACGGGGCTTGTCACCGGGCTCACGTCCCGGACGAGGATTCGGCGCTGCATGGCCCGCAGCCCGGGCCCGGGCCCGATCCCGAGTTCGTCGCGCAGTGTCACCCGCGCGCGGGTGTAGGCGTCGAGGGCGTCGCCGGGCCGGCCGGCTTTGTGCAGTGCCAGCATCAGCAGTTCGTGCAAGCTCTCGCGGAGCGGGTATTCGTCGATCAGACTTCTGATACGGGCGATCGCGCAGGCGGCCTGGTCGCCCATGGTCACCTGGGCCGTGAGCGCGGTCTGCGTCGCCTCGATGTAGAGCTCCGTCGTCCTGGCGCGTACGCCCTCGGCGAAGGGGCCCGCGATGCCGGCCAACGGCGATCCGCGCCAGAGCAGCAGGGCCTTGCGGCACAAGGCCCGCGCCTGTGCGGGGTCCTCGGCCAGGAGCGCCGTCGCCTGGTGGACGCCGCTCTCGAACCGGTCCAGGTCGAGATCGACGTCGAGGCTGGAGTCGGCGCCGGAGTCGGAAGCGGAGCCGGAGAGCACGTAACCGTTGCCGGCGAAAACGATCGCGAAACCACGACCGGCTTCCCCGGCGCCGACCGGCTTTCGCAGTCCGGAGATGTACTTTCGAATTATTCCCACAGCCGACTTCGGCGGCGATTCGCCCCACAAGCCGTCAATCATGGAGTCGATGGAGACCTGGCTGCCGTGGGCGAGCAAGAGCATGACGAGAACGGCCTGTTGTTGCGGAGGCCCCAGGCGTAGCGACTCGCCATTCTGTTCGGCCTGTACGGGACCGAGTATCCGGATCTTGGACTCGCTCACGTGCTCCAGCTCCTGCGGCGGGCGGCCGGTTTCATGGTGAGGGCATGACAAAAACCTGCCATAGGGCATGCAAGATGCCCTCAATCGTCATCAGCCTCATATGTGATTGATCGAGCGCCGCCGAGTCTACGGCCGTGATGTCGCCTCGGCTGACATGATGTTGAGGTGGCTTCACGCTCCGTGTGCGTTGGGCGTATCGAAGTGGCCGGGACCTGATGAGATCTCGTTGAGCCGGGAAGAGTGCGATCCGGTAGCTGAGCGGGAGAGCGCTAATGGTTGGGTCGTGAACAGTCCTCCAGCACCGCGAGCGCCGTCGTGAAGGCCGTGTCCCGTCCGGCGGCGAGCTCGTTCGGCGGGAACACCGGGATCCGGATCTGCGGTGGGATGCCGGTGATGTCGAAGCTGGGGCCGTTGCGGCTCGTCGGGTACTCCTCGTTCGGCAGCTCGAATTCCCAGCCGTTCGGCAGAGTGCGGTTCAGCGTGTCGGAGAACGAGCCCTGGGTGTTCTCGCCGATGCGGACCGGGGCGGGGGTGCGGCCCATCAGGGCCTGTGCGAAGGTTTCGCCCGCGCTCACCGTGGAGCCTCCGGCCAACAGCGCGATGGGGCCACGGTAGATCGGGTTGTCGGAGGGTGTCACGCGGATCGGCTCGGGCCGGCTGAAGACGGACGGGTCGTTCGGGTCGTCGCGGTGCTTCTTCCAGTACGCGGTGTAGGGCTTCGACGTCAGGCGGGAGACGACGTCCAGCGCCAGGACGTCGGAGCCGCCACCGTTGACGCGGTCGTCGATGATGAGGCCGCGCAGGGCGTTCGGACCTTGGGTGCGCTGCGGCGTGAAGATCGCGTCCAGGGCCCTGTCCAGCTCGGCCTTGTCGGAGGCGAAGCCGGCGCTGTCGTCGGGGCTGGTGTAGCCGGCGAAGGAGGACAGGCGCAGGTAGCCGATGCCGCCGGGGAGGTCGGCGTAGGCGATGTGGCCGCGACCCCACTCCTGGAGCGGGGTGGTGAGGTCGTGTGCCTGGATGAAGGCCTCGATGCCGGCGTCGTAGGCGCGGCTCGGGCTGACGGTGCCCGGGCGTGAGGGGGAGACGGTCGTGGTGCCGTCACTCAGCGCGGTGTGCGAGTCGTTCAGCGGGGCGAAGGCGTCGGTGAGGATCTGGAAGAGCTGGGCGTCGGTGGTCTTCGGCGTGATCTCGGCCCGCAGCCGGGCGCCGGTGGCCTGCCAGTCGATGCCGCGCGCGGCGAAGAACGGATAGTTCTCCTGGTAGGTCTGCCAGAAGATGTCGAACACGGTACGCGGATCCGTGGGAGTCGGCTGCGTACACCTGGCGGGGAGGGCGGCGAGACGAGCGAGGTGCCGAAGCCCGACCGACTCCTGGATCGTCATCGACAGGGCCCGCGCCCGCTGTTCCGGGCGCAGCGTGAACAGCGTCGTCCCCACCGCGAAGGTGGTGTCGCCGCCGGGCCCGGCGGTTCCGGTCCTGGTGCCGGTGAACTCGGGCAGGCAGCTGATGGCGGTGGTCTCGTAGGCCGTGACCGTGGCGCCTTCGACGTCGAGGACGAGGCCGTAGCCGGCCATCTGCCACGCGCCGTCCAGCCCGGCCGGCGTCCCGGTCCGAATCCCCGTCCCGGTCCCGGTCTTCGCTTCGGCTCCGGTCGCGGCTCCGGCCGCCACCAGCGCCGCAGCGGCGGTGACGGCACCGATCCGGCACAGCGTCCTGCCTCGCGGCGCGCTTCGCGCACTGGTTCGCTTCATGGTGTCAGCCTGCTGCGATGCGGCGCACCGGGGCATCGGCCATCGGTCCTCCACATGCCTCATCCTTCGGTATGACCGACACGAGACCTAGGTAGAGGGATGCGTAGTGGAGGAGTTGGTAGAAGGTCGCGCGCAGAATACCGCGAGGCTACTGGCGGTCCCAGACCCATCCATTGCCCGCAGTCAGATGGACGAGGTAGTTGTCGCCGCGCGGCGAGAGCCCGACGCCAGAGTGATCGGACGGCTGGATGAAGCCGTTCGCGTCGGGGTTGGTACCGACCCTCCACAACTGCTGCTGGGAGTTGCCGTCGCAGGCGTAGACCAGGACGTTGGGGTACTGCTGGCCGTCATCGAGGCAGTAGTCACCGCTGAGATATGCGTTGTGAATGCGGTAGAAACCGTTGCCGGCATTCTCAAAGCACCACTGTTCGTCCATCTGTCCGTCGTAGCCCAGCGTCTGTGCGAGCCCCGTGCCCCTCGCGTCGAGGTACTGGCCATCGAACGTGTGCAGGAAGAACCAGGCAGTACAGGAGCCTGACGAGGTCGTCGTGTGCGGTGACACGGTGGCCGCACTCGCCGTGGATGCCTCCAACGACACGACCAGTGCGCACCCAGTGGCTATCGCCGCCCAACGGCGCTTTGAGATCATGAGACCCTCCCGGTGTCAGGCGCTCCGGGCGTCAACCTAATGCGGCGGCATCACGTATACAAGAGCCCTGTTATAGTCGGCCATCGTTTCTGAACGTCGCTGCCGGCCTGCTCCGGGCGCTCAGGGGCGCACCCGGATGACGGTCTTGCCCTTGCGCCGCTCGGTCGGGTTCAGCGCGGGGATGGCGTCGTCGAGGGTTGCGACGGTTCCGATGTGGGTGCGAAGGCGCCCGTCCCGCCGGGTCGGATGATGCTCGCCGAGCGCGTTTGGACGTCGCCGCCGATGACGTCGAAGACCAGGTCGACGCCGCCGATGTCGTTGAGATCGTCGCGGTCGAGGTCGAGGAACTCGTTCGCGCCGAAGTCGAGTGCCGCTTGGCGGTCGGCCGCCCGGCCGGTTCCGATGACGTAGGCGCCGAACTCCCGGGCGAGCTGCGTCACCACGGACCCGACCGCGCCGGCGGCGCCGTGGGCCAGGACGCTCTGGCCGGCTTGGAGGCGACCGTGCTGGAACAAGCCCTGCCATGCGGTCAGGCCGGAGATCGGCAGGCTCGCGCCGACCGTGAAGTCGACGTCTCCGGGCAGCGGCGCGAGGTTGCGTGCCTCCACGGCGGTCCCGGTACCGATCGTGTCCCGTCCGCGCGACCGAGGCCGGACAGGTCCTGCTCGACACCGAAGCCGCGATCAGCATGTCGATGAGCCGCGCCGCCACCGAGCTCGCGGCGCTCGCCGAGGGCACCGTCGGCGAGGTGCGGCTCGGCGCGTTCATCTCTGCGGCGGCCTCCATCGTCCCTCCCGCGCTCGCACGCCTGCGTGCTTCCTGTCCGGGAGTTCACATCGCACTGCGTGAACTCGAACAGCGCGAAACGCATGCGCTGCTGTTCCGGGGAGAGATCGACCTGGCCATCACCTTCGACTACGAACACGCTCCGGTGCCAGTGCCCGCCGGGCTGCGACAAGCGCACCTCATGGACGATCCGATCATGGTCGTCCTTCCCGTCGGCCACCCCCTGGCGGGAGCTGACAGCGTCACCCCAACCGACCTGCCGTCGGACGCGTGGATCAACACCCCGGTCGACGTCCGCGACTTGGCAGCAGCACCCGTCATCGGCGACCGGGGGAGCGGACAACGCCTGGACTTCGACGGCATCGACTTCCGCACCGCACTCAATCTCGTCGCGGCCGGCCTCGGCGTCGCGCTACTGCCGCGGTTGCTGCTGCTGGACGCTCCCACCAGCGTGGTGGCTCTCCTGATGCAGCGGCCGACACTCGCCCGTCGCCTCTACACCTGCCGACTCGATACCAAAGGCGTGACCGCGCCGATCAGACGGCTTGAGGCGTACCTGCGGGAAGTCGCGACAGAACTCTGAGACAATGCTAGTCGCCGGCTATTTCCGCGGCAGCGATGTGGTTGTATGAGCGTCGGCTACCGTCGGATTTGGTGCCGACCTGACCACATAGATGTGGCCAAAGCAACCAGACAGACGGCGAAGCCCAATTGGAGGGCGTGTCGTATCCAGTCGACACCGCCGGTGTGGCGGACGCCGATCCAGCCGGCGACCGCGTTCCCCAGCCAGGCGCCGACGACACCGACGATCATGGTCAGCCAGATGGGAATGTCCTGCTTGCCGGAGAGTAGGAGCCGGGCGACGGCGCCGAGGATGAGGCCCAGAATGAGGATCCACAAGAGCTGAAACATGGCTACTCCGCTGTGATCTGTCGGTCCCGATTTGTTCCGCCGAAACCCACTATCAGCCTCCCTCGCTTCAGCATGCAGCCAATGGTGGCCAAGTGAGTGATTAGCCCAAAGGGAGTACGAGTGGATGCGACGCCGATATCCCCGGCCTTGACTGTGACGCGGGGAATGTGGGATCCGCGACGAAGCCGCGGAACCGTCGCAAGTTGGAGGTCGACGTCATGACGGGCAGAGATCAGTACCTCGGAAAGCAGATGGTGGGGCGCGATGGGCAGGAGATCGGCGCCATCGACCGCATATTCGTCAACGACACCACGGGCGAACCAGACTGGGCCACGGTGCGCATGGGCGTACTCCGCCGTGAACATGTGGTGCCGCTGGAGGGCGCTCAGCTGAGCGGCGACGCGATTCGGGTTCCGCATCTCGAGGCCACGATCAAGAACTCCCCGAAGCTGGACTTCGACGACCACCTCGGCCCCGAGGAGGTCGCGGCACTGTCCAAGCACTATGGCACCACAGGTGAGTCCTCCAAGATGAGCATGGATAACGGTTCGCCTCAGCGGACGGACGACCAGATGCGGACCAGGGCGGCGGCACAGACGGGTGGCCAGGCCCAGGCCCAGGCCCGACAGGACATGCAGGCCCGACAGGACATGCAGACCCGACAGGACATGCAGAGCGGCATGGGCCAGAGCAGTATGGGCCAGAGCGGCATGAGCGGGGAACGGAACGCTGAGAACATCAAGGTCCCGCAGGACCTCCACCGCGAAGCGACCCTCGACGCGACGCGCTACGGCGAGCGCCTCCACGTGGCCAAGGAGAACAGGGAGGCCGGCCGGGTCCGGCTGCGCAAGTACACGGAGCAGGCCCCCGTGGAGCAACGCGTCGAGCTGCACCACGAGACCTATGAAGTGGTGCGTGTCGCGATCGACGACCCGGCCCAGGGCTCGGGGACGCACACAGACTGGTCTGAGCAGGTCGAGGAACTCGTGCTGTTCGACGAGCAGGTCCACGCCACCAAGGAGGTCGTGCCGCTGGAGCGGGTCGTCCTCAGAAAAAAGGTGGTCACCGAGGAGCAGGTCATCCGCGACAACGTCCGCACCGAGCAGTTCGAGATCATCGAACCGGACGGTGCTCGGGCCAAGGCCGGTGCGATGAGCACTGACAAGCGGACGATGGCAGACGAGCAGCCGAAGCGACGCTGAGGTCTCGGATCTATGTAGCCACAGGGGCCCGCTGCGCGAAAGCGCAGGGGCCCTTCGCGCGTGGTGGCGGCAACGAGTTCGCCATGGCGCTCGACATGCGTTTCGCGGCGATCGGCAAATCCGGGCAGGCGCAGCCGGAGACGCTGATGGGCATCTACCCGGGCGGCGGCGGCACGCAATACGTGACCTCCCTCATCGGCCGTGCCCGCGCGCTCGAACTGATCCTCGGCGGCGAACTGGCCGACGCCGAACTCGCCGAGCGCTACGGGCTCGTCAACCGCGCCCTGCCGCCGGACGAGCTCGACGGATTCGTCACGAACCTGGCCCGGCGCATCGATCCAGACCCGGTTCCTCACCGCGGCGATCAAGGCCACTGCGGCGGCATGAGACTGAGCCGGTCTCCCAGACAGGCCTTCCGGCCTGCCTGCTGATGGTCAGCCGGCTACCGGCCATGGAGTGTGCTCGACCACCAGGCTCCGCAGCCGACGGACTTCGCGTGGGCTGTTCCAGGCCAGGACGCCCACGACGCGGTCCTGGTGGCCGTATGCCGCGGTGAACGGGCCCTGGTCCGGGTCGCCGCTCAGGACGGTCATCTCGGCGTCCGCCGGGAAGATGCCGTGTGCCTGGACGCGTACGTCGTATTGGTCGGTCCACAGGTAGGGGACGGGGGCGAACGGGCGGTTGCCGCCGAGGAGGTTCCCGGCTGCGGCCATGGCCTGTTCGGTGGCGTTCATTCGGTGCTCCAGTCGCATGCGGATGCCGAAGTGTGGGTTGTGCCAGGAGGCGACGTCGCCGGCTGCGTAGATGCCGGGCGCGGCGCGGCAGGTGGCGTCGCAGGTGATGCCGTCGGCCAGTGGTAGTCCGGAGTCGGTCAGCCAGCTGATCGCGGGGGTGGAGCCGACTGCGACCACGACGGCGTCGGCCTTCAGTACGCTGCCGTCGGTCAGTTCGGCTCCGGCGATCCGTCGTTCTCCTCTTGTGGTGGGCAGCAGGCGGCGGACCCTGGTGCCGCTGTGCAGTTTCGTGCCGTGGTCGGTGTGCAGGCGGGCGAGGCGTTGCCCGACGCGCACTCCGAAGGGGCGGCTGAGGGGGAGCGGCGAGGGATCGATCAGGGTCACCTTCAGGCCCATCGTTCGCGCCACGGCGGCCACCTCGGCGCCGAGGAATCCGGCGCCGACGACCGCGAGCCGCGGCTCGGTGAGCAATTCGGCGCGCAGTGCGAGGGCGTCGTCGAGGCTGCGCAGCAGGTGGACGCCGGGCAGGTCGCAGCCGGGGATCCGGCGCGGGGTGACGCCGGTGGCGATGATCAGGCCGTCGTAGCCGAGCAGCCGGCCGTCGTCCAGGTGGACCTCGCGGGCGCGCGGGTTCAGACCGGTGGCGCAGTGGCCGAGCAGTAGCTCGGCGTCGAGCTTCGCGAAGGCTTCGGGGGAGCGTAGGGCGACGCGCTGTGTCGGCCAGGCGCCGGCGAGGATCTGCTTGGACAGCGGCGGCCGGTCGTAGGGGGCGTGCGGCTCGTCGCCGACCAGGGTGAGCGTGCCGGAGTAGCCGCGGCTGCGCAGGGCTTCGGCGGCGGTCAGGCCCGCGGCCGAAGCGCCCACGATGACAACGTTGTTCAGCATGCTGGCGCCTCAAAATATGTAGGGAAACTATATAGAGAGTCAATGTGTCACGGCCCGAGCGCAGAGCCCGGCTATGCTCGCACCGTGAGCACAACCGTCGGTCCCCGAGACGCGACGCCCGCAGTGCACGCCGCCGGAGGTGCCGCCGCCGCGGTCTACGACCTGCTGGCCTCGTTCGTCCGGCTCAGCCCCCGGGACATGAGCCTGACCTCGATCGCGACCCTGTCGACCCTCGAACGCACGGGGCCGCGCCGCATCACCGAACTGGCCGCCTCCGAGGGCGTCACCCAGCCGTCGGTCACCTCGCTGGTCGCCGCGCTGGTTCGCATCGGCTACGTCGAGCGCCGCGGCGACCCGACCGACAAGCGCGCGGTCGTGGTCGCCATCACCGAAGCGGGCTCGGCCTACCTGCGCGCGCGCCGTGCCATCACCGCGGGGATCTTCGCTGACGCCGTCGACGAGCTGTCGGCCGAGGAGGCGGCGACGTTGGCCGCCGCGGTCCCCGTCATCGAACGCTTGCGTGACCTGGTTGAGCGGCAGCGGGGAGCCGCCGCCCAGGACCGGAAATAGGCGCCGGCCCTTCGACCAGGCCAACCAGTTCGGGCACGTCCTCGCCCGCGGGTTCACCCCCGGAGGGCGAGGACGTGTCGGCGTGTCAGGGGCCTGTGAGGAGTCTGGCAGGGGTCTGTCAGAGGCCTACTATTCTTCCAGCGCGATCGCCAGCGCCGGGCACAGCGCGGCGGCCTCGCGCAGCGATTCGGCCGCGTCCTGCGGCGGGTTCTCGGCGAGCAGGACGACGATGCCGTCCTCCTCCCGTTGGTCGAACACCTCCGGCGCGGCCAGTACGCACTGGCCGGAGGCGACGCACTTGTCTTGGTCGATGATCACCTTCATGGTTCCTCCTGTCCGCTCACCAGGTAACCGGCAGCTCGTAGACGCCGTATACGAGTCCGTCGTGCTTGAACGGGATCTGCTCGATGTCCGCGGCGAGCCGCAGCCCCGGTATGCGGCGGTAGAGCGTGCTGTAGACGACCTGTAGTTCGACGCGGGCCAGCGGCTGGCCGAGGCACTGGTGCACGCCGAACCCGAACGCGACGTGCCGGCGCGGGTTGCGGCCCACGTCGAGCCGGTCGGGCTCGGCGAAGACCTCGGGGTCGCGGTTGCCGCTGTCGTTGGCCAGCACCAGGCCCTCGCCGGCGCGCACCGTCACCCCGCCGACCTCGATGTCCTCCAGGGCCACCCGGCGCCGTCCGCTGTGCACGATGTTGAGGTAGCGCAGCAGTTCCTCGACCGCCGAGGCGATCAGCTTCGGGTCCTGACTCTCCCGCACCCGGGCGAGTTGGTCCGGGTGCTCGATCAGGGCCAGCGTGCCGAGCGCGATCATGTTCGCGGTGGTCTCGTGCCCGGCCACCAGCAGCAGCTGAGCCATGCTCGCCGCCTCACGCCGGGTCAGCGCCCCCGCGCGGACCTGCTCGGCGACCAGGGAGAGCAGGTCCTCGGCCGGGTGTGCCAGTTTCTCGCCGACCAGGTCGTCGAGATAGGCGATCAGCTCCCTGACGGCCGCGACCGACTCCTCCGGCGTGGCGGTGCTCTTGATCAGAGCCCTGCTGCGGACCTGGAAGAACTCATGGTCCTGATAGGGGACTCCGAGCAGTTCGCAGATCACCAGGGAGGGGACCGGCAGCGCGAAGGCCTGGACCAGATCGACCGGCTTCGGGCCGGCCAGCAGCTCGTCGATCAGCTCCTCGACGATCCGCTGGATCGCCGGCCGCATCGCCTCCACCCGCTTGATGGAGAAGGCCGCGGTGACCATCCGCCGCTGCCGGGCGTGCTCGGGATCGTCCTGGTTGATGAAGGTGGAGGCCTCGGCCCGCCGGGCCTTGAGCCCGGCGGACTGGTGCGGATAGCCCGAGCGTGTGACGTCCGCGCTGACCCGCGGATCGCCGAGCAGCGCCCGCTGGTCGGCGTAGCCGGTGACCAGCCACGGGGTGCTGCCGTCCCAGAGCCGGACTCGGCTGACCGGGGCGTGGGCGCGCAGCTCGCTGAGTTCGGGCGGTGGATCGAAGGGGCAGCCGGTGGCGCGGGACATGGGATAGTCGGGGATTTCGGTCGTCAGCGCGTGATGGGTGGGTGCTGAGACGGGGTTCATGGTGCCTCGCCCTTTCCGAAGGTTTCTCGTCGTCGAGGGGCGACCTGATCACTACGCACAGTATCAACTATCTATATAGAGTGTCTATACTCTGCGTCGCAGAACCCTTGTTCGGTCGGACGGATGCGGGATCTCCTGTAGTGGAGGCGACGTGCGGTGGCTTGGTGCCGTCGCCGCCATATCGGCCATCGGCCATCGGCCATCGGCTAAGCCTGCGCCGCCATCTCCAGTCCGGCAACGATGGCCCGGGCCACCGGGGCGGAATCCGAGCCGTCGATGGCGAAGCCGTCGCGCACGTGCACGGCCGGTTGCGCGATCATTCGAGGCGCGGTGCCGGTGTGCGGCCAGGTGGCGGTGTGCACGATGAACGGGTGGCACAGGAAGACATCGCCAGCCTGGCCGGTGGCGTGCACCACCGGTCGGCACAACACGGACGGCCGCCAATAGCAGCCGTCTGAGACTGTCCCGTCCTCGCCGTAGGGCGCGAGGAATTCGGGAACGTACAGGTGGGAGCCGGATACCAGCCGGGTCGGTGCGTCCTGCGGGCCGACGTCGCCGAACAGCAGCAGTGCCAGCAGCCCGCGTCCGCGCGAGCGGACGTTGCAGCGGTAGGGGCCGCCCGCTGCGCCGTAGCTGCCCTCGATGTGGTAGCCCGAGTTTGCCCGCTCCGGCGAGGGGAAGCGCACCGATACCGCTCGGCCGGCGTCGATGCCCCGGGTCCAGCGGCCCGCGCCGATCAGCTCGTCATAGGCCGTGGTCAGCGCGGGAGCTCCGGCGGCAGCGGTGAACGGCTCGCCATCCAATGAGTCGATGTGCGCATGCGCGGGCCAGGCGGTCGGCTGATCCTCGCCGATCCCGCGCCCGCGCAGTTCCGCCCAGATCAGCTCTCGACAGTGCGCGGCCGTGGCCTGATCGAACGCGCCGCGCACGACCACGTACCCGTCCTTGATGAAGCCTTCGACGTCGACGCCCACTTGGCCATTGTGCCCGGCCTCCGGTGCGGCGGCAGATCATGTCAGGGTACGCATATACGTGCACTGAACATTGAAGCTGATCATCGGTGGACCTCACAGACACAAGATAGGTATGAAACTTTCAGGGAACTGAAAGCGTGATCATGACGTCGGCATGGGTCGATCCGGGTCGGATCGGTCGTGACGTCGACGCCAACCCCCTGGTCGATCAATGAGCGTCCAGCATTGCGATCGGTGAGGAGCGAGCGGCGGGCGCGAGTGGCCGATAAGAGTACGAAACATACCGTTGACCTCTCATGCCAAGAGTCTTACGATCCCCCTCGGATCGGCCGGGTGAACCGGTTCGACCCAATCATCCGCCGCGGAGAGCGCAGAACCCGCCCGGCTCCGACCGGATCGCCGTCCACGGCCGGGGAAGACGGTGCAGCCGCTCTGGCGAGTCGCCCTGGACGGTCAAGGAGAGTGAGGCAATGCAGAAAGGCAAAGCCGTTTTCGGGCCGGTCGCGCTCATGGCGCTGCTGGTCGCCTTGGTGAGCGCGCTGACGGTGTACGGAGGCCTCGGCAGTGCATCGGCGTCGCCGGTGGCTGCCGCCGCGGCCTCCAGCGGTTGCGGTAAGGCGCCGACGCTGGCCAGCGGTACGCACACGATCCAGAGCAGCGGCCAGACGCGCAGCTACATCGTCGAAGTCCCCGCGGGCTACGACGACACTCGTCCCTACCGGTTGGTCTTCGGGTTCCACTGGGTCGGGGGGACGGCGGCCGACGTCGATTCCGGTGGGACCGATGGATACAACTGGTCCTTCTACGGGCTGCGGAAGCTGGCTGACGCCGACGGGAACGGCACCATCTTCGTCGCGCCGCAGGGCATCAACAACGGCTGGGCGAACACCGGCGGCCAGGATGTGACGTTCGTCGACGACATGCTGAACCAGTTCGAATCAGGGCTTTGCGTCGACACCACTCAGATCTTCTCCTCAGGCTTCAGCTACGGCGGCTCGATGACCTACGCCTTGGCGTGCGCGCGGCCGACCGTCTTCCGTGCGGTCGCCGTCTACTCCGGCGCGAACCTCAGCGGCTGCGCCGGCGGAACGCAGCCGGAGGCATATATCGGCCTGCACGGCATCCGGGACAACGTCCTGCCCATCGCGGACGGCCGGGCGCTGCGGGACACCTTCGTCCGGAACAACCAGTGCACCCCGCAGAATCCACCCGAACCGGCCTACGGCAGCTTGACGCACATCGTCACCGCCTACTCCGGTTGCCTGCCCGGCAAGCCGGTCGTCTGGGCCGCGTTCGACGGAGCCGGTCACGATCCCGGCCCCATCGACGGCAGCACCGGCGACGGCTGGCACACCTGGACCTCGGGAGTGGTGTGGAACTTCTTCACCCAGTTCCAGTCCGGCCCACCGCCGACCAGCCCCAGCGGCCCGACCTCGCCCAGCACCACCCCGAGCACCACGCCGCCGGGCAACGGCACGGGGGCGCTGCACGCGGTGGGCGCGGGCAAGTGCCTGGACGATCCGAACTCGACCACCACGCCGGGCACTCAGCAGCAGATCTACGACTGCAACGGGCAGGCCAACCAGACCTGGACGCACAACTCCTCGAACGAGCTGTCGGTGACGGTCGGCGGCAGCACCCTGTGTCTGGACGCCAACGACAAGGGCACCGCCAACGGCACCAAGGCGATCCTGTGGTCCTGCAACGGCCAGAGCAACCAACAGTGGGCCCTCAACTCCAACGGCACCGTCACCGGATCGCAGTCAGGGCTCTGCCTGGACGTGACCGGAGCCTCCACCGCCGACGGTGCGCTGGCCGAACTGTGGACCTGCAACGGACAAAGCAATCAGCAGTGGACGCTGAGCTGAACACGGCGCCCATCCGACTAGTCCGACAAGGGCGGCTGCCGAACGCGTAGCCGCCGCGCCTGAAGCGTTCTGTGACCGGCAAGACGTCGGTCACAGAACGCTTTCAATCCGATGGTCGCAGGTTCGAATCAGGAGGCAGCGTGACTCTGATCGGTTCGTCACGGCGGGTGCTCGCGCTCGGCGTCACCGCTGTGCCAGTGGCAGAAGACCGCTCTGGCGAGGGCTTCGATGCGCCCTGATCCGCCGCTGTTCATCCTCGACGAGCCGGTACGCGGACCTGTACGGGATCCAGGCCGACGCCTACGTGGCGATGAGGAGCTGAGCGAGGGCCGTGGCTTAGGCGAAGAACCGGTACACGGCCTGCGCCGCGCACGCGGGCTTGTCCTGCCCCTCGATCTCGACGCTCAGGTCGACCACCACCTCGGCGCCGCCCTTGACCTCGGTGACCGAGGCGATGGTGCCGTGGGCGCGGATGCGGGAGCCGACGTGGACCGGGGCGGGGAAGCGGACCTTGTTCAGGCCGTAGTTGACCGCCATCGCGACGTCCGTGACGGTCAGCAACTCGCTCCACAGCGGGATCAGGAGCGACAGGGTGAGGTAGCCGTGGGCGATGGCGCCTCCGAACGGCCCGGCGGCGGCACGTTCGGGGTCGATGTGGATCCATTGGTGGTCGTCGGTCGCGTCGGCGAAGGTGTTCACCCGTTCCTGCTCGATGGCGAGCCAGGAGCTGTGGCCGAGGTCGACGGCGCTGGGGTTGACGGTGTCGGGGCCGACGGCGCCGAGGTCGAGGAGTCCGGCGACGCCGGTCACGGTGCGGGGCATGGTTGGTCGCAGACCTTTCACAGAGGATTGATATTGGTTCACAGAGGATTGATGTCAGTACCGTGAGGGTCGACGCCAGTGCCGTGGGCCGCGCGCAGCGGACCCTTGAGCAGCTTCCCGGCGCCGCTGCGGGGCAGCGTGTCGGTGAAGACCACGGACTTGGGGATCTTGTAGCGGGCCAGCCGGCCGTCGAGGTGGGCCAGCAGTGCGGCGCCGTCGGGTGCGCGGCCGGCTTTGAGCACGACCACGGCCCGGCCGACCTCGCCCCACTTCTCGTCGGGCACGCCGAACACCGCGCACTCGGCGACGTCGGGGTGGTCCAGCAGGGCGTCCTCGACCTCGGCCGGGTAGACGTTCTCCCCGCCGGAGATGATCATGTCCTTCACCCGGTCGACGAGCCGGACGTACCCCTGGGCGTCGGCCTGGGCGATGTCGCCGGAGCGGAACCAGGTCCCGTCGTGGAACGCCTCGTCGGTCTCCCGCGGCCGCTGCCAGTAGCCGGGGGTCACGTTCGGGCCGCTGACCAGCAATTCGCCGGGCTCCTCGACGCCGACCGGCGCGCCGTCGGCGCCGACCAGGCGCACATCGGTGAAGAACTGCGGCACCCCGGCCGATCCGGCGTGCTCGGCCGCGTCGCGGCCCGCAAGCAGCAGCACGCCCGGTGCCGCCTCGGTCATGCCGTAGCCCTGCACGAAGGCCAGGCCCCGGTCCAGATAGCGCCGGATCGTGCGGCCCGGAACCGGTGCGCCGCCGCACATCAGGTTTCGCAGGCTGGACAGGTCCGCCCGCTCCCAGCCCGGTGCGGCGGCGAGCATCTCGTACATCGCCGGGACGCCGAACAGGCAGGTGATCCGGAGGCGTTCGATCAGCTCCAGGGTGCGGGCCGGGTCGAAGGCCGGCTCCAGGACCGCCGTGCCGCCCTTGAGCAGGGTGGGCAGGCAGGTCATGCCGAGCGCGGCGATGTGGAACAGCGGGGCGCTGACCAGGGTGACCTCGTCGGCTGCCAAGTCCCCGTCGATCAGCACATTGAGACAGTTCCAGGTCATGTTCCCGTGGGTCAGCATCGCGCCTTTGGGCCGGCCGGTGGTCCCCGACGTGTACATGATCAGGCACAGGTCGTCCAGGCCGACGGGCTCGTCCCGATACTGCGGCGCCGCCGCGGCCAGTGCCGCCTCGTAGCCGGTGCCCTCGGCGGGGAGCACCTCGATCTGCGAGCCGGAGAGGTCGCGGTGCGGGCTGCCGGCCGTCACCAGCAGGGCGCTGCCGGAGTCGTCGATCTGGTGCCGCAGTTCGGGCCCGGTGAGGCGGGTGTTGAGCGGTACGAACACCGCACCGATCGCCCCGGCGGCGAACAGGGCCTCCAGGTACGCCGGGTGGTTGGGACCCAGGTAGGCGACGCGGTCGCCGCGGCTTATCCCACGCTCGCGCAATACGTGGGCCAGCCGGTTCACCCGGTCGTCGAGTTCTGCGTACGTGATGGCGCGGTCCTCGTGGACCAGGGCGGTGCGATGGGGTGTCTTGCGCGCCCGGCGTGCGGGCCAGGATCCGATGCCTTGGTTGTGCATCGCGATGCGCTCCCTGTCTCAGTCGGCGGCCAGGCCGAGCAGCCGGGCCGCGTTCTCCTTGAGGATCTTGGGACGGACCTCGTCCTTGATCGGCAGCTTCGCGAAGTCGGCCAGCCAGCGGTCCGGGGTCAGCAGCGGGTAGTCCGAGCCGAACAGCACCTTGTCCTTCAGCAGCGTGTTGGCGTACTGCACCAGTTGCGGCGGGAAGTACTTCGGCGACCAGCCGGACAGGTCGATGTGGACCTGCCTCTTGTGGGTCGCCACCGCGAGCGCCTCGTCCTGCCAGGGGAACGAGGGGTGGGCCAGGATGATCGGCAGGTCGGGGAAGTCCACCGCGACGTCGTCGACCAGCATCGGGTTGCTGTATTTGAGCCGGATGCCGCCGCCGGCCCGCGCGCCGGCGCCGATGCCGGTCTGGCCGGTGTGGAAGACGGCGATGGCGCCCTCGGCCTCGATGGCCTCGTACAGCGGGTACGCCAGCCGGTCGTTCGGGGCGAATCCCTGGACGTTGGGGTGGAACTTGAAGCCCCGGACGCCGAACTCGCGCACCAGCCGCCTGACCTGGTTGACGCCGAGCCGCCCCTTGTACGGGTCGATACTGGCGAACGGGATGATGACGTCCGGGTTCGCGGCGGCGGCTTCGGCGACTTCCTCGTTGGGCACGGCGGGGGTCCCGGTCGCGCTTTCGGCGTCGACGGTGAACACGACGCAGGCCATCTTCCGCTCGCGGTAGTACGCGGCGATCTCCGGCAGGGTCGGGCGGCGGTGCTCGGCTTTGAAGTATTGGCCCGCCGCCGAGTCCAGTTCCTCCGACAGCGAGCCGTGTCCCTTGGCCGACACCTCGGCGTGGGTGTGGACGTCGATCGCGGTGAGTTCGTCGATGTTCATCACGGCGTTCGTCGCAGCGTTCGTCACAGCGCCCCTAGATCGGCGGGAGCGGGGATGCCGACGGTCTCCGGGGTCCGGCCGACGCTGACCGGCCACGCGGCGGCGATGGCCTCGGCGCTCCATCCGCCGTCGGCGTAGGCCACGGAGATCTCCTGCGGATGCGACCACAGCGCCAGCTTGTCACCGCCGATGCCGATGCACTGCCCGGTGATGCCGGCGGCGGCGTCGGAGGCCAGGAAGACGACGAGCGGGGCGGCGTCCTGCGGCGTGCCGAAGCCTTCGCCCTTGCGCAGCGCGTCCGGCAGCGGCGTGCCGTGGTGTTCGAGGGCTTCGACGTGCGGGGCGAAGGCCGGGATGGTCTTGGTCATGGCGGTGGCCGCGACCGGGATGACGGCGTTGGCGGTGATGGCCGCCCTGGCCAGCTCCATGGACCAGGTGCGGACCATCGCCGCGATGCCCGCCTTGGCCGCGGCGTAGTTGGTCTGCCCGAAGTTGCCGCGCTGGCCGGCCGGGGAGCCGGCGACGATGACGCGGCCGCCCTCGCCCTGCTCGCGCATGCGCTCGACGGCGGCGCGGGCACAGGTGAAGGTGCCGCGCAGATGGACCCGCACGACGGTGTCGAAGTCGTCGTCGGACATCTTCCACAGGACCTTGTCACGCAGCACGCCGGCGTTGGTGACCATCACGTCCAGGCGCCCGAAGCTGTCGACCGCGCGCCGCACGAGGGCCTCGGCGGCGTCCGCGGTGCCGACCGCGGCGACCTCGGCGACCGCCCGGCCGCCGGCCGCCTCGATCTCCTTGACCGCGGCCCGCGCCGCGTCCGCGTCGACGTCGTTGACGACCACCGCCGCGCCGGCGGCGGCCAGGGCCTTGGCGTAGGCCAGGCCGAGGCCCCGCCCGCTTCCGGTGACGACGGCCACCTTGTTGGGGAGGATCATGCGGCTCAACTTAGGCATTGTTGTGACTGCCGTCAACAGTTTGCCGAATATTGGCGATGCCCTACCCTGACCTGGTGAGCAGTGCCGAGCCTTCGCCGCGACCGCAGTCGCTGATGCTGACGTTCTTCGGCATCCACGTCCTGGGACGCGATCTCGCGGTCTCCTCCGGCTCGGTCATCGACGCCCTGAGCCGGGTGGACGTCACCGAGGAGGCGGTGCGCTCGACGCTGACCCGCATGGTCGGCAGAGGCCTGCTGGAGCGCCACCGCCAAGGACGCAAGATGTACTTCGCGCTCACTCCGCGCGCGGTGTCGGTGCTGCAAGACGGCTACGACCGGATCTGGCAGCGCGGCGCGGCCAACCTCGACTGGGACGGCCAGTGGACGCTGGTCGGGTTCTCGCTGCCCGAGGCGTGGCGCCGGGAACGGCACGATCTGCGCTCCCGGCTCACCTGGGGCGGGTTCGGGCCGCTACAGAACGGACTGTGGGTGGCGCCTTCGGACGTGGACGCCGCCGCCCTGCTCGGCGACCTGGGCCTGGACGCGCACCTGCGGGTGTTCCGCGGCACCGTCCTGAAGCCGACCGAGGTCGCGGCCGTGCTGGAGACGGCCTTCGACATCGGCGCGATCGCCGCCGACTACCAGGCGTTCCTCCAGCGCTGGTCGCAGCCCGGACCCGGGGTGCCGGACCCGCTGGGAAGCCAGTTGCTGCTGCACACCGATTGGTTGGACCTGGTGCGGCGCGACCCGCACCTGCCGGCCGGACATCTGCCGGCCGACTGGCCCGCCATCGAGGCCGAGGAACTGTTCCACGCGCTCGCGCGGGAGCGGGAGGCGGCGGCGCGCGCCGAGGCCGAGCGGACGCTGGACACCCTTCGGCTCAGCTAGTCGACCGCAATGCCCTGATCACCGGGTACGGCCCGGAGTGGTCCGCCGCGGCCAAATATTCGGCATGCCATTGACTGCCGCCAAAAAACTGCCCTACATTTCGTCGCGTCCTCGTCACGCTCCCTTCGCAACCTTTCCGAAAAGGAGCACCGTTCATGAGCACGCGTACACGCACGCGCCGACGCCTCGCTGTCGGCCTCACGGTCCTGACAACCTTCTCAGCCTTCGTGGTCATGCCCTCGACCGCGACCGCCGCACCGGCCCCGTCGCCCGGGCACCACACCGGCACGCTCGCCGACGGCGCGACCTGGATCGCCGACGTCCCGGCCGACTGGAACGGCACGCTGCTGCTGTTCAGCCACGGGTACGGGCCCACGGTGGCGCAGGACGCGCCGACCCCGGAGTCCCAGTCCGCCTTGCTGGCCGCCGGATACGCGCTGGCCGGCTCCTCGTACGACCCGAACGGTTCGTGGTGGGCTCTGGGCAGCGCCGAGCGCGACCAGTTCCAGACGCTGGACGCGGTCAAGGCCGTTCTCGGCCGGCCGGCTCGCACCGTCTCGGTCGGGGAGTCGATGGGCGGCCTGGTCAACGCCCAGATCGTCCGCGACGCGCACGGCCGGGTCGCCGGCTCGCTCGGGCTGTGCGGCCTGGTCGCCGGCGGGCTGGACCTGAACGATTACCAGCTCGCCGGCGAAGTGGTCCTGGCGACGCTGCTGGCGCCGGCCGCCCATGTCCACTTGACCGGCTACTCCGGATCCGACGATGCCGCGGCCGTGGCGACGACCCTGACCGACGCCGTCGCGGCCGCGCAGCAGACGCCCGCCGGACGGGCCCGGATCGCCCTGGCGGCGGCGTTCCTGAACCTGCCGACCTGGGCGCCCGGCCAGAACCCGCCGGCGCCGGGGGACGCGGTGGGCCAGGAGAGCCAGCAGGCGGCGTGGATCGCGGCCGGCCAGCTGGCGTTCATCATCGGGTCGCGGCCCGCGATCGAGCAGGCGGCCGGCGGCGACAGCGGTTCCACCGCCGGACTCCAGTGGCGGGCACTGCTCGCCTCCTCGTCGCACCGGGACGAGGTCCGAGCTCTGTATCAGGCGGCCGGCCTGGACCTGAACGCCGATCTGGACGCCCTGTCCGCGGCCCCGGCCTACCACGCCGATCCCGCCGCCACCGCGTGGATGGCGCGGACCTCGACCGCGGGGCAGGGGCTCGCCGTGCCGCTGCTCGACCTGCACACCACTGCGGACCAGCTGGTCCCGGTCGAGCAGGAGAACGCCTTCGCCGCGCGGGTCCGGGACGCCGGCGACGGAGGGTTGCTGCGGCAGGCGTACGTCGCGCGGCAGGGGCACTGCGCCTTCACCACGAACGAGGTGCTCGCCGGGCTGCACGCGGTCGAGGACCGGATCGACACCGGGCACTGGGGTGACACCTCGGCCGCCGCGCTCGGCGCCGACCAGCCCACCGGGACCACGGCCTTCGTGGACTTCCGGCCCGCGCGGCTCGTCGACGCCAGGCCTGTGCGGTAGCGACACCAGGCCTGTGCGGTAGCGACGCCATGCCTGTGCGGTAGCCACGCCAGGCCTGTGCGGTAGTCACCCGGTGCAGTCGAGACGCAAAGACTGTGCGGCAGCGATGCCAAGACTGCGCGGTGGCCACGTGGTGCAGTCGAGACGCCAAGACTGTGCGATAGGAAGGAGAAATGACCGAACCCGGCGCCAGGACGGCCGCCGACCGGCTCCTGGCCGTGCTGGCGGCGTTCGACCACGCGCATCCGGCGCTGACGCTGACCGACGTCAGCCGCCGCGCCGGGCTCACGCTGCCCACCGCGCACCGCCTCGTCGGGATGCTCACCGCCTGGGGTGCGCTTGAGCGCGACGAGTCCGGGGTCTACCGCGTCGGGCTGCGGCTGCTGGAGCTCGCCGCGCTCGCCCCGCGCGGCCTGGCGCTGCGTGAGGCCGCCATGCCGTTCCTGGAGGACCTGTTCGAGGCCACCCACGAGAACGTCCAGCTCGCGGTGCGGGACGTCGCGGAGGTGGTCTACGTCGAGCGCCTCGCCGGACGTTCGGCGGTCGGTGTGCGGACGCAGGTCGGGGCGCGCTGGCCGCTGCACGCCACCGGCGTCGGCCTGGTGCTGCTCGCGCACAGCCCGGCCGGTTTCCAGGACGGATACCTGGCCGGGCCGCTGGAATCCTTCACCGGCCACACCGTCACCGATCCGCGGCGGCTGCGACGCATGCTCGCCGAGGTCCGGCAGTGCGGGTGCGCTGTCAGCGAGCGCCAGATCACGGACGACGCGCTGTCCGTGGCCGCGCCGGTTCGGGGACCGCACGGCGATGTCGTCGCGTCTGTCTCCGTGGTCGTCCATGCCGTGGGTGCGCGGCCGAACGCGCTGATCCCGGCGGTGCGCGTGGCCGGTGCGGGCATTTCGCGGGCCCTGGGCTGGCAGCCGCCGACGGGAGCTTCCGCCTGACGGAAGTCGTGTTGTCGCCGGATGCGGGCGTTGCGACGCTCAACGCGACAGCGCACTTCTCTCCTCTGGAGTCCTCCCGTGGCCACAGCATTCGCACGCAACCAGTGGTACGTCGCCGCCTACGGCAGCGAAGTCGGCCGATCCTTGCTGGCGCGGACCGTCCTCGGCGAACCGATCGTGTTCTACCGGACCGCACGGGACGGCCGCGCCGTCGCGCTCGCAGACCGCTGCGTCCATCGCCGCTATCCGCTGTCCGAGAGCCGCCTGGACGGGGACACGGTCGTCTGCGGCTACCACGGCTTCACCTACGACACGTCCGGGACCTGTGTCTTCGTCCCGGGGCAGCAGCGCATCCCGCGAACGGCGCGCGTCGCCTCCTATCCGGTCGCGGAGCTGGACTCGTTCGTGTGGGTGTGGATCGGCGATCCCGGCCTGGCCGACGAGAAGCTGATTCCGCGGGCCCGGCACCTGACCGACCCGGAGTTCGTCACGGTCTCGGGGATGGAGCCCATCGACTGCGACTACGGCCTGCTGGTCGACAACCTCCTCGACCTCTCCCACGAGACCTACCTGCACGGCGGCTACATCGGCACCCCCGAGGTCGCCGACACGCCGATCACCACCGAGGCCGACGAGCAGGCCGGGGTCGTCCGCGTGGCCCGGCACATGACGGACGCGGCGTGCCCGCCCTTCTACGCGAAGTCGACCGGCATCGGCGGCCGCATCACGCGCCTTCAGGACATCGAGTACTTCGCGCCCTGCCTGTACCTGCTGCACAGCCGCATCACGCCGGTCGGCGAGCAGAGCCCGTCGTTCCGCACCGAGATCACCTACGCGATCACCCCCTCGGCGCCCGGCGCGGTCTACGACTTCTGGGCCGTCTCGCGGAACTTCGCCACCGAGGACTCCGAGGTCACCGAGTTCCTCCGCGATTTCAACCACCAGGTGGTGATGCAGGACGTCGACGCGCTGAACATCCTGCACAAGGCCCTCGACGCCGAGCCGGCCGGCTACCAGGAGCTCAGCATCGGCATCGACGCCGGCGGCCTGGCGGCGCGCCGGATTCTCGCGCGGCTGGCCGGGCAGTGAGCGTGAGCCAGGGACCCGAGCCGGCGCACACCCTCATCGTCACCGAGCGCCGCGCCGAGGCCGAGGGCGTCGTCAGCCTGACGCTGCGGCGCGCGGACGGCTCCGCGCTGCCGCCCTGGCAGCCCGGTGCGCATGTGGATCTGGTGCTCGGCAACGGTTTGGAGCGCCAGTATTCGCTGTGCGGAGACCCCTCAGACGCCGGATCCTGGCGCATCGCGGTGTTGCTGGAGCCGGACGGGCGCGGGGGATCAGAGTACGTCCACCGGCAGCTGCCGGTCGGGACCCGGGTCGGAGCCCGCGGGCCGCGCAATCACTTCGAGTTGCTTCCCGCCGAACGCTACTGGTTCATCGCCGGCGGCATCGGCATCACCCCGGTCCTTCCGATGGTCGCCGCGGCCGAGGCCGCCGGCGCGCGGTGGTCGCTCTTGTACGGCGGCCGGAGCCGATCCTCGATGGCGTTCGTCGACGAACTGGCCCGCTACGACGACCGGGTCGTCCTGCGCCCTCAGGACCGGCACGGCCTGCTCGATCTCGCCGCCCACTTAGGGGCACCCACGCCGGGGACCAGGATCTACTGCTGCGGACCGGGCGGCCTGCTCGACGCGGTCGAAGCGTATTGCCAGGACGCCGGGTGGCCCGAACCGCACGTTGAACGCTTCGAGCCCAAGGCGGACGGCGGCGTCGGTGGCGGTGGTGGCGTCGTCGTCGGCGGCGGCGGCGACCGGCGGTTCGAGATCGAGCTGTCCCGCACCGGTCGCACCCTCGACGTCCCCGCCGACGCCTCGATCCTCGACGCCGTGCGCGCCGCCGGCGTACCGGTCCTCTACTCCTGCACCGAGGGCACCTGCGGTACGTGCGAGACCGACGTCCTGGACGGCGTTCCCGACCACCGCGACTCCGTTCTCACCGCTGCGCAGCGCGCGGCGGGCGACACGATGATGATCTGCGTGTCGCGGGCGAGGACCGACAGACTGGTTCTGGATCTGTGACCAGGCGGGCGTTTCACTTGACGAACTGCCACTGCTGGTCAGTCGTCAGATCCGACGGACTCCGCGAGCTCGTCGAGCACCTCGTCGACCAACTGGGGCAGCTCCCGGTCCGGGTGCTCACCCCAGTACTCGAACGCGACCTGGAACGCGGCGAGCATCGCCTGCGCGGTCACGCGCGCGGCGCGTTCGGCGGCTCCGCGGTCGCTGAGCACGGTCGCGACCGTCTCCGCGACCGAGGCGAACATGATCAGTTCGCGCTCGCGGAGTTCGGGGGTGGCCCGGATCAGGCTTCGGCGAGCCTGGGCTTCGTCGCGGCGCATCTGGAGGGCGGCGGCGGCGATGGTGAGACCCGAGGCGGTGGCCTTGACCATGGGCCAGGCGGCCGGTGCGGCCGCGATGGTGTTCGCGACCCGTTCTTTGAGTTCGTCCATGCCGACGAACAGCACATCGCGCTTGTCGAGGAAGTGGCGGAAGAAGGTGCGCGTGGTCAGGCCCGCGTGCTTGGCGATCTGCGCCACGGTGGTCTGGTCGAACCCCTGCTCCAGGTAGAGCTCGATGGCCGCCCGTTCCAAGCGGCCGCGGGTGTCCGGCTCCCATCTGCCCATCTGCGGATCCTCACTTCCGTCGGCGCTCGCCACCCCAGTTCGTGGCAACGCTTGCGCGCGAATCTATGACACGCCCTGCCATAAGGGTAGACGGAGCTGCTTCGTTCGACTAATGGCCAGCTCAGTGCCATTAAGATGAGAACGATACCGCGATCTCAAGGCGAGGGTTTCCCGCCAGTGATGACATCGAGCGTCATCACGGCTATGGTGATGACATCAGATGTCATCGGCACCGGATCGCCAGTGCCGGCGACTGTTTACGAACTCGCCGGGGACATGCCCGGCCAGTCGGTCGCAAGGAAGTTGTCTCATGCGTGTTTTCGTGACGGGCGCGACCGGATTCATCGGTACGCCGCTCGTGAAGGAATTGTTGGACAACGGGCACGAGGTGCTCGGTATGGCCCGTACCGATGACGGCGCCGCCAAACTGACCGCGGCAGGCGCCGCGGTACATCGGGGCAACCTGGCGGACCTGGAGAGCCTGCGGAAGGGGGCGGCCCAGGCGGACGGTGTGATCCACCTGGCCTACTTGCACAGCATGGGGCACATGTCGCTCGGCACCAGGCTCGGGGTCTTGCTGGGCGGCAGCCCGCGGGGGATCGTCGGGCGGTTCGCGGCGGCGGGCGCCGGCGCGGACCGCCGGGCGATCGACAAGTTCGGGTCCGTACTCGCGGCCGCCGGCGGGCCGCTCGTCGTGGCGTTCCCCACGATGACGCTCGCGTCCGGCCACCTGGTGACCGAGCGGGAGGCGCCGGATCCGACCTCGCCCGGCGCGGTGCGAATCGGGTCGGAAGCGGCGGCCCTGGCGCTCGCCGCGCGCGGGGTCCGCGCGTCGATCGTGCGGATCCCGCCCACAGTGCACGGCGACGGGGACAAGGCCATGGTTCCGCGGCTGATCGCCGCGGCGCGCAAGAAGGGCGTGGCCGGATATGTCGGCCCGGGCTCCAACACCTGGCCCGCGGCGCACAAGGGGGACGTCGCGCGCCTGTTCCGGCTGGCTCTGGAGGCCGGTTCGGCGGGGTCGCGCTACCACGCCGTGGCAGACGAGGGGGTGCCGATGCGCGCGATCGCCGACGTCATCGCCAAGCGCCTGAACGTACCGGCTCAGTCGCTGACGAACGAGGAGTCGAGCGGCCACTTCGGTTGGCTCGCGCCGTTCGTGGCCCGGGACAACCACGTCTCCAGCGAGCTGACGCGCAAGGAACTCGGCTGGAACCCGATCGGCCCGGACCTGCTCACCGACCTGGACCGGCCCGAGTACTTCGCTCTTCTCGAGAAAGTTGAAGGTGAGTGAAGGTGAGTATGGACGAGATAGCCGAGACGACGGCTCCGGATCTGGACGGCCCGTTCCGCGTTGACGTGGTCGGCGACATGACCATCGAGTGGGACGTGCCGATCGTGGTCGATGACGGAAACGTGCTGCGCGCCGACGTCTTCCGCCCCACCGCGCCTGGGGACTACCCCGTGGTGCTCACCTACGGTCCCTACGGAAAGGGCAAGCCCTTCCGCGAGTACCAGGCCGAGTCGTACCGGGCGATGCTCGCCATGCACCCGGAGATCGCCGAGGGCACGAGCGGGAAGTACCAGGTGTTCGAACTCGTCGATCCGGACAGGTGGGTTCCGGACGGCTACGCCCTGGTCCGCGTCGACTCCCGAGGGGCCGGCCGCTCGCCGGGCGTGCTCGACCCGCTCTCCGAGCGCGAGATCCGGGATCTGTATGAATGCGTCGAATGGGCGGGCAGCCGGTCCTGGAGCAACGGCAAGGTGGGGCTGAACGGCATCTCCTACTTCGCGATGAACGCCTGGCAGGTCGCGACGTTGCGGCCGCCGCACCTGGCCGCCGTCGTCGCCTGGGAGGGGGCCGCAGACTGGTACCGCGACGTGACCTACCACGGCGGAATCCATACGACTTTCGAGAACCTCTGGTACGGCGCCATCGCCGGCGGGGCGCAGCACGGCCTAGGCGAGCGGGGCGGGCGCAACCCGATCACCGGCCAGCTCGTGTGCGGCGACCAGACCCTCAGCCCGGAGGAACTAGCCGCGAACCGGGTGGACATGCCGGCCATCGACAAGAGCCACCCGCTGGTCGACGACCACCATCGGGCGCGGACCCGCGACCTCTCGCAGATTCGCGTGCCGCTGCTGTCCGCGGGCAACTGGGGAGGCCTCGGCTTGCACCTGCGCGGCAACACACGCGGCTTCGAGCTTGCCGGCTCCGACCAGAAGTGGCTGGCGATGCACGACGAGACGCACTTCTCGCTCTTCTACGCCGACTACGGCGTGGACTTGCAGAAGCGCTTCCTCGGCCATTTTCTCAAGGCCGAGGACAACGGCTGGGACGAGCAGCCCCGCGTGCATCTGCGGACCCGTCACGCCGACGGGCGCGTCGGCGAGCGTGTCTCCAGCGACTGGCCGTTGCCCGAGACGCAGTGGACCCGGCTCTACCTCAGCGCGGACCACGGCCTCAACGCGGACCATGGCCTCATCACGGACCACGGCTCGATGACGACGACCCCGGCCCCCGATCATGCGTCCGTGTCCTACAGCGGCAAGGAAGGACGGGCCGCATTCAGCTACGTCGTCCCCGCGGACATCGAGCTCGCCGGACCGGTGGGGGCGAAGCTGTTCGTCGAATCGTCCACCGCCGACGCCGACCTGTTCCTCGTGCTGCGTGCGTTCGCGCCGGACGGGACCGAGGTCACGTATCAGGGGGCGAACGACCCGCACGTGCCGATCAGCCAAGGCTGGCTGCGCGCCTCGCACCGCGCTGTGGACCCGCAACGGTCGCGGCCGTTCCTGCCGCTGCACCCGCACGACCGCGTCGAGCCGCTAAAGCCCGGCACTATCTATGAGGTCGACGTCGAGATCCTGCCGACGAGCCTGATGCTGCCGGCCGGTTTCACGCTCGCTCTCGATGTCCAGGCGCACGACTACGTCCACCGGCCCGCGGTCGAGGAGGCCGAGGCCCACGCGAATCCGCGCACCTCGTTCACCGGCTCCGGCCCGTTCCTGCACGCTGACCCGACCACCCGGCCCGATGAGGTCTACGCCGGCACTGTGACTGTGCACACCGGCCCCGAGTATGCGTCCCACCTGATCCTGCCAGTCATTTCCGACTGATAACGACCGATAACGACCGAGAACCCGAGCACCGGCGCCGCCGTGGTCCCGCGGCGGCACGGTGGTCTTAGAGGCTGTCCGAGATCCCGGCGGAGCCGGGTGGTGTATGAGAGCACGTATTTGTTGAATGTATGAGGCTCCTGGTAGAGCAGCGGTTGTCTACGCCATCCGCACTACCAGGAGCCGTCGTGAAGTC
>NZ_JAAFZA010000370.1 GCF_015356865.1 Catenulispora pinisilvae
CCGCCGCTCCCAGCCCCGCCGCCTCGGCCGCCCGGCCCCGTCGCATCATGATCGTCACGCAAGCCGTGGTCATCAGCATGCTCTCCGCGAGCATCATCCACGCCGTGTACCCGGCCGCCGACCCCGAGTGGCGCACCGCGATGCCGTCCGTGACCGTGTAGGTCGCGATCGACAGTCCCGTCATCGCCGCCCAGAACAGCGCCTTGCCCTGCGCGCGCTTCGGCCGTCCCGCCGAGAACACCAGCGTCGCCAGACCGCCGCAGACCACTGCGATGCCCACCGTCTGGTGCCGCGACATCGGATCGCCCAGCAGCGTCGCGAAGCCCGCGACCACCACCGGCGACAGCCCTCGCGCCAACGGGTACACCTGGTTGAAGTCGCCGATCTCGAAGGTCTTGATCAGCATCAGGAAGTAGCCGACGTGCAACACGGCCGACACCAGCAACAGCACCCACGACGCGCGGGCCGGTACCGGCACCACGAACGCGCCGATCCCCGCCAGCACGCCGCCGGACACCGTCATCAGCAGCGAGGCGGTCAGCTTGTCGGGGATGAACTTGAGGATCGCGTTCCAGCTCGCGTGCAGGAAGGCCGCGGAAAGGACGACGGGGACCAGGATTCCGGGCGCGCCGGCGGCCGAGGCCTCAGCACTGAGCAGACTCAATTTCCCACCCTTATATACGTGTGCTGTGAACCGGCGTCAGGTCACCGGCCCCGTGCTCCCCCGCACGACGAGTTCCGTGGCGCTGTGGACGACCGTGCGCCCGGCATGCGGATCCTCCGCCTCCGAATCCGCCACATCCGGCTCCCCGGAAAGGTCCGGCTCGGCCACCACCATCCGCATCGCCTGCTCGCCCATGCCCTCGGTATCGACCCGCACGGTCGTCAACGCGGGCACCAGATCGGCGCAGATCGGCAGGTCGTCGAAGCCGACCAGGCTGATGTCCGCCGGCACCCGGCGGCCCGCGTCGCGGAGCGCGGCCAGCGCGCCGACGGCCATCACGTCGGCCATCACGAACAGCGCCGTCACCTCGGGATGCTCGGCCAGCAGGCGCCGGGTCGCGGCGTAGCCGCCGTCGCGGGTGAAGTCGCCCTCGACCTCGATGCCGTGCGGATCGTTGTCGCTGGCCATCAGGCCGGCCCGGAAGCCGGCGGAGCGGTCGGCGATCGTCACCAGTCCGCGCGGGCCGGCGACCAGGCCGATCTCCCGGTGCCCCAGCCCGGTCAGGTGCAGTGCCGCCGCGCGGGCGCCGTCGGCGTTCGCCGGCAGCACCGCGTCGATCTCCGGCCCCTGGTCGCCGATGGTCACCACGCGGCCGCCGCCGTGCTGGTAGTCCAGCAGCCGCTCGCGCAACGGCTCGGCCAGTGCGGGATCCACCGGCGGGGAGCCTGCCACCAGGATCGCGCGGGCCCGCTGTGCACCCAGGCGGGTGATGTAGTCCAGTTCCAGCGCGGGGTCGCGATAGGTGTTCGCGACCATCACCAGCAGGTCCCGCTCGCGGGCCACCCGCATCGCGCCGGCGGCGATCGCCGAGAAGTACGGGTCGTTGACGTCGTGGACCAGCAGCCCGACCAGCGACGTGGTGGCCCGGGCCAGGGCCTGGGCCGGGCCGTGCGAGACGTAGCGCAGCCGGGTGGCGACCTCGCGCACGTGCTCGCTGAGCTCGGCGTTCACGGTCCGGGCGCTGCCGTTCAGCACCCGGGAAGCGGTGGCCAGCGAGACCCCCGCGGCGTCGGCCACCTGCTGCAAAGTGGCGCCGCCACGGCGCGGGGCCGGCGGGGGTGTTGACCGCTGCGTGGACACGCTCGTAACCTATCGCCTCGGGGCAGGTTCGGAAAGCGCTTTCCAGCGTCCGCCGGGCCGGCCGCGGATCACGAATCGATCTCCCCCGGCCCGCGAACCGCGCAGACCGTCCCAAACCGACCGCCAGACCCCCCGGGAGCAGCGATGACGCGCGAGACTATTGGAATAGCTATGAACGGCGTCACCGGACGCATGGGCTATCGGCAGCACCTGCTGCGGTCCATCCTCGCCATCCGCGAGCAGGGCGGCCTGGTCCTGCCCGACGGCCGCACGGTCTGGCCCGAGCCGGTCCTGGTCGGCCGCAACGCCGAGAAGATCGAGGCGCTGGCGGCCCAGCACGGTCTGGACAAGTGGACCACCTCCCTGGACGAAGCCCTGGCCGACCCGTCGGTCACCGTCTACTTCGACGCGCAGGTCACCCAGGCCCGCGTCCCGGCCATCACCCGGGCGATCGAAGCGGGCAAGCACATCTACACCGAGAAGCCGACCGCCGAGACCCTCCAGGAGGCGATCCGGCTCGCGCAGCTGGCCGACGACGCCGGGATCAAGCACGGCGTGGTCCAGGACAAGCTGTTCCTGCCGGGCCTGCTGAAGCTGAAGCGCCTGGTGGACTCCGGCTTCTTCGGCCGCATCCTGTCGGTCCGCGGCGAGTTCGGCTACTGGGTCTTCGAGGGCGACTGGCAGCCGGCGCAGCGGCCGTCGTGGAACTACCGGGCCGAGGACGGCGGCGGCATCATCCTGGACATGTTCCCGCACTGGCGTTACGTGCTGGACCACGTGGTCGCGCCGGTCCAGAGCGTCTACGCCGAGGCCCGCACCGACATCCCCACCCGCTGGGACGAGCAGGGCCGGGAGTACAAGGCCACCGCCGACGACTCGGCGTACGCGATCTTCGAGCTCCAGGGCGGCATCGTCGCCTCGCTGAACTCCTCCTGGGTCACCCGCGTCAACCGCGAGGAACTGGTCGAGTTCCAGATCGACGGCACCCACGGCAGCGCCGTCGCGGGCCTGCGCAATTGCAGGGCACAGCACCGCACCGCCACCCCGAAGCCGGTCTGGAACCCGGACATCCCGGCGACCGAGGACTTCCTCGCGCAGTGGCAGGAGGTCCCGGACAACGCCGTCATGGACAACGGCTTCAAGGTGCAGTGGGAAATGTTCCTCGCGCACCTGGTCGCCGACGCGCCGTACAGCCACGACCTGTGGGCCGGCGCCCGCGGCGTGCAGCTGGCCGAACTCGGCGCGCAGTCCTGGCGCGAGGGCCGCAAGATCGCCGTGCCGGAGCTCGACCGGACCGGGAAGTGAGCGCCGCGATGACCGGCTTCACCTCGCGGGTCGTCTACGCCGCCGCGCACGTCGTGGCGGACCCGAACGCCGACAACGGCCCCGGCCGGCCCGCGGTCCTGGACTGGGACGCCACCCTGCGCTTCCGCGAGCACCTGTGGTCGCTCGGCTTCGGCGTCGCCGACGCCATGGACACCGCGCAGCGCGGCATGGGACTGGACTGGCCGGCCACCCGGGAGCTGATCCGGCGCGGCGGCGCGGCGGCGAAGGCGGTGGACGCGACGAACGTGCCGTCGTTGCTGGCCTGTGGCGCGGGCACCGACCAGCTCGCTGCCGGTGCACATCCGCTCCCTGACATCCAGGCCGCGTACGAGGAACAGCTCGGCGTCGTCGAAGGCGCCGGAGCGCGCGTCATCCTGATGGCGAGCCGCGCGATGGCCGCTTCCGCGAAGTCGGCGGAGGACTACCTGACCGTCTACGGATCGCTGCTGAATCAGGCCTCGAACCCAGTGATCCTGCACTGGCTGGGCGACATGTTCGACCCGGCGCTCGCCGGCTACTGGGGCTCCTCCGACATCCCGACGGCGATGAACACGGTCCTGGACCTGATCAACGCCGACCCGGCGAAGGTCGACGGCGTCAAGATCTCCCTCCTGAACGCCGACTACGAACTCGAACTGCGCCGCCGCCTGCCCGAAGGCGTCCGCCTCTACACCGGCGACGACTTCAACTACCCCGACCTCATCAAGGGCGACGAGCACGGCCACTCGGACGCCCTGCTCGGCATCTTCGACGGCATCGCCCGCCCCGCCTCGCAGGCCCTGCGAGCGCTGGACCGCGGCGACCTGGACACCTACGACCGGCTGATGGCGCCGACCATCGAGCTGTCCCGGCACATCTTCGAGAAGCCGACCTTCAACTACAAGACGGGCCTGGTCTTCCTCGCCTACCTGAACGGCCAGCAGGACCATTTCCGCATGGTCGGCGGCCTGGAGACGGCCCGCGACGCGGCGCACCTGACGGAGCTGTTGCGGCTGGCGGAGATCGCCGGGGTCATCGATGACCCGGAGTCGGCGGCCGCGCGCTTCCAGGCAGTGGTCGCGTGAAGTCGCGCGCGCCGCTCGGCCCGGACTCGGCCGCCTGCCCCGCTGGCACCGCTCGCAACAGCGCCAGCGATCGGATGAGTTCGCGCGAGCGCCTGACCATCAGCACCGATGTCAGCGTGCTGACTATCGCACCATCGTCGGCGATCGCATGAGCTCGCGCGAGCGCCTGATCATCGGCGCCGATGCCAGTGTGCTGACTATCGCACCTCCGGCGGTGACCGCGTGAAGCTCTCCCTGAACCAGGCCACCGTGAAACGCCTGACCCTCGCCGCAGCCGTCGACGGCTGCGTCCGGGGCGGCGTCCCGGCGATCGGTTTGTGGCGCGACCGCGTACAGGAGATCGGCATCGAGGCCGCCGCGAAGATCGTGCGCGAGTCAGGGATCGAAGTCACCAGCCTGTGCCGCGGCGGCTTCATGACCGCGACCTCCGCCGAGGACCGTGCCGCCGCCCTCGCCGACAACCGGCAGGCGGTGCTGGAAGCGGCCGGGGTCGGCACCGACGTCCTGGTCCTCGTGGTCGGCGGCCTCCCATCCGGCTCCAAGGACCTGCCCGCCGCCCGCACCGCGGTCGCCGAGAGCATCGCCGACCTCGCGCCGTTCGCCGCCGAGCACGGCGTGAAGCTGGCGATCGAGCCGCTGCACCCGATGTTCTGCGCGGACCGCGCCGTGGTCTCCACGCTCGGGCAGGCGCTGGACATCGCCGAGGCGTTCCCGGCCGAGCAGGTGGGCGTGGTGGTCGACACCTACCACGTGTGGTGGGACCCGGAACTGGAAGCGTCGATCGCCCGCGCCGGCAAGGGCGGTCGCATCCACTCCTACCAGGAGTGCGACTGGGTCGTGCCGCTGCCGGCCGACATGCTGCTGGGCCGCGGGCACGTCGGCGACGGCCACATCGACTTCGCGCGGATGCGCCGGCTGGTGACCGCCGCGGGCTGGACCGGCGCCGCCGAGGTGGAGATCTTCAACCAGGAGATCTGGGACGCGGACGGCGACCAGACCATCGCCACCGTCCGCGCCCGCCACGAGGCGGTCAGCACCGCCTCGGGGATCTGACAGCCGCCCGACGACTAGGCGATTGATTCCAAGGGGTGGTCGGTAGCGGGACCGGACCTGACAAGCGAACTCGCGAAACGGCTTAGGACAAGGCCCTCCTGGCCGCGGCAGCGAAACACTGCGCGGCCCGGACGGCCGCCCTCAACCTGGTTTGGCTGTGGGTGGTCGGCCGGGGCGGTCAGGCGCCGCTACTGTGCCCTTGGCAGCCAGAGGCTGCGTACCGTTTCGCCCGGCCACCCCTTGGAATCAGTCGTCTAGCGCGGATCCACCCCTGAGGGAGCCGGATCCGCGCTCGGCCACAGGGGACTGATCGCTGAGGACACGGCCACGCCGCCGCACGACCGCGTCTGGTCACCGGTCGCGGCGGCGTTTATGCGGTCGCGCAAAGTCTGCGTTTCCGTAGGCTGCACAACGTGCAGGCGGAGCCGCATCGGGGGAAGCCCTTGATGTGTCGCTTCACAGCCGGCTCTTTACTCACAGTGGCGTGGCTGGAAACACAACGGGACCCCTTGTGACCGACGACTATCACGGCGTAACCTTCCCCGAACGACCGCCGCACCCCGCCGGATCCGGCGCCAGCGGCCGTCACCGGCATCGCGACCGCCAAGGACTTGACATGATCGGGCACCGGGAGCTGGTCGCCGACCTGGCCGCACGCGCCGCCGACGGCGCCCCCACGGTCCTGTCGGCACCGCCTGGACGCGGCAAGTCGGCCCTCCTGGACGCGGTCGCAGAACCCTGGATCACCGGCGAAGACCACGTCATCTGGCTCACCGCCGCCCCCGCCGACCACGAAGTCCCGTTCGCCGCCCTCGCCGACCTCCTCTGCGAAGCACCCGGCCTCCCCGCGCCCTGGCTGGAAGCGATACGTCAGGCGCTGCGCCGAATACCCGGCCGACCAGACCGCGTGGCGATCCGCTTAGCCGCGAAAGCATGCGTCGATTCGACGACGCCACCCAACAAGCGCGTCCTGCTGTTAGCCGACGACACCCAATGGTGGGACCCGGACAGCCTCGACGCATTGGCCTACCTCGCACGCCACGGAATCCCCGTCGTAGCGGCGACCCGCCCCGGCGGCCCGGTGGACTTCCTCGGCCGCGACGCCATCGAACTGCCGGTCCCCGCCCTCACCGCCGAACAGACCGCGACCCTGTTACAGGAACGCGGAATCGGCCTCCGCGTCGCCGCCCGCGTCCACGCGGCATCCGGCGGCAACGCGCGCCTGACGGTCGAGATCTCGCGCGGCCTGGACGCCTCATCCGGCGCATTGGACGTGGTGACGACCCCGACAGCGGCACGGCGCTGCGTCCGCGGCTGGATCGACGAACTGCCGACGCCGGACGGCATCTGGCGCACACTCCTGATCACCGCACTCGCCGCCGACCCCTCGGTACCGACCCTGCGCCGCACAGCAGGACCGGACACGCTGGAAGCACTGGCGTGCGCGGAGCAGGCGGGACTGATCGCGGTCGACGTCCACGGAACGGTCTCGTTCCCGGCCACCGCGGTCCGCGACACGGTACTCGCCGACGCGTCGCAGGAAACACTCCGCACAGTGCACTTGCTCCTGGCCGAAACAGCGACCGACTCGACAGCACGCTTGTGGCACCGGGCCTCAGCCGCCCGCGACCACCCCGATCTGGGGGTCGCATCCGAGCTGGCGGTAGCGGCGCGCGCGGTACGACGGCGCGGGGATCCGGGGCGGGCGGCGGAGTTATGGCTGCTGGCGGCGGAGATGATGCCGGCTCGGGACGAGGCGGATGAAGCAGATGAGGCGGGCGAGGCGGACGCAGCCGGCGCGGCCGACGGGTCGCTGGCCCCGCTGCCCGCGCCGGTGAGCGGGACGGCGAACAAACCGGCAGCTGAGCAGCAACCCGACACCGCAAAGCGACCAGATCCGCGCAGCGACCTCGCGCCCACCGCCGAGCAACAACACTTTGCCAGTCAACGCTCACCTCACATCGCTGCCGACCCAGCGCGAGCTTCGGCAGCGAGCGAGCCTGCCCAGCAGCTCAATGCCTCAGCACCATCAGCTCCGCCCAGCGACCTCGCGCTCACCGCCGATCAGCCGCACCCTGCGCAGCATCACGACGAAGCCACAGCCGCCCACACCGTCGAGCAGCAGTCCGAGCGGGCAGTCTCGCCCGCCTCACCCGACCCCCGCC
>NZ_JAAFZA010000371.1 GCF_015356865.1 Catenulispora pinisilvae
GGGCGGGTCATGGCGCTCACTCCTTGGTGCGGGAGGGGTGGTGCGGTCGCCGGTATCGTGTTCCTGACTGAAGTTTTAGTCAAGAGGAAACTTGACTGAAATTTCAGTCGATGCCAGGCTTGGCGTGCTGGCCTGCGGGGACGCCGCGCGAAGGGACACCGATTCGGCACCGATTCGGCCCTATCCGATCGCCCGACTCCGCCGGTCATGTGACGATCCATATCGGGGACAAGAACATCGGAGCCGCCTGATGTACCAACGCACCATCTCCCGCCGCGCCGCTTTGACGTCGGCACTCGGGATCGGGGCCGTCGCGCTGGGGGCGACGGCGTGCGGGAGCGGGGGTTCGGACGGCGGCGAGGCGGGCTCCTCCCCCGCGGGCGGGACCTCGGCGACCGGGACGTCAGCGGCCGGACCCGGCGCCAGTTCCGCCGCCGGCACTGCGTCTTCGAGTACCGCGGCTTCGAACACCGCGGCTTCCAGCGCCGCGGCGCCGACCCGGGTCTTCGGCGCCGAATGGGACCACCACATCCGCACCTTCATGGCCTGGCCCGCCTCCGACGCCATCTGGGGCGGCGACCTCCCCTCGGTCCAGGCCGACATCGCCAACCTGGCGCGCGTCATCTCCGGCTACGAACACGTCGTGCTGCTCGCCCGGCCCGACCAGCAGGACACCGCGCAGAACGCGGTCGGCTCCGGCGTCGAGGTGATCCCGATCCCGGTGGACGACCTGTGGATCCGCGACACGGCGCCGGTGTTCGTCCAGGACTCCGGCAAGACCGCCGGCGTGAACTTCCACTTCAACGGCTGGGGCAACAAGCAGCAGCACGTTCTGGACGCCGGCGTGGCCGCGGCGATCATCCAGAAGTACCAGATCCCGGGCATCGACTCGGGGATGGTCGCCGAGGGCGGTGCGCTGGAGACCGACGGCAAGGGCACGCTGATGGCCACCGAGAGCTCCCTGGTGAACGACAACCGGAACCCGGGCAAGAGCCGTCAGCAGATCGAGGATCTACTCAAGACGGCACTCGGGGTCACGAAGGTGATCTGGTTCACCGGGGTGAAGGGCCAGGACATCACCGACGCGCACGTGGACTGCCTGGCCCGCTTCGCGGCCTCCGGCGCCGTGCTGCTGGACAAGGCGTTCCCGGGGCTGCCGCCGGACGTCTGGTCGCGGGCCTCGGACCAGGCCCGGTCGGTGCTGGCCACGGCCACCGACGCGGCCGGGAAGAAGCTCCAGGTCGTGGATCTGCCGCAGCCGGACCCGGACCAGATCACCGGCAAGGGCGACGCCTTCGTGTCCTCCTACGCCAACTACTTCGTCGCGAACGGTGCGGTGATCATGCCGAAGTTCGGCGACGCCGACGCCGACGACCAGGCCAAGAGCATCCTCGCCGAGCACTTCCCGGGGCGGAGGGTGGTGCCGGTGGCGATCGACGCGATCGCGGCCGGGGGCGGCGGGATCCACTGCGCGACGCACGACATGCCGGGGGCACGGTGATGGGGCGGGCGCGGGCAGCGTGACGGAGGACCGGGCAGCGTTACAGAGAACTGGGCAGCGTGACAGAGAAACGGGCGGCGTGACGGAGGACCGGGCGTGACGGAGACACCGGCGTGAGCATCGGCCGCCGAAGCCTCGGCCGAGCGGCGATGTGGGGCCGCCGCCGGCTGCTCGCGACCATCGCGGTCATCGCGGCCGTGGTCGCCGCGGTGACCGTCGGGATCTGGCTCCAGGTCGGCGAGCGCCTGGCCCTGGACAAGAAGTACGCCCTGCCCGCCACCGCGCCCGACCGCATCGACGTGGCCGCCTCGATCCAGCGCGTGGACGCCACCGGCCGGGAGCTGACCCTGCGCGTGCTGGTCACGCCGCGCGGCGCCTACGCGGACCCGCAGGGCCTGGCCGCGTCCGGCGATCTGGTCGTCCAGACCTCCGCGCCGGTCCGCGGCGACCTGAAGTACCCGGCGCACGCCCGCATCTCCACCACCGACGTGGCCGTGGCGCTGTCCGGCGGGGCGGTCACCGACTACCCCTTCGACGGCTACGACACCGACATCGAGTTCACCGCCTCGTTCGACGGCCGGCAGGTCCCGGTCTCGGCGACGCTGAGCAACGTCGACGTGCTGTTCGCCACCAGCGTGGACGCCGAGTCGGTGGGCGGCACGGCCGTCTACTCGGTGGACGTCGCACGCTCCGACAGCGTCGTGGCCTTCGCCCTGTTCATGATGGCGGCGATGTGGGCGCTGGCGATCGCGGTGGCCATCGGGGCACGCTTCCTGGTACGCCACCGCAAGGGGCTGACGTGGCCGGCGCTGGGCTGGATGGCGGCGTCCCTGTTCGCGTTGGCGGCGTTCCGGAACACCGCGCCGGGGAGTCCGCCGATCGGGTCGGTGCTGGACTACGCGGCGTTTCTGTGGGCCGAGGCGATCATCGCGGTGTGCGTCATCGTGACGGTGGTGTCGGGGAACCGGGTTGAGGGGGCTCCGGAGCCCGCGGCGGCGGAGCCCGCGGCGGCGGAGCCCGCGGCGGCGGAGCCCGTGGCGCCGGGACCTGTGGCGCCGGCAAAGGAAAGTGGGTGATGGCCGACCGGCCACCACCCACTTTCATCGACTCCTGATAAAAGTCACCAAGCCCTGATGAAGCTCACTCCTGGGTCGGCGGCACCGCCGGCCCGGCCCCGGGCCCCGGCCCGGCCACCGGAGCGGAAGTCGGCGTCGCCGACCGCCGCCGCCCGCGCAGCAGCCCGGCCAGCGCCAGCAGCACCACCCCGAGCGCCAGTAGGATGATCGGCAGGTACACGCCGAGCCAGCTGATCACGGTGCGGCCGTGCCGGGCGTCGTCGGCCGCCGCCTTGGAGCTGGCCGCGGAGTCCTGATACGTGACCGCGACCGCCGGGATCAGCGGGACCGTGGTGCCGTTGGGCAGCGCGATCTCGGCGACCCGCTGCTGGGCCCGCTGCACGTCGATCACCAGGCCGGTGTGCGGGTCGACCCAGAACGTGGAGTCGTCCTGGAAGCTGTAGGCCAGCGGCACCGGGTTCGGCAGCTCGGGCAGGATCTGCGCCAGCTGCGCGGCCTGGGCGGCGGGCAGGGCGCCGGCGGTGCCGAGCAGCTTGAGCAGGTCGACCGGCAGCTCCTTGGGGAGCGTGGCCAGGATCTGCGGGTCGGCGATCTTCGTCGGCGCCACCTTGGCCTGGTAGACGTACGTCGTGATGCCCTGCTTCTTCTCCGAGCGCAGATACGTCAGCGGCGCCACCTTCTGCGTCTCCGGCGTCCAGCCCTCGTAGTTCTTCTTCTGCGCGCCGAACGGCCAGCTCACCGTCAGGCCCTGCGCCGGGATCAGGTCGGTCCAGCTGCTGGGGTGGCTGCTCACGGCCTCCAGCGACTTGCGGTCCACCGCGTACTGCCACTTGGTCTGCTCGACCTTGGCCCCGGCCGCCGAGGTGGTGCGGGAGTCGCTGATCAGGGCCTTGTTGCCGGAGGTCTTCTCCACCTTCACGTCCTGCGCCACGGTCATCGGCACGTTCTGCTTGACCGCGCCGAGCAGGTTGCCCGCGGCCAGCGCCTGCGGGTCGAGCAGGGACTGGAAGGTGCCGTCGTAGGTGCGCTCGATGTTCTTGCCGGACGGAGTCCGGGCCACGTAGCTCGGCGTGATCCACCAGGCGAGCAGCGCGGCGGCCACTAGGGAGAGCACGCCGACTACGGCGCACGCGATGCGTGTCTTGGTCATACCCGGCTCCGTTGCTCGGATCAGCGTCAGTACGTCAGTACCTTGCAGTAGGTCAGGGTCAGTGTCCGAGGATGGACGGTTAATGGCCAGTTGAAAGGCTCTATCGGGTGACACAGGTTCACTCGGACAGACGCAGTTCCCCCGGCTCCCCGCTGAAGGCGACCCGGCCGCGGTGCAGGACGTGGACCACGCCGGCGGCGGCGAGGGTGGGCGGGAGCGTCTGCGCGGCCAGGATCACGGTGCGGCCGTCGGCGGCGGCCAGTTCCAGCAGCCGGCGGTGCAGGCGGGCGACGACGGCCGGGGCCAGGCCGCGGTCCGGCTCGTCGAGGAGCAGCAGCCGGGGGCGGCGAAGCAGGGCCCGGCACAAGGCGACCAGCTGCTGCTGCCCGCCGGACAGGGTTTCGGCGCGGCGGTCGAGCAGGGGTAGGAGTTCGGGGAACGTGTCGGCGACCTCCGGGGCGGTTCGCGCCTCGGGACCGAGGTTCTCGGCGACGGTGAGCGAGCCGAAGATCGCGTGCTCGGCGGGGACGAACGCCAGGCCGAGGCGGGCGCGGCGGTAGGCGGGCTGGTCGGTGACGTCACGGCCCTGCCACCGGCAGGTTCCGGCGGACAGCGGGACGGCACCGGCCAGGGCGCGCAGCGTGGTGGTCCGGCCGGCGCCGTTGCGGCCGATCAGGACGCTGACCCGGGCGGCGGGGAAGGCGAGGTTGACGCCGTGGAGGGCTTCCAGGGGACCGTAGCGGACGCGGGCGTCGCGGAGTTCGGCTTCGATGGTCATGGCTGGGCCTGGCCCCGGCTCCACAGCGCGCCCACTTCCGGGTCGGCGAGGACGGCGGCGGCCGGGCCCCGGGCCACAACGCGTCCGGCGGCCATCACGTAGACCACGTCGGCGAGTTCGGCCACCAGATCGACGTCGTGTTCGACCAGGAGCAGGGCCATGCCCTCGGCACTGAGGGCGCGCAGAACGGCGGCCAGGCGCGCGGCTTCGGTCGCGTCGAGGCCGGCGGCGGGCTCGTCGAGGAGCAGGACGCGGGGAGCGCCGGCCAGCGCGCGGGCGAGTTCGACCATGCGCAGCGTGCCGGTCGGGAGGTCGGCGACGGGGTGGTCGCGCAGTGCCGCCAGACCGGCCAGGCGCAGGGCGCGGTCGGTGGCCAGCGCCGTCTGTCCGCGGGCCGGGTCGGGCAGGCCGACCAGGCCGCGCAGAGTGCCGCCGGGGCGTCCTTCGGCGCCGATGCGGACGTTCTCGGCGACGGTGAGGCCGGGGAAGATCGCGAGCTGTTGGAACGTGCGGGCCAGGCCCAGCCGGGCTCGGCGGTAGTCCGGCAGGTGTGCGATGTCGCGGCCGCCGAGCAGGACGCGGCCGGCGTCGGGACGCAGGGTGCCGGACAGGCAGTCGAACAGCGTGCTTTTGCCGGCGCCGTTGGGGCCGACCAGGGCGGTGATGCGGGCGGGTGGGACGGAGAGGTCGACGCCGTCCACGGCTATGACGCCGCCGAAGTGGCGGACTACGCCTCGGGCGGTGAGGTGGGGTGCGGGCGAGGGTGCTGCGGGGGCGGTCATTTGTGGCGTACACCTGCCGCTGCCGCGACGCGTTCGCGTGCGCGTTGGCCGAGCGGGGTGAGTTCGGCGGAGGACGCCGGTGCGGCTGCGCGTGTTGTACCGAGGGATGTTGTGCCGAGTTGCGACAGCCGGCCCGCGAGCCCGCCGGGCATGCGGCCGATCATCAGGGCCAGGGCGCCGACGACGACCGTCGACACCCCTTGGGCGGTGCCGGAATCCAGGCCGACGAGCAGCGCCGCGGCCAGGACCGCGCCGAGCGCGCTGTCGGCTCCGGCGACGACGACCGTGGCGAACCAGATGAGGCCTTGTAAGGGGTCGAACGTCGCGGAGTTGAACGCCCGGCCGCCCAGGCCCATCAGGCCGCCGCCGAGTGCGGCCAGACCGGCGCCGGTCATGAAGGCGAAGACCTTCAGCCAGGGCACGTTCAGACCGGCGGCCGAGGCGCCGGCTTCGTGGTCGCGCAGCGCGGTCAGGGCCCGGCCCAGGCGGCCCCGGTGCAGGTTGTGGACGATGACGACGCCGAGGGCGAGCAGGGCTAGTTCGGCGGCGTAGAAGGCGCGGTCGTCGGTGAGGAAGCCGGGGCGGTCCAGGAGCAGGCCGGTCGTGGCGTAGGGCTGGTCGAAGACGAAACGGCTCATGGCGGTGCCGACGGCGAACGTCACCAGGGCCAGGGCCAGACCGCGGCGGCGGATCGCGGGCCACCCGGTGAGCAGGCCCAGCGGGACGGTGACCAGGACCGCGCACAGCAGGGCCGGGACCGCGGGCATGGCCGCGACGCCGGGGACTTTGCCGGACATGAGCAGGGCGGTGCCGAGGGCTCCCATCCCCGCGTAGCCGGCTTGGCCGAGGGAGATCTGGCCGCCGTAGCCGGTGACCACGACGACCGAGAGCAGGACGAGGGCCAGGGCGGGGACTTGGAGCGCGTTGCGGAGGTCGGAGCCGCGGAAGCCGAGGGGCATGAGGAGCAGGACCGTGCAGGCCATGGCGGCTACGGCTGTGGCCGCGCGTTCGGGGGCGTTGCCGCCCTGGTCTCGGCCTTGGGCTTGGCCTTGGCGTCTGCCGGCGGCGCGCGCCGGCGGGGCCTGGGCACCGGAGCCGAGACGGCTTTGGAGCAGGACCACGACCAGGAGCGCGATCACGAAGAGGTTGGACTGGAACGCTTGGACCAGCGGGAGGATCTGGCCGCCGGGGCGTAGGCGGGTGAGTTCGCTGCCTGCGATGCCCAAGCCGAGGCCGACCGCCACCGCCACGCCGACGCTGCGCAGCCGGCCCGCGACGGCGACCGCCATGGTCTCCATGACGAGCAGCGACAGGCCGTAGGGGTCGAGGAGCAGGTTGGGCGCGAGCAGGACGCCGACCAGGCCCGCGACGAAGGAGCCGAACGCCCAGCCGATCGCCGAGACCCGGCCCGCGTTCACGCCGGAGAGCTCGGCGAGGCGGCGGTCGTCCACGACTGCGCGCAGCTGGAGGCCGAAGGCCGTGTAGCGGGTGACAAGCGCGACCAGGAGGCTCAGGGCGAGGACGACGCCGAGTTGCACGGCCGTGTCCAGCCGCACCGGGTGGCCGCCGGGCAGCGTGAAGGGCGTGCTGGGGACCAGCGACGGGGCGTCGGCGTAGGGGCCGGTGCCCCACATGAGGACGACGGCGCCGGTCAGCAGGATGAACACGCCGATGGTCGCCACCATCGTCTCGGCCGGCCCGGCCCCGCGCCGCTGGAGCGGACGGAACACCCCGAGTTCGAGCCCGACCCCCAGCGCCGGCGCCACGAGGAGCAGGCAGAACGCGGCGGCCGGAACGACGGGCCAGTGCCACACCACGACCAGCTCGCGCAGCAGGTACGCGATGATCATGGCCTGCGCCCCCTGCGCGAGGTTGAGGACGCCGGTGGCGCGGTAGGTCGTGACGAGGCCGATGCCGCTCAGGGCCGCCGCGCTGCCGACCGCCAGGCCGGCGATGGCCAGGTCGATGGTGAGGCTGAGGGAGCCGGCGTCGGTGAGGAGGGGCATTAGGG
>NZ_JAAFZA010000372.1 GCF_015356865.1 Catenulispora pinisilvae
GTGAGCGGGAGCGGGAACGCGAGCGGGAGCGCGAACGCGAGCAGCCCCGTCCGGCGGTGCAGAAGACGGTCGTCAAGCGGCGCCGCGGCCTGCCGATGGGCTGCTTGATCAAGCTGGCGATCCTGGCCCTCATCGGCTTCGGCATCTACACCGGCGTGAACTGGGCGATGGCCAAGATCAACGGCATCCACCACGACCTGAACAACTGGGTCTCGCGCGAATGGCACCAGATCGCGCAGAAGATCGACCTGGAGAAGAAGAAGGTTCCGCAGATCCCCGGCCCCTCCGACCTGCCCTCCTCCTTCCCGGGCGCGAACAAGACCGGATGACGATGCCGCTGACGACACCCATGACGACGCCGATGATGATGACGACCACCGATCACCCGCTGTCCGCCTGAGTCGACCACTGACGACCGCTACGGCGAGCCCGCTTGCCCGAAAGGCGTGCGGCGCGGGAAAGTTTCGTGTCCCCCGTTTCCCCAGCGGCGGACACGGCCAGCGGACAGGAGCGAGAAGACCTCGTGGCGCGGAAGATCGGCAGCAGATACACCATCACCACGGTGCTGGGCCGCGGGACCTGCGGCACCGTGTGGGAGGGCGAGGGCCCGGGCGGCCCGGTCGCCGTCAAGCTGCTGCGTGAGGACCTGGCCGCCGACCAGACCCTGATCGCGCGCTTCGTGCAGGAGCGCACCGTCCTGACCTCGCTCCAGCACCCGAACGTGGTCGGGGTGCGCGACCTGGTGGTCGACGGCACCGACCTGGCCCTGGTGATGGACCTGATCCGGGGTTCGGACCTGCGCCACCTGCTGGACAACGAGCGCGCGCTGCGCCCGCAGACCGCCGTGTCGATAGTGGCCGGCGTCGCCGAGGGCCTGGCCGCCGCCCACGCCCAGGGCATCATCCACCGGGACGTGAAGCCGGAGAACATCCTGCTGGACCGGGCCAGCGGCGCCCTGGTCCCGCGGCTGGCCGACTTCGGGATCGCGCGCCTGGTCGACGGCCCGCGCCGGACCCGCGCCACCCGGATCATCGGCACCCCGGACTACCTGGCCCCGGAGGTCATCGAGGGCCTGCAGCCGGGCCCGGCGGTGGACATGTACGCGCTGGGCACAGTGCTGTTCGAACTGCTGGCCGGCTGGACCCCGTTCGGCGGCGGCCACCCCGGCGCGGTGCTGCGCCGGCACGTCACCGACAAGATCCCGCCGCTGCCCGGCGTCCCCGGCCCGCTGGCCGCGCTGGTCGCCTCCTGTCTGGCCAAGGGCCCGGCGGCCCGGCTGACCGCCTCGGAGTTCGCCGCCCGGCTGCGCGAGCTGGCGCCGATGCTGGCGGACCTGCCGGCCCTGGACGTCCCGGACCCCCGCGAGGGCGGCTGGGACGTGCGGTCCTCGGCGCGCGCCAGCCTGCACGGCGGCCGCAACCCGACCATCGACCCGATCCCGATGCGGCACAGCGGCATCGTCCCGCTGGTGCACAACGCGGAGGTCAAGGACGAGGACGAGGACACCCATCTGAACCTGATGCGCCCGATCCGCGAGCGGGACGAGGGCGAGGTGCGGCGGCGTTCGGGGACGGGTACGTACGACGTCTCCGCGCTGCGGGCCGAGCGCGCGGACCGCCCCGAAGGTTCTTCGGGCGGCGCCAAGCGACCGCGCTGGATCGCCGCCACCGCGGCCGCGCTGTTGGTCGGGGGAGCGGCGGCCGCTATCGCCATGGGCATGTCCGGGGGCGACGACTCGGGCAAAGACAATAAGGCGCACTCGCAGGGGCCTGCAGGAGCGGCCACTAATGTGTCCACCCCTCCCGAAACCACTACGCGGTCCACCGCGGTGGGGCTGAGCTTCCAGCCGGCGCGCGATCTGCCGCAGCTTCCCGTCTCTATCCAGGGCGGGCCGCGGACGGCTGTCTTTAAGGACTCCTCGGGTACGACGACCCTGTTCGTCTTCGTCACCGGTACTGACGGCACGGTCTGGTACTTGCCCGGCGAGAACAGCCACTCCTGGTTGCCGCTGCGCGGTCTGAAGGCGGGTGCGGAGCCCGCTGTAGTGGCCACTAGTGCGGGGCATCTGGAGCTGTTCGCTATAAGGGAGAGCGACGGAGTCGTCCACCAGCGCAGCTATACGAACGGCGGCTGGTCGTCGAAGTGGGTCCCGGTCGGGACGGCGAAGCTGCACGGTGCCCCGGGTGCCCTGGCCAATCCGGACGGCTCCGTGGTGGTCGCCGGAGTCGATGGCAGTAGAACGCTGATGACTTCTACAGGGACCCCTAGCGGCTCCTCCGGTACCTACTCCTGGAGCGATTGGCAGGCGGTGCCGGGCACCGGCAACCTCGCCTCCGGCGTCGCGTTGGCCCCGACCTCGGCGCCGTCGGGGTACACCGCGTACGTGCCGCGGGCTTCCGATGGCGGCGTAATGGCGATCGCCTATACGAACAAGCTGTGGGGGACGCCTGTACAGACTCCGCTGTCGGGTCTCCCTACAGCGGCTACGACCGGTGACGGTGCGTCGTATATCTTCGTGCGCTCCGGCGGCGGCGCCGTCAAGGCGATGAATGCCGACGGGCAGGCCGGTGCCGGGGGCCTTCAGTCGGTACTGCCTCCCGGCGCCACCCAGACCCCCGACGGCCGGGTCGCGGTGGTCACGGCCGCCTCTCCCACGAAGCTGCGGGTGTCGTACTCCGGCTAGGCTGGCCACGTGGCTACAGATCCTTCCGAAGAGCTCAAGAACCTCCGCACGACCATGGCCTCCATCGAGGCCGTGCTCGACCTCGACAAGCTGCGCACGCAGATCGCGGATCTGGAGGAGCAGGCCTCGGCCCCGGACCTGTGGAACGACCAGACCAAGGCGCAGGCAGTGACCTCGAAGCTGTCGGGCCTCCAGTCCGAGCTGAACCGGTTCTCCACCCTTAACCGGCGGCTGGAGGACGTCGAGGTGCTCTTCGAACTCGGCCAGGCCGAGGGCGACGCCGACACGTTGGCCGAGGTGCAGGGCGAGCTCATCGACGTCTCCAAGGCGGTCGGCGAGCTGGAGGTGCGCACGCTGCTGTCCGGTGAGTACGACGCGCGCGAGGCGCTGGTGTCGCTGCGCGCCGAGGCCGGCGGCGTGGACGCCGCGGACTTCGCCGAGATGCTGCTGCGCATGTACACGCGCTGGGCCGAGCGGCACGGTTATCCGACCGAGGTCTACGACACGTCGTACGCCGAAGAGGCCGGCATCAAGTCCGCGACCTTCGTCGTCAAGGCGCCTTACGCCTACGGCACGCTCTCGGTGGAACAGGGGACGCACCGGCTGGTGCGTATCTCGCCGTTCGACAACCAGGGCCGGCGGCAGACCTCGTTCGCCGCGGTCGAGGTGGTGCCGGTGATCGAGCAGACCGACCACGTCGACATCCCCGAGGACGAGTTGCGCGTCGACGTCTACCGCTCCTCGGGCCCCGGCGGCCAGGGCGTCAACACGACCGACTCCGCGGTGCGCATCACGCACCTGCCGACCGGGATCGTGGTGTCCTGCCAGAACGAGCGCTCGCAGATCCAGAACCGCGCCTCGGCGATGGCCGTGCTCCAGGCCAAGCTGTTGCAGCGGCGGCGCGAGGAGGAGCAGGCGAAGATGGACGCCCTGAAGGACGACTCCTCAGGGTCGTGGGGCAACCAGATGCGCAGCTACGTTTTGCACCCGTACCAGCTGGTCAAGGACCTGCGCACGAACCACGAGACCGGCAACACCACGGCGGTGCTGGACGGGGACATCGACGAGTTCATCGAGGCCGGGGTCCGGTGGCGCAAGCAGCGGGAGAACGGTTAAAACGGACAGAAGCCGCTATATAGAGCACTTCGCTCTATATAGCGGCTTTCTCATGCTTTACCGCGCTAATGGGCACCACTTATAGCGATGATCCTTAATGGAACGTCGTGGTGAGAAAAGCCACAGCGATGAGCAAGGTCAACAGGACTACGGTCACCGTCGACAGGGACAGGCCGCCGGTCTGGCGGTGCATCTGCGCCCTCTGGCCACGGCAGACGCTGCACCTGCCCTCGGACACCGGTCCCGCGCAGTTCGCGCAAACTAGGTGCTCACAGCACATGCCGCCTCACCTCCTGTGTTCCGTACCCGCTGACAGCCGGTGCGGATTGTGCTTCCCGGCCGAAGGGGCCATGAACCCCTACTTCCGGCGTGTACTGTCATCTCTACTGTGACACTACGACCGAGCGTACGCATAAGTGCCCGCCTGGGCTTCCTGAGGGCTGCGCTTGTCGCGGAGGCGATGCCGGCATGATCAGATTCGACAAGGTCACCAAGACCTACCCCACTCAGAACCGTCCTGCGCTGCAGAATATTTCGTTGGAGATCGAGCGCGGCGAGTTTGTTTTCGTCATCGGTTCCTCGGGGTCGGGCAAGTCGACCTTCATGCGTCTGATCCTGCGCGAGGAGCGGCCCAGCGCCGGCCGGGTGCACGTGGCCGGCAAAGACCTCGCCAAGCTGTCCAACTGGAAGATCCCGCAGCTGCGCCGCCAGATCGGCACGGTGTTCCAGGACTTCCGGCTGCTGCCGAACAAGACGGTCGAGCAGAACGTGGCCTTCGCCCTGGAGGTCATCGGCAAGTCCCGGCCCACCATCGGCAAGGCCGTGCCGGAGGTGCTGGACCTGGTGGGCCTGGGCGGCAAGGGCGGCCGGTTCCCCAACGAGCTCTCCGGCGGTGAGCAGCAGCGCGTGGCGATCGCCCGGGCGTTCGTGAACCGTCCGATGGTCCTGATCGCCGACGAGCCCACCGGAAACCTGGACCCGGAGACCTCGGTCGGCATCATGAAGCTGCTGGACCGGATCAACCGCGCCGGCACCACCGTGGTGATGGTGACCCACGACCAGGCCATCGTGAACCAGATGCGCAAGCGGGTGCTGGAGCTGGACAGCGGCAGCCTGGTGCGCGACCAGTCGCGCGGCGTGTACGGATACGTCCGCTAGAGCGCCCACGACCCCGCAGCATTAGAAGCAGAACTCACGTAGGAGTCCCGACCCACTATGCGCGCACAATTCGTCCTGTCCGAGATCTTCATCGGCCTACGCCGCAACCTCACGATGACCGTCGCGGTCGTCGTCTCCGCGGCGGTGGCCCTCGGCATGCTCGGCGTCGCGCTGCTGATGCTGTTCCAGACCAGCCACATGAAGGACTACTGGTACAACAAGGTCGAAGTCTCGGTGTTCATGTGTACCAAGGACGACGCGACCCTGCACCCGGCCACCTGCGCCAACGGGCAGGCGTCCCAGAACCAGATGAACAGCCTTCAGGCTGACTTGACGGCCAACCAGCTGGTCCAGCAGGTGTTCCCGGAGAGCCAGGCGGACGCGTACGCGCGCTACCAGCAGCAGTCCGCGGGCAGCACCAGCGGCACCTCGATGGCCCAGTACGTGACCCCGGACCAGATCCCGGCCTCGCTGCGGGTGAAGCTGAAGAACCCCAGCACCGAGAACATCGACGCGATGATCAGCTCCTACCAGGGGCAGCAGGGCGTGGAGACGGTTTCGGACCAGCGGACCATCCTGCAGCCGCTGTTCAAGCTGTTCAACGGCCTCACCGTCTCGGCGACCACGGTCGCGGTGGTGATGGTCGGGCTGGCGCTGATGCTGATCGTGAACACGGTGCGGCTCTCGGCATTCAGCAGGCGCCGCGAGACGGGCATCATGCGCCTGGTCGGAGCGTCGAACTTCTACATCCGATTGCCCTTCCTCATGGAGGGCGCGGTCGCGGGCCTGGGCGGCGTCGCAGTGGCGACCCTGGGCGTGGCCAGCTTCAAATTCTTCCTGATCGACCGGGTCCTGGCCCCGAACTTCACCTTCACCAGCTTCATCGGCTGGGACAAGGTCCTGGTCACGGTCCTGATCCTGATCCCGGTAGGCCTCCTGATGGCCGTCGGCGCCAGCGCCCTGTCGCTGCGGAAATACCTGAAGGTCTAGCACCGTTCATCGGGGATAATGAACCCCATGCCGAAGGAACAAGGCCAGAAGGTCATCGCCCGCAACAAGAAGGCGCGCCACGAGTACGAGATCGAGGCCACCTACGAAGCAGGCATCTCCCTGACCGGCACCGAGGTCAAGTCCCTGCGCGCAGGCCGCGCGAGCCTGGTGGACGGCTACGCGGTCATCAAGGACGCCGAGGTCTGGCTCCAGGGCGTGCACATCGCGGAGTACACGGAGGGCACGTGGACAAACCACGTCCCCCGCCGCAACCGCAAGCTGCTCCTGCACCGCGCCGAGATCAACAAGCTCATCGGCAAGACCAAGGAGACGGGCCTGACCCTGATCCCGCTGGAGCTGTACTTCAAGGACGGCAAGGTCAAGGTCGAGATCGGCCTGGCACGAGGCAAGAAGACGTACGACAAGCGCCAGACCCTCATGGAACGCCAGAACAAGCGCGAGGCCGAGCGGGCAATGGCCGCCGCCTTCAAGCGGAACAACCGCCGCCGCTAGCCCCGACCAGCGCATTCGCCACCCGGCAGGCCCACCCCCGACCCCCAGTTCGCCCACGGCGAACCCGCTGGAGTCTGCCCCGCCGAACCGCTACCCTTGGATCACGGCCCCGGGAAACCGGAGCCGACAGGTTGACAACTGAACAGAGACGACCAAGCGTCAGAAAACCAAACGTTTCCGACCAGAGTCGTCCAACAAGGGGCCGAACGGTTTCGACATTGGACGTTTTGGCAGGGGAAGCGGGCCGAGGAAGCAGCGATGATCTCGTTAACCACACGCTGCAAAAAAAATAACTGCCAACAAGACGCAGCTGAAGTCGCAGACCGCTTACGGTCTCGCCGCCTGACAATAATCAGGTTATGACTTCTGTCGACCCGGGAGCGCCTCCGGCCCGGTAAGACATCATTAGGAGGATCCACCGCCAGGCACGGCCACAGGGCCAGGCGGGACATCAATGTGGCTGGGCCTGTCAGCAGCGTGCCTGTGAGACTGCCGGGGCCAAGAAAAGCGAACACAGGCTGCGCCCGGAGAAGCCCTGACAAGCCGCCGATGGACGCGGGTTCAATTCCCGCCGGCTCCACGCAAATCGCAAGCCAAAAGGTGGAGCTGATCTTGCGCTACTTGAACACCGCTGACCTGCTGGAATGCGCTCGACCGACACGCTCGAGCGCGTTTTGATCTTCATGGTTGTGGACATCCGGCCATCTCGGGGGCGCATTTCATTAACACGCTGACTTGATCTAGTGGCCGAGGGCGGCGGTGAGGCGGTCCGGGGTGCGCAGTGGTTGTTCAGCGGGGGTGAAGGCGAAGCCGAGGCCGGCCAGAGCGCGGATG
>NZ_JAAFZA010000373.1 GCF_015356865.1 Catenulispora pinisilvae
ATCTCCACCCGTCGTCCGGCTCCGCACCCTGCTGAATCAGTGGTGGCGTGTCGTCACGCCCACCACTCCCAGGCGTGGAACAGGTCGAACAGCCCTGGGTCCCCGTCGAGTCGCAGGGAGTCCAGCGGGATGCGCTCGTACAGGAACAGGACCAGATCACTGGCCGTGCCGTGGATGGAGAGGCCGGCCGCGTCCGGGTCCTCGCCGGGAGCGGGCAGCCGGGTGGTGCGTGCACCGTCGCCGTCGACCGTGTGACGCCAGGAGCGGCCCTCGGTGGCGTGGAAGTCGAAGGCGGTGGGCTTGTGCGGCCAGGGGCTCGTCGTGAAGCAGGTGATGAACAGGTTCTCCTCGACTCCGTCGAGCGCCACCTCGGTCGGCAGCGGCTGCGGGGCGCCCACGGCGACCTGAGCGTCGTAGGTGTGCACCGCGATCTCCTGGACCTGGTGCCGGGCGACGCCACCGGCGGTGTCCGGCATCTGCGTGTCGCCCCAACCGGTGAAGCAGCCCTGGTCCGGACCGGCCTCGCGCAGGGCCGCCAGCAACAGCTCGGTGGAGGCGGCCAGCCAGGCCAGCACGGCCTCGCGCTCCCGCGGCGCGACCGCGTCACCGGCGGCCGGGGTCCTGGACATGGCGTCCGGCCCGGCGGCGACGGTGGCGGCCCAGCGGCGGCGGCCCTCGCCGATGTGCTGCACCAGATCCGACAGCGTCCACTCGGGGCAGGTCGGCACGGGCAGGTCCAGGCTCGACGCCGAGGCGATCGCGGCGCGGAAGGCGGTCGCGCGTTCGTCGATCAGCCGCAGTAGATCGGGGAACTCCAGAGTCTTGTGCACGGCGGTAGTTCTATCATCTTGATCCACTGCCCGACAGAGGTTATCCCGCCGTACCGGCAGTCAACGCCGACCCTGCGACCATAACCTCTCCGACCACTACCTCCGCGGCCGCTACCCCGCCGACTGCGGCCCGGCTAAGTCCGGTCGCGCCCGGGCCAGGTAGCCGGCCTGGAAGCGGCTGGAGGCGCCGAGGCCGTCCAGTAGTTCGGCGATGTGCTTGCGGCAGGTGCGCAGTGACATGCCGAGGCGGCGGGCGATCATCTCGTCCTTCATGCCCTCGGCGAGGAGGCGGACCACGGCCTGCTTCACATCGTCGAGTTCGTTGTCCCATTGGCGCAGGGGCACGAAGGTGTCGGCGAAGGACCAGGATTGGTCGAACAGGCCGCAGAAGTAGAAGACCATCGACGGTTCGCGGACGACGATGGCGCCGTCCAGGCTGAGGCGGTGCGGGAGGATCGCCACCTCGCGGTCGAAGACCAGCATGCGGCCGGACAGGTCGGTGCGGGTGCGGACTTCGGCGCCGGCGGCGGTGATGCGGGCGACGTACTCCTGGGTCGGCTGGTGCAGTCTCGCAGTGTGCTGATACAGCGTGCGCATGCGGACGCCGCGGCCGATCATCGCCAGGTCGCGGGTGATCGCCTGTTCCAGTTGCTCCGGCTCGCGCGGGCCGCCGGGCTGGACGGTCATCACCTCGGTGCGGCAGCCCACCGCTAATCGTTCGATCAGGTCCAGCACGGTGGCCAGGTCCAGGATCTCGTCCAGCCGGTGGGCCCCGGCGCGCGGGCGGCCGGCCGAGTAGACCTCTTCGAGGATCAGCAGCTGGGCCCGGGCCCGTTCGGCCTCGGCGAGTTGGCGGCGCAGGTCCGCCTCGACCGGTGCGACCCGGTAGGCGGCGGCGATCGAGGGCGGGACCGGCAGGTATGTCGGCGGGGTGTCGGCCCCGGCCTCTTCGGGTTCGGTGCGCAGCAGGTGCAGGTCGATCAGGACCTCGACCGAGCGGGTGGCGTCCTCGTCGGTGAGCCCGAGCTCCCGCACCGCCTGATCCAGGGTGAACCGCCCCTGGCGGAGAAAAAGCCGGTACAGGGCCATCTCGCCCGCACCGATCTGCGGGAACGCCGCCGGGGCGAGTTCACCGTCGGCCATGTCGCCTCCGCGGAAGCTGCGGTCATTTCGCGGCACCGGTCACGAGGACCGCCCAACAACTAAGGATTCTGCCAGGATTAGATGGAAAGTCGAGATCAGCACACGATGACGTTGAGGTTTGGGAATAATCGAGAAAACCCTACGAGTTCCGATCCGCTCCTGGCGCCGATCCCGCGCTACCGATCCCGCGTCGTCGGCGTCAGCGGCCGGTCACGGCCACGACCGAGGAGGTGCGGTCGAGCTTGGCGTGGCCGTGATGGGCGTCGGTGCTGAACAGCTGCGCACGGAAGGCGGTCCGGCCCTTGTGCGTGATCTTCACCGGCACCGTGAGCGAGACCCCGTCCTGGCCCCCGTTGACGCAGCGCAGCACCTGCCAGCTGTGGCCGTTCTGCCGCTCGACGCACAGCCGCTGGTACTGCGCCCCGTCGTCCCCGGCGACGGCCGAGAGCCGCGCCGTCTGGCCGACCCGCACCTTGCCCGAGTGGGCCGTCAGCGACATGTCGGACTTCGCCATCGCCGGGCCCGCGGCGGCGAACACGCCCAGCGCCACGCAACCGCCCGCGATCACCGCGGCGCGGACTCCTCCATTGATCTTGCTCATCGTGAACGTACTCCTTCAACCGGTCGTGCCCTGGTGGCAGTCGGAAACCCGACGGTTATCCATGAGACGTCCGGCGCCATACAGGGGTTGAGTCCGTTCCCGATCGGATCCGTCAGCCGGACGGGACCTCCGCCACGGACGCGACGGCCGGCTCCGGCTGGTCCTGTTCCCGGGCGTAGAGACGTGAGAGCAGCGGCAGTTCGTAGAGCACGGCATGCGCCGTGACCTCCGCCAGCGGACTGTCCAGCTCCCGCTGCTCGATCAGCGACTCCAGCGCGCGAGCGGCCTCGTCCAGCGACAGGCCCAGCACACCGGACGCCTCGGCGAGGGTGAAGACCGGACCGGGCAGCCGGCTCAGGGCCCGCAGCCCGGCGCGCGCCTGCGGCACCAGGCCCTGCCACCACGCGCCGAGCAAGGGCCGGACCGTGGTCTCGCCGACGGCGAGTTCGTCGAGCAGCGATCCGCTGTGTTCCAGCCGCGCCGCGTAAGCGGACAGCGACAGATGACGCAGCGCGGCGAGCTTGCCGCCGACCAGCCGGACGGTCAGCGGCAGCAGCCCGACCGCGGCGACGATCCGCTCGGCCGCGCCGCGCTCGTTCGCCACGCGCGGCCCGGTGAGGTGCCGCGCGAGCAGGTCGAGCGCCTCGGCCGGGGAGAACGCCCCGAGCTCCATGCGGTGCAGCGAGCCGATACCGGGCAGCTCGCGACGGGTGGTGACGATCGCGACGCTGCCGCCCGGCCCCGGCAGCAGCGGTTGCAGACCGGAGGCGTCGGCGACGTCGGCGACGTCGTCCAGGACCAGGAGCAGGCTGCGGCCGAGGATCTCGGCCTGCCACAACGCGATCGCGTCGTCCTCGTCGTCGACCTGCGGGATCGCCGTGCCGGTGACCCGGCACAGGTCGGCGAGCAACGAGGTGACCGGGCGGGGCGAGCCGTCGGACCGGCGCATCCGGATCAGCAGACAGCCGTCCGGGAAGTCGGCCGCGAGCCGGTGCGCGGTCCGCACGGCCAGGGCGGTCTTGCCGACTCCGAGCGGGCCGCACAAGTACACCGAGCAGCGCCGGACGCCGACGGTCTCGGCCAGTTCGGCGGCGTGTTGGGCCCGGCCGGTGAAGTCGTGCAGGTCCGGCGGCAGCAGCAGTCGGGGCCGACCGGCCGACGGGTTCGACATGGCGCCGCCGCCTACGGAACCGCCGACCATCTGCGGCGCCTGCGGCCAGGTCTGCCAGGTCTGTGGCCAGGTCTGCCGGCGCGGCTTCGGAACGGTGTCACGACCGGAACCGGCTCCGGTCCCGGTCCCGGCCCCAGGGCTGATTCCGGTACTGGTTCTCGCCGTCGGATCGGACTCCCCCGCGCCTTCCGCCAACAGCGAGCGGTACAGGTTCTGGACCACCGGTCCGACGTCCAGGCCGAGTTCGGCGGCGAGCAGCCGGCGGTATTCGTCATAGCCGGCCAACGCTTCGGTACGGCGGCCAGACCGGTGCAGCGCGATCATCTGCACCGCCCGCAACCGTTCGCGCAGCGGATGCGCGCCGATCAGTTCGGCGACCCGGTCCGCGACCGCGGCGGCCCGGCCGACGTCGACGGCGGCCTCGGCCCAATCCTCGCAGGCGGTCACCCGGCGCAGCGCCCAGGCGTCGGCCTCGGCCCGGATCGCCGGGGAGTCCGCGAGGTCGGCGAGCATCGAGCCGCGCCACAGATCCAGCGCCTCGCCCAGCAACCGGGCGGCGTGCTCGGACGCGCCGGGCACCTTCGAGCCCTGATGGTCACCGGCCAGCGCCGAGCTCATCCGGGCGGCGCGCACGAACTCCCGGAAGCGGAGCGAGTCCAGTTCCTCGGTCTCGACGCGCATCACGTATCCGCCGGAGCGGTGGACGATCCGGTCCGGGCCGCCCGCCGGGCGCAGCAGCTGGCGCAGGCTGGAGACGTAGACGTGCAGGTTCTTGTGCGCGGTGCGGGGCGGATCGTCGCCCCACACCGCGTCGGTGAGCAGGTCGGTGGAGACCACGCAGTTGGCCCGGCACAACAGCATGGCCAGGACCAGACGCTGTTTGTGCGGGCCGGGATCCGCCTCGCGGCCGCCGATCTCGACGGCCAGATCCCCCAGGATCCGGAAGACGGCCACGGGCGAAACCATGAGGGTCATTCCCTTCGGATACCGACGGCGCGGGGCTCGCCGGCGGGGCGGTCAGGGCCAGGGATAGCCGGGCTCCTCGGACCTCTCGTCCAGGACCTCGCGGGCCCGGCGGTGGTGGGTCCGGTCGCGGGCGGCGGCCAGCCGGGTGGCCGCCAGAGCGCCGAGCACGGCGCTGGCGGCGAGCGCGGTCAGCCCGATCGGCACGGCCCAGCGGGCCAGGCCCCGGCACGGGCATTTCAGTGCGGGGGCCGGGCGGCCCGCACCCGGCCGCCCCGCCGACCGGGGCACCGGCTGGTGCACGGACCGGTGTACGGACCGGGGCGCTGACCGAGGCGCTGACCGAGGCTCTGACCGGGGCGCCGCCACCGGCTCAGCTGCCACCCCCACCCCAGCCGGTGTCCTGAATCTCGCCGCCGCCGTTCCCGTTGCCGTTGCCGTCGGCCAGGACCACGTGCCCGGCCGTGGGCGACGGGGACGCCGACGCGCCCTGGACCGACGCGAGCCCGGAACAAGCCAACGCCAGCGCGACCGCGGCGACGACGCCCGCGAGAGCTCCCCGGAGCCGATTCATAGTGCCTCCTCAGATAGAGAGACGTGCCAGAAGACGAGCGACGAGGCGACACCGGGTTTCGCAACCCCCTGCCATCTCCCGTCATGCTTCAGCTTGCTGCGGCCAGGTATCGGCTGGAAGGGAAAGCCGCATGTCAGAAGCTGCATGCAGGAACAGCACCCAGAAATGAAGGGAGCGTATACGGACTTAGCACTATTTGCTGAGTTCATCCGCTTCGTACTCGGCATACGCCTGCGCGATGACGGCTTGGGCCTGTTCCGTGGCGGCAGCGGGCAAATCCGGAACGGACAGGGCCAGGCTGGCGACCGCCAGGGCCATCGGGACCCGGCGGCGGGTGCCGATCTCGACCACGTCCGCCAGTCGGGCGGCCAGCAGCCCGGCCACGTCGGCGCGCGCCTCGGGCTCCACCCACGCCGCGACGACCAGCCCGAACAAGGCGACCTCGGTGATCCAGTCCTCCACCCCGAACGCGAGGTCGATGAGGATCCGGCGGCGCGTGGAGAGCATCCACACCTGGTTCGCGCGGTGGTGCAGGATCCCGACGCAGGCGATCGTCTGGACGGCGCGGACCCACCGGGTCTGGGCCGGCGGCGCGTCCGAATCAGGGGTCGTGGTCGGCGGCTCCGGCGGATGGACGAGCGCGCCGAGCAGATCGCCGATCGGCAGCCCGGCCAGGTGCGCCGAGGTGGCGTGCAGCGCGATCGGGGACGGCCACCCGGCCATCGCCAGCGTGGCCAGGTCCGCGACGGCCCGCGCGCCGTCCGGAGCCGGGGCCGGGACCGCGGGGCGCGCGGTGGTGCCGTCGTAGGACCACACGGCGGTGTCCGTCGGGCACCGCGGGCTGCGCGGATCGGGCTCCGGGACGGTGCCGATCCGGACCGACACCTGGGGCAGCACCCGGCCCAGCACGGCCATCGCGCTGGGGAGTTCGATCGTGTCCAGCTCGATCCACGGGTCGGGGTCGTCGGCGATCTCGGCCCGGAACCCGGCGACCGCGCCCGGGGCGTCCAGGAAGGCCGCGGCGCCGTCGAGGCCGGCGGGGACGTGGTCCAGCCAGGGGTGGCCGGCGCAGCCCGCGGCCAGCATCCGGTGGGCGTGCTCGGCGTCGGGCTGGTCCTGGAGGTAGTCGGCGAGGGCGATCAGGTGGGCGACGTCCCGGTCATCGGCGAAGCGAAGCGCGCACGCGGTCGGGAACGCCGCCGGGTCCCGGGGCGCGATGGCCAGCGCCCGGTCGATCCATTCCAAGGCCTCGTCGAAGCGGCCGGCGTCGGCCAGGAGTTCGGCGATGTCGGTGAGCACGGCCGTGTTCTCGGGATCGAAGCGCAGCATCCGCTGGTAGGCGGCCAGCGCCTCGTCGACCCGGCCGGCCGTGGAGTAAGCCGAGGCGGCGCACATCGTCGTCAGCCAGCTCGGGTCGAGCTGTTCACCGCGGGCGGCCAGCGCGATCGCCTCGTCCCAGGCGCCGAGGCGGCGGGCCAGGCTGGCCACCGCGCCGTGCACGAGACCGTGCCCGGGATGGCTCGCGACGGCGTTGCGGCCCAGCTCCAGCACCGGCATCAGGGCACGTCGACAGTTCTCTGACATGCCGTCCGGCGGGCTCGGCAGACTCGGCAGGAGCGACAGGTAGGCCTCGGCGATCCGGTCCGGATCCATCCGGCGCGGCGCCTCGGGGTCGGCGACCCACGGCACTGCCGACCACGGCCGCTCGGGGTCGTGGGCGACGACGGCGAGCAGCAGGTCCAGGCCGGCGTCCGGGTCGTCGCCGGCGCCGAGCAGGTGCGCGCGGCCGATGGTGTAGGCGAGGTGGTTGCCGTCGAGGGGGAAGAGGTCGACCGCGGTGTCGACGGCTGTGTCGCCGGCTGTGTCGCCGACGCGGGCGGCCAGTTTGAAGAGCGCTTCGTAGGCGGCGGGGAAGTCGGGGGCGTAGGCCAGGGCGGTGCCGATGTGGGC
>NZ_JAAFZA010000374.1 GCF_015356865.1 Catenulispora pinisilvae
CGGTGACTCCGGCGGCGGCGGTTCGGATTGGGGCGGCGGCGGCGACTGGTGAGCCGCGCCGGCTGAGCCGCGGCGGCTGAGCCGCGACAGGCAAGCAAAGACTGATGAGCTGGAGCGGGCGAGCTGGGGCAAGCAAGCTACGGCGGGTGATTGAAGCGCGAGCGCCGGATCAGCCGCGATGAGGCGGGAAGCTCAGCTCGCGTGCCACTCCGGCAGCCCCGGCAACGCCTTCGCCGCGACCGCCCGCTCCAGCCGCCCCGCATCGCTCTGCGCGATCGTCGACCCGTCCGCCATCATCACGTCCACCGCGTAGACCCCCGCGCCGCCAGCGGCTCTCCAGGCCACTTCCAGCCGGTTCACCTGGTGCCCGTTCGAGGTTCCCGACAGCAGCGCCGCCGGGTGGCCGGCGAGCTGCTCGGTCCCCTGCACCGTGCCGGTCTGGCTGGTCGACAGGATCACCGCGTACTGGCCCGCGTTCCACTCCACGTGGACTTCCTCAGTGGTGCCCGGCGCCGCCATCTGTCCGGCGTACACCGCCTTCGCCGACGGCACGCCCAGCAGTGCCGGGAGCCCCGCGTGCTGCAACGCCCGGCAGAGCTTCGCCCCGGTCTGGTCCGCAGGACTCTGCGATGCCGCCTGGCACGGGTCCGTGTCGCCGCCCTTGGTGCCGGAGCTCCAGTACACCGCCGCCCCGACGACAATGCCGCCCACCACGAGTGCGGCGGCCAGTTGTGCTTTGGTGCTGTGCAGCGAGACCTTCACGTGTGTCGCCCCCCATGCCACTACCGGCTGGTAACTCCGCGGAGCGACCATCCTGGCAGCGATATCAGAGCTCAGACAAGCCCTCGGGTGGCGAGGGTGCGTGTGCGGGGCGGTGAGCGGTGAGCGGTGAGCGGCGATGCGGCACCGCTACCGCTCAGTCCTCGTCCTTCACATCCGCGTGCAGCCGGCGCGCGGCCTCGGCGATCGAGCCGGACAGCGACGGATACACCGTGAACACCGACGCCACCTGGTCCACCGTCAGGTGCAGGTCCACAGCCATCGTGATCGGGTGGATCAGCTCGCTGGCCCGCGGCGCCACGATCACGCCGCCGACGATCGTGTCCGAGCCCTTGCGGGAGAACAGCTTCACGAAGCCGTCCCTGAAGTCCAGCATCTTCGCCCGGGGGTTGGAGTCCAGCGCCAGCTTGTACTCGTTGAAGCCGGGCGAGTCGTGGTGCGCGTTGGCGTTGGTCTGGCCGACCGTGGCCACCTCGGGGCTGGTGAAGATGTTGGACGAGACCCGCTTGAGGTTGATCGGCCACACCGCCTCGCCGAGCGCGTGGTACATCGCGATCCGGCCCTGCATCGCGGCCACCGAAGCCAGCAGCAGCACGCCGGTGACGTCGCCGGCCGCGTAGACGCCCGGGGCCGACGTGCTGCGCGAGACCCGGTCCACGTCGATGTGGCCGCTCTTGGTCAGCTCGACGCCCGCTTCCTTCAGGCCCAGGTCCTCGGTGTTGGGCAGGGAGCCGACGGCCATCAGCACGTGCGAACCCTCGACCGTGCGGCCGTCCTCCAGGGTGACGATCACCCGGTCGCCGTCGCGGACCGCGGAGGCGGCGCGGGAGCGGGACAGGACGCGCATGCCGCGGCGGCGGAAGACGCTCTCCAGCACCTCGGCGGCGTCCGCGTCCTCGCCGGGCAGGACCCGGTCGCGGGAGGAGACGAGGGTGACCGCCGAGCCGAGCGCCTGGTAGGCGCCGGCGAACTCGGCGCCGGTGACGCCCGAGCCGACCACGATCAGCTCCGGCGGGAGCTCCTTGAGGTTGTAGACCTGCTTCCAGTTCAAGATGCGCTCGCCGTCGGGCATGGCCTCGGGCACCTCGCGCGGGCGCACGCCGGTGGCCAGCAGGATCACGTCGGCGTGGTAGACCGCCACGGTGCCGTCCGCCAGGTCCACCTCGACCTGGCGGTCCGGGGTCAGCCGGCCCCGGCCCTTGACGATCTGCACCCCGGCCTTGGCCAGCGACTCGGCGATGTCCACGGACTGGGCCGAGGCGAGGTTCTTCACCCGGCGGTTGACCTTCTCCAGGTTCACACCCGTCACACAGCTACCGCCGAACGACACCCCGCCGATGCGGATGCCCAGTTCTTCGGCAGACTCGAAGGAGGACATCACGTCAGCGGTGGCGATGAGCGTCTTGGACGGCACACAATCGGTGAGGACGGACGCGCCGCCGACCCCCTCGCGTTCGACCAGCACGACTTCCGCGCCGAGCCGGGACGCCACCAGGGCCGCCTCGTAGCCGCCAGGTCCACCGCCGATGATCACGATCCGAGTCACGTGCACCATTGTCTCTCACAAAAATCCGTTGGCGGCACCGGATAGCCTGGATCGGTCGGCGACAAGTAAGAAACCAGGTAGATAACCGTGAGCAACACCGCCCCAGACTTCGAGGCGGAATCGCCCTCAATCGACCAGGTAGCGGAATCGCAGTCGCTCAAAGAGACCTTCGGCGAATCCCTCACCGTCCTGCGTATCAGCCAGTTCCGGCTGGTGCTGCTGGAACGCCTGTTGTCCACGTCGGCGACCGGCATCTCCTCGGTGGCGCTGTCCTTCGCCGTGCTGGCCGTCACCAAGTCCGTCAAACACCCGGACGGCAACGCCGCCGCGGTCTCCTTCGTGCTGGCCGCGCAGCTGGCCCCGATGCTGGTGTTCACCCTGGTCGGCGGGGTGCTGGCGGACCGGTTCCGGCCGCAGCGGGTGATGATGGCCGCCAACTTCTCCGCGGCCGCCGGCGAGGGCCTGGCCGGGGTGCTGATGCTCACGCACTCCGCGCACACCTGGAACCTGCTGATGGCCGCACTGCTCATGGGCACCGGCGGCGCGCTGTTCTATCCCTCGTCCCAGTCCCTGATCCCGCGTCTGGTGCCCGAGGACCGGATGCAGGCCGCCTCCTCGCTGTCCCGGCTGGCGCAGTCCTCGATGCTGATGCTCGGCGCGGCGGTCGGCGGCATCCTGGTCACGGCCTTCGGGCCCGGCGAGGCCATGGGCCTGGACGCGGTCCTGCTGCTGCTCGGCACCGCCCCGCTGGTCCGGATCACGGTCCCGGCGCTGGTCCGGGCCGCCGAGAAGGCGCCGGGCATGATGCACGAGCTGCGCGAGGGCTGGGCCGAGGTCCGCTCGCGCACCTGGCTGTGGGCGGTCATCGCCTGTTACGCGGCGGTGCTGGCCGGCTGGTTCGGCGGGTTCACGGTCCTGGGCCCGGAGGTGGCCAAGGCCCGGCTCGGCGGCGCCGGGGCGTGGGCGACCATCATCAGCTGCGACGGCCTGGGCATTCTGCTCGGCGGCATCGCCGGGCTGATGTACCAGGTGAAGCGGCCGATGTTCGTCGGCACGATCCTCACCTTCGCCTTCGCGCTGCCGCCGGTCGTGATGGGCCTGGGCGGGCCGCTGTGGGCGATCTCGGCGGTGTCGGTGCTGGCCGGGTTCTCCGGCGAGTACTTCATGATCCTGTGGACCGTGGCGCTGACCCGGCACATCCCGCAGGACAAGCTGGCCCGGGTGTACTCCTACGACGCGCTGGGCTCACTGAGCGCCTCACCACTCGGCTCGCTGGTGGCGGGCCCGGCGTCGAACGCGTTCGGGACCCGGGCGGTGCAGCTCGGGGCGGGCGCGGTGATCGTCGGGGCGACCGGGCTGACGTTCATGTCCTCGCAGGTGCGGAACCTGCGCGCGGACGCTCCGGTGGGCCCGGCCACGGCGGACGCCGGTGCGCTCGGCGAGGAGCCGGCGCCCGGGTTCGCTCCGGTCTGACGCGGCCGCCGTTGAGGGATCGGCGCGCTGTACGCTCACCGGGTGACGAACAGCGCAGACCCTTCCCAGGACCCCTACCAGCAGGCCGAGACCGCCGCCGCCCGCCTGACCGAACTGGCCGGACGGCACGACGTCGCCGTGGTCATGGGCTCCGGCTGGGCCGAGGCCGCGGACGCGCTCGGCACCCCGGACTGGGAGTCCCCGGTCGACGCCCTGCCGGGCTTCGCCGCCTCGACCGTCATCGGGCACGCCGGCAAGGTGCGCTCGGTGACCGTCGGCGGCAACAAGGTCCTGGTGTTCCTCGGCCGCACGCACCTCTACGAGGGCCGCGGCGTGGCCTCGGTGGCGCACGGTGTGCGCACCGCGGTGGCCAACGGCGTGAAGACCGTCGTGCTCACCAACGGCTGCGGCGGCCTGCGCTCGGACATGCACGCCGGCCGGCCGGTGCTGATCAGCGATCACCTGAACCTGCAGAGCGAGTCGCCGATCGTCGGCGCCCGCTTCGTGGACCTCACCGACCTGTACTCCGCCCGGCTGCGCGAGCTGGCCCGCACGGTCGACCCGACCCTGGCCGAGGGCGTCTACCTGGCGTTGCGCGGCCCGCACTTCGAGACCCCGGCCGAGATCCGCATGTTCCGCACCTGGGGCGCCGACCTGGTCGGCATGTCGACGGCGCTGGAAGCGATCGCGGCGCGTGAGGCCGGGGCCGAAGTCATGGGTATCTCCCTGGTGACGAACCTCGCCGCCGGCATGACCGGCGAGCCGCTGTCGCACACTGAGGTGATGGAGACCGGTGCGGCGTCGGCGGCGTCCCTGGGGACGTTGCTCCAGGGGATCGTCGAGAAGATCTGACCGGCGAAGATCTGACCGGCCCGGAAGGGGACGCGATGACGCAGAGGACTGAACACAGCGCAGGCGGGGCGGCTACCGACGCCGCGGCCGCCGTGACGACTCCGACCCCCGCCGCGACCGGCACCGCCATCAGCGAGGCGTTGTTCGCGGCGGCCCGGGCCTGGCTGGCTGAGGACCCGGATCCGGCGACCCGCGGGGAGCTCGAGGAGCTGCTGGAGGCGGCCGAGTCCGGCGACTCGGTGGCATACGGCTATCTGGAGGACCGCTTCGACGGCCGCCTACAGTTCGGCACCGCCGGGCTGCGCGGCGAACTCGGCGCCGGCCCGAACCGGATGAACCGGGTGACGGTGCTGCGCGCCGCCGCCGGGCTGGCCGCGTTCGTGACCGAGCAGCACGGCACCGGGCAGATCGTGGCGATCGGCTACGACGCCCGGCACAACTCCCGGCGCTTCGCCGAGGACACCGCCGAGGTGATGCTCGGCGCCGGGCACCGGCCGTACCTGATGCCGCGCGAGCTGCCGACGCCGATGCTGGCGTACAGCGTGCTCGCGCTCGGGGCGCAGGCCGGCGTGATGGTCACCGCCAGCCACAACCCGGCGCGGGACAACGGGTACAAGGTGTACCTCGGCGACGGCTCGCAGATCACGACCCCCAACGACACGCTGATCGCGGCGCGGATCGACGCGGTCGGGGCGCTGGCCGACGTACCGCGCGGGGCGATCCAGGACGTGACGGTGGTACCGCCGGACGTGATCGACGCCTATGTGGCGCGGTCGAGGGAACTGGTCGCCGAGTCCACGCACCGCGATCTGCGGTTCGTCTACACCGCGATGCACGGCGTCGGATTCGAGCTGTTCCACCGGGTCCTGACCAACGCCGGGTTCCCGGAGCCGATCAGCGTTCCGGAGCAGCAGAAGCCTGACCCGGACTTCCCGACGGTCTCGTTCCCCAACCCGGAGGAGCCCGGAGCGCTCGACCTGGCCTTCGCCCTGGCCACCGAGCACGACGCCGACCTGATCATCGCCAACGACCCGGACGCGGACCGGATGGCCCTGGCCGTGCCGGACGGGGCGGCGCCCGGCGGCTGGCGGCGGCTGTCCGGCGACGACGTCGGCCTGGTGCTGGGCTGGTACCTGGCGAACAACGGCCGGCGCGGGACCTTCGCGACCTCGATCGTGTCCTCGGAGGGACTGGCCGCGATCGCCGCCGCGGCGAAGGTCGGCTACGCCCGCACCCTGACCGGCTTCAAGTGGCTCTCGAAGGTACCCGACCTGGCCTTCGGGTACGAGGAGGCGATCGGCTACTGCGTCGACTCCTCCCACGTGAGGGACAAGGACGGCGTCACGGCCGCACTGGTCGCCGCGGAGTTCGCCGCCACCCTGAAGTCCGAGGGCCGCACCCTGCTCGACGCACTCGCCGAGGTCGACAAGGTGACCGGCAACCTGGTCACCACCCAGCTCTCGATCCGCAGCGACGACCCCGACCAGATCCAGACCATGATGCGCACCCTGCGCCGCACCCCGCCGACCACCCTCGGCAGCGTCCCCGTGACCGAGGTCGGCGACCTCTCGGCGGCCGGCCAGGTGCTGCCCCCGGAGCAGGGGCTGCGACTGGCGCTGGAGAACGGCTGGATCGCGGTGCGGCCCAGCGGCACCGAGCCGAAGCTCAAGTGCTACATCGAGCTCGGCGACCGCACAGCCGCCGACCGGTCGCCGGTGGTGACGCGGATCGCGGCGGTGCGGGCCGGGCTTGAGGAGTGGTTCGGGCAGTTCGCTTAGCGGCTGTCTGATCGGCCGTCGGCCATAGGCCATAGGCCATCGGCCGGGCTTTGTCCGCCCCGGCGGATAGGGTCCGGCCATGGTCGGACGGCCGATCAGACAGCGGCCGACGACATAGGTTCCGACCCTCCGGCAACATCACTCGAGCAGGTGTTCAGCACCTTCAACGAGCTGCTTGACGACACTTTCCCAACGGATTTCCTGGTTACCGGCGGCAGTTCCTCAGGCCACGGGTGGCCGATCACCCGATCGGCAGCCTTTGTCGATCCCGATCGCCGCTGAGGGCTGTTCGGGGTTCGGATCTTCTTTGGTGGGGCTGGAGTTTGCGGGCCGGGCTGCGGTTGGTGTGTGGGGCTTAAATGCTTTTTACGGCCTTCGGTCATAGTTGAGCCGGTTCGGGGTTCGGGGCGGCGGGTGTGTCTGTCGGCTGCCGGTTCCCGCGTTCACGACCCCGCCCCGCCTCAGGCCTCTTCCACTCCGGCAGGTCAGAGCAAGAGCAGATCAACAGCAAGATCAAGAGCCAGATCAAGAACCAGATCAAGAACCAGATCAAGAACCAGATCAAGGTCAAGAGCCCTGGTGAAGAGCCGGCGCCTCCGGCGGGGGCTCTCGGCTCCCTCGGGGAACTGGCGCTGCTCCATAGGGTGGCCGGGTCAGGGCCCTGCGGCGGCGGTTTGTGAGGTGGTGCGGTTCGTTCCCCACGGTCGCGTCGTCAGCCCCAAGGGGTACAGCACCGGTGTCCGGGAGTAAAGTCCGCGCCGT
>NZ_JAAFZA010000375.1 GCF_015356865.1 Catenulispora pinisilvae
GGGGACGGCGGGGGCGTTCGCGTCGGTCGGAGCGACGGCCGGGGCAACGGCCGGATCGGCGGCGTTCGCGTCGACTCAGACGGCAGCCGGATCGCCGGCATCGGCTAGCCCGACGGCGTCGGCCGGGGCTGCGCCGGTCGCGTCGGCGACATCAGCCGGATCGCTGGCGGCAGCCGGATCGGCGCCCGGACAGATGTCCAGCGTCGAAGCCCTGGCAGCGCACGCGTCCCAGCACGCATCCCGCGCCGCGGACTCCGAGCGTCAGCAGGCGTCCGGCCCTGAGCGCGCACAGCGAAAGTCCACCGCCGGCTACGTGTTCTGGGGCGGCTGGCTCGGCATCTACGGCCTGGCCTTCTGCGCCGCCACCGGCATCCACTCCTACTACACCTCGACCCTGGCTCCCCCGGTCGCCGCCCTGGCCGGGGCCGCCTTCATCGCCGCCGCCCGCGGCCGCACCTGGCAGCTGCCCGCGCTGGTCGCCCTGACCGCCGGCTGGGCGTTCTTCGCCAGCCGCGAGACCCCGCACTACCAGCCGTGGCTCCGCTGGTTCGTGGTGGCCGCCGCGGTGGTCGCGATCGCGCTGGTGCCGTGGGCCCGCGTCGCCCGCAACCGTACCCTGGGCGTGCTTTCAGCGGTGGCGGTCGCGACGGCGGCGCTGGCCGCACCGGCGGTCTGGGCCACGTCGGTCCTCACCCGCAAGGGCGACATGATGGGCAGCGTGGCGGCCTCGGCCGGCCCGCCGCAGTCGATGTTCGGCGGACGCAAGTTCAGCGCGGCGGTCAACAAGGAGATCCAGCACGGCATCCACGACTTCGAGCACGGACCGGACCCGCGGGTCGTCACGTTCCTGAAGCGCAATCGCGACGGCCGCCCCTACGCCGCCGCGATCGACGGCTCGATGGCCGCCGCCCCCTACCTCGCGGACAACCTCCCGGTGCTCCCGATGGGCGGCTTCACCAGCGACGCCCCGGCGCCGACCGTGCAGGGGCTGGCGAACCTCGTCCACACCGGGCAGCTGCGCTACGTCGTGGTGTCGCAGCTGCGGATGGGCGGGCGAAGCCTGGCGGCACAGGACCGTGACGCGTGGGTCGCCGACCACTGCCACGGCGTCCCGGGTCTGGCTACTGGTACGGCTAGAGCTAAAGACAAGACGAATTCCCCAACCGGGGTATTCGATTGTTCCTGATCAGCGCGGAGGTTAAGATCACCTCAACACGCTGAAGGAGACGAGTAGCCTCGGATTCGGCGCGGGTCCAGAGAGCCGTCGGCAGCTGGGAAGACGGCCCCGCGTTCCGAGGCGAAGACACTCCGGAGTGCGGGGAGGCAATGCCCCGCCGGCCGGCCCCCGTCATCGGGCCACGAGAGGCCGCGGCCGTCAGGCCGCGGTGAAGGTGCGGTGGTACCGCGATTCCCTTATCGCCCGCACCCCCAAGGGATCACGTCGAGACCCCTTGGAGGGCTCAAATGATCCACCGCGTACTAGCGTCGGAGTTGTCGGCGCACGTAGGTGAAACCGTTCAGGTCTCCGGCTGGCTGCACCGCCGCCGCGAACTCAAGAACGTCACGTTCCTCATCCTGCGCGACCGCAGCGGCCTGACCCAGGCCGTGCTGCCGGGCGCCGTCGCCGGACAGTCGCACGACATCCCCGAGGAGACCGTGCTCTCCTTCGTCGGGACCGTCACGGCCAACGAGCAGGCACCCGGCGGCGTGGAACTCGTCGCGCCGGCCGAGGGCCCGCAGGTCGAGTTGCTGTCGAGCCCGGCCGAGACACCGCCGCTGGAGATCTACCGCCCGACCGTGACGGCCTCGCTGCCGACCATCCTGGACGGCGCCCCGGTGACCCTGCGGCACCCGCACCTGAGCGCCCCGTTCCAACTCACGGCCGCCTCGATCGCCGGCTTCCGCTCCGCGCTGGACGCCCTGGACTTCACCGAGATCCACACCCCGAAGATCGTCGGCTCGGCCACCGAGTCCGGCGCCAACGTCTTCGCCCTGGACTGGTTCGGGCGCAAGGCGTATCTGGCGCAATCGCCGCAGTTCTTCAAGCAGGCGATGGTCGGCGTCTTCGAACGGGTCTACGAGACCGGCCCGGTCTTCCGCGCCGAACCCTCGGACACCGCGCGCCACCTGGCCCAGTACACGAGCCTGGACGCCGAGCTCGGCTTCATCACCGACCACCGCGACGTGATGGCGGTGGTGCGCGAGGCGCTGGTCGGCATGGTCGCCTCGGTCGCCGAACGCGCGGCGGCCGCGGTGGACCTGCTCGGCGTCAAGCTGCCGACCGTCCCAGAGCAGATCCCTGAGATCCACTTCGCGGACGCGATGGAACTGCTCGGCGAGGACGAGCCGGACCTGTCCCCGGCCAACGAACGCACGCTCGGCGAGTGGGCGGTACGGGAGTTCGGCAGCGAGTTCCTGTTCGTCACCGGCTACCCGATGGCCAAACGCCCCTTCTACACCCACGCGCAGCCGGACCGGCCGCAGTACTCGAACAGCTTCGACCTGATCTTCCGCGGTCTGGAGCTGATCACCGGCGGCCAGCGGCTGCACCGGTACGAGGACTACGTCGCAGCGCTGGCGGCGCGCGGGGAGTCCACCGAGGCCTACGAGGGCTACCTGGCGAACTTCAAGCACGGGATGCCCCCGCACGGCGGGTTCGCGCTGGGGCTGGAGCGCTGGACGATGCGCTTGACCGAGGCGGACAACCTGCGGCGTACCGCCTTGTTCCCGCGGGACTTGCACCGGCTCACACCGTGATCGGGTGCTGATTCGCCAGCTCCGCATGACGCGGGCCCCTCGTCGTCGTCGCATGGCGGCGAGAGGCCCGCTTCTTCAGACCGGCAGCCCTCAGACCGGCAGCCGCCCCCTCAGCCCCACGGTCAGTCAGGGCCTCACGGCTGGAAGATGATCGGCAACCCCATCGGCATCATGACGGCCTTCGCCGTCCCGACCACTTGGCCGGACGCGTCATAGCCGATCACCTTCTGCGGCCGCTCAGCCACCACGAATCCGAACTCGACGAAAGCAGCACCCTGAGTCCGGTACACCGGGACGAACTCGGCGTGGTCGGCGTATTGCAGGCACAGATGGTCGACCTTCGGATCCATCCACGCCCCGACCAGATACGCCTTGAAGGTCATCCTGGCCGGCACCTTGGCGCCGTTGACCGTTGTCGACGTGCCCGGAATCGGCGTGCCGGGCCCCAGCCCCCCGGCCGAATCGAACGAGAAGTAGTCCTGCTCAGTGGGAGGAACGCCGAATTCCGCGTAGCCTGCTTCCCCCGGCCTACGGAACTGCGCCACCGCTCCCTCATGAAAGGCATCCGCCGCACCCGTCGGGTACGTCCCCGACGGCTTGCCGCTCATCCAGTCCGTGTGAGCCTGCTTGTTCGGGAACACATGAATCTGCTCCGCCCACGGGATCCCCATGGTCGTCCCCGAGATCGTGGTGAACTCCAGGCCCTCGACGGTCGTGGACGTCGTCGCCGGCACCGCACCGGTGACCGAGGCCGAGCAGGTCTTCGGCGAGGGCGGCGCGGACGTCGCCGGCCTCACGGATGTCGCGGGCGTCTTGGGAGCGGCGGCCGGCGCCACCTGCGCGCTCGCCCGTGACGGCCCCGCAGAGTGTGCGCCGAACGCGACCGCCCCCGCAGCCACTCCCAGCACCGCCAGCGACGACCCGGCCGCCGTGGCCCGATGCCGCACGCGACGCCGACGTGCCCCGCGAATCACCCCGGCCGCAGAGACCCCCGCGTCGTCACCCCCTCCTGAAGCAGCTCCCTGACTCGATCCGATGCCAGCGCAGATAGGCGCTCTCCAACGCAGTCTGCGTCAGATCCGCAGCCCGACGCGGGTCACCGGTCATCAGCTCCGCCAGGCGCAACAGACGAGCTCCCTGCGCCGTGACGAAGTCCGTGAAGTCGGCGTCCACGTCCTCCGGGTCCCGAGCCGCCGGCCCCGGTCTCGTGCCAGTGTCGTCATTCACACTCACCAGACGAATCACACGACCGCGCGGTTCTTCGGACCGCGCCACGGTTTGCACGGCGGCCCGGTTCTTCCGGCACCACTGCCCGGGTTTCCACGACAGTCCGGCTCTTCGGTCTGCCTCTACGGCCCGGTTCTTCGATCCGTCTCTTCGTTCCGGCTCTTCGATCCAGCTCTTCAGCCCAGCTCTTCAGCCCAGCTCTTCAGTCCAGCTCTTCAGTCCACCGCACCTGCTACCGCGACCATCTGGTTGTCCATCTCGTTGTCCACCTGGTTGTCCATCTGGTTGTCCAGGCCGCCGCGCCGGTTGCTTCAACAGTCCGATTCTTCGGCCTGCCCTTGCGGCCTGCCTTTGCGGCCTGCCTTTGCGGCCTGCCTTTTCAGTCCGACTGTTCGGTCCCCCGCACCCCGGTTACCTCGACCGCTCGTGGAATGTAACATTGCACAGTGCGGCCCGCGGCCCGGGAAGACGCCGTCAGCACACCGTCCCCGCACCGCCCTCGCACCGCACGTTCCAGCCCTTCGCACCCCCAGGGAGCCGCAGTGTCCAGCGACCCGAATCTGTCGAAGTTCGCCACCGGCAGCCATGACCTGCCGGTCACCGACGCCCTGGCGGCGTTCATGGCCACCCAGTGGGCCCCGTCCCCGCTCCCCGACCCGGGCCCGGTGCCCGCCTCCAGGTGGACCGGGCGCCGGCGCGAGGCGGTCTCGGCCCGCTTTCCCGGCGAGCGCCTGATCGTGCCGGCCGGCGTGGAGAAGCTGCGCAGCAACGACACCTACTGGCACTACCGCCCGCACAGCGCCTTCGCGCACCTGACCGGCAGCCAACTGCTGGAGGCGGTGCTGGTCTTCGAACCCAACGGCTCCGGCCACGACGCGATCCTGTTCGCCCACGACCGTTCCTCCCGCGACAACGGCGAAGCGTTCCGCGACCGCCGCCTCGGCGAGATGTGGGAGGGCCGCCGCCCCTCCCTGAGCGAAAGCTCGGAGCTGTACGGAATCACCACCGAGAACCTGAACCGCCTGTCCGACAAGCTCTCCGGCGCCGCGATCCCGACCCGCGTCCTGCGCGGCTCCGACCCCCGAGTCGACGCCCTGGTCACCGCGCGCCCCGAAGCCGACGCCGAGTTCACCGCCCACCTCTCCGAACTCCGCCTGGTGAAGGACGCCTGGGAACTCGAACAACTTCAGGCCGCAGTAGACGCCACCACCCTCGGCTTCCAAGACGTCGCACGCATCCTGCCCACAGTCGCCGGCCGCCCCCGCGGCGAACGCTGGGTCGAAGGCACCTTCAACACCCGCGCCCGCATCGAAGGCAACGACGTGGGCTACAACACCATCGTCGGCGGCGGCGCCCACGCCTGCGTCCTGCACTGGACGGCCAACAACGGCACCCTGCACCCCGGCGACCTCCTCCTCCTCGACGCCGGAGTCGAAGTAGACACCCTCTACACAGCCGACATCACCCGCACCCTCCCCATCTCCGGCACCTTCACCCCCCTCCAACGCGACCTCTACAACCTGGTCCTCCAAGCCCAAAACGCCGGCATCGCCACCCTCCGCCCCGGCGCCAGATTCCGCGACTTCCACTGGGCCGCCATGCGCACCATCGCCACCGGCCTCATCGACATGGGCCTCCTGAAGGTCTCCCTCGAAGAAGCAATGGACCCCACCATCGGCATCTACCGCCGCTACACCCTCTGCGGCAGCGGCCACATGCTCGGCCTCGACGTCCACGACTGCGCCAAAGCCCGCGCCGACGAATACGTAGAAGGCACCCTGACAACCGGCAACGTCCTCACCGTAGAACCAGGCCTCTACCTCCAACCCGACGACCTAACCCTCCCCCCAGAACTCCGCGGCATCGGCATCCGCATCGAGGACGACCTGGTAATCACCGAGCAGGGCGCACTGCTGATGTCCGCAGCACTGCCACGCGAGCCGGACGAGGTCGAGAGCTGGATGGCCGCGCAGGCCAGGTGAGGCGGCGCGGACGCGGACCGGGTGGCGCTGCGGGCGCCGGCAGGTCGGCGGGCGCCGAGCATGGGCCACCGGGCACCGGGCACCGGGCACCGGGCACCGGGCCATCAGGCATCGGGCAAGGACCATTCGCCACCGGGCTCGGCGAGCTGCGGGGGCGCGTATGCGAGCGTCGACCCCGCTTCGCCTGGCTACGCGGACGTCGGCTAGGTGTACAGCCCCGTGAGGTTGGCGAGCCGGCTGCCCGACACGCTTGGCTTGAGCGGCCGCGTCGGCCCGGTTGGCTACGTCGGCGTGGCCGACCGTCGCGGCCAGATTGCAACCTCGTTACCTACGCCGACCCAGCTGCGGCCCGGTTACCTGCCCCAGCCGGCCTGCGGCCCAGTTGCTTGCCCCAGCCCGGCCGCGGCCCAGCTACCCGCGCCAGCTTGGCCGCGGCCCGGTTACCTGCGCCTGCCCGACGGCTGCCCAGCTGCCTGCGCCAGCCCCCTGCCTCGCAGGTCGACCGAGGCGCGAATAGCCACGCAAGTCAGCTGAGGCAAGATGACCGACCAAGCCCGTTCGCAGCGCAATCACCCGCGTCGGCCGACCATGGCGACCGGAGGCGTCGGCTGAGCCACGGATGACCACGCAGCCCGCCCGAAGCCCGCCCCACGGCCGCCGCAGCAGCCAGCACGGCAACTCAGGCCTGCCAACCGCGCACAACCACCCGCCGCGCCAGCCGGCCACAACCGCCCACAACCGCCCGGCATGCCAGCGAGGCAACTCCGCAGCGCCAAACAAGCCGCCCACCACCGCGGCACCCGCACCTCACCCATTCGGCGCCAGCCAATCCGCGTAGCCCGATCTACGCCAATCACCCGATGTCCGATATGCAGCATTCACCCACTATTGAAGTAATCCAAAGGCCGCCAACCACCGCCAAACCCAACCGGCGGCCCCCGGACCGACGGTCACCACCGGCCGAGCGCGGACAGAGCTCACCGCACCCGCCCGAAGGCAGCCGCCACGCCCTCGATGACCTCGCGTCGTCGACTGCTCGAAGCGAGGCGATAAGGGCCTCCGGCTTCGGCCAAGTCGGAGGCAGATGGGGGATCGCCCCCGCATCGAGCAGGCCCCGCAAGGGGCGGGCACAGCACAACCCAACAGCCGGGCCCCGGCGTCTCCCCCAGGCGCCAGGGTCCGGCACCCAAACC
>NZ_JAAFZA010000376.1 GCF_015356865.1 Catenulispora pinisilvae
CGGTCGGGATCGGGGTGGCCGCCTTGTTCATGGCGCTGGCTCCGGCGATCGCGGCGTTGTTGCCGTCGGTGACGGTCGGAGGTGTGGTGTGGACGGGGGTGTCGTTGGCGGCGAACACGGTGTTCGCGTCGTACTTGGGGATCGCGCAGGGGACGTCGCGGTTCATGACGATGACCCTGCTGTATCTGGCGGCGCAGGGGTCGCGGTTGGTGATCGGGGCCGCGGCGGCTTCGGCCCAGTCGTCGCCGACGACGGTGATGGCGGCGCAGACGGCGGCTTGGGCGTTCGCGGCGGTGGCGGGGCGGTGGTTGCTGCGGGAGGTTGCGAGTGGGGTGCAGGCCGGTTCGCCGGCGGCGGGCCCGATGAACGCCATGGACGCGATGGATGCGATGGACACCGTCACCGACACCGTCGCCAACTCCGGCACCGGCGCCGGTCAGGCCGCGGCGGCGGCGACCGGACCGGTGGAGGCGGCAGCGCAGCGGGTCACCGAACACCACCTCGGACACAGCGGCTATCTGACGGAAGTGCTGCGGGCGACCGGCGGACTCGGCGGCATCCTGCTGCTGACGGTGCTCGACACCCTGTTGGCCAGCCGGTACCTGACCGACGGGGACCTGGGACGCTACAACACCGGGGCGTTGCTGGCGCGGGCGGCGTTCTTCGCGCCGAGCTTCGTGGCGATGCTCGCGTACCCGCGGCTGGCGCGGCCGACGGAACGGCGCCGGGCGCTGTCGGTGGCGCTGGCGCTGACCGGCGGGATCGGGGTGCTGGGGATCGCGCTCGCGGGCGTGGGCGGCGATCCGCTGATCGGGCTGGCGTTCGGGGACAAGTACGCCACGCCGGGCGGGTTCGACCTCGGCGCGGACGGCTGGCTGTTCACGAGCGTGGGGGCGTTGCTGGCGCTGGTGAACCTGGCGCTGCTGGACGGGGTGGCGCGGCGCTCGCACGTGGTGTCGGCCGTGGTGCTCGGCGGGATCGTGCTGGAGACGACGGTGATCGTGGGCTTCGCGCACGGGTCGGCGGGCGCGATCGTGACGGCCGCGGCGACGTCGGCGCTGGCGACCGCGACGGTGTCGGTGGCGGTGTGCCTGACGGCGCGGACGGCGGGCGAGGTCACTGCGGTGGTGGCTGAGGTGGAGGATGCGCAGGCGGTGGGGGCGGTGGCGCAGAGCACGTAGGCGGTACGCAGAGGCGGTACACGTGGGCGATATCCGAGCGCGGGGCAATCACAGCTCGCGGTAGACATAGCTCTCGGCAAGCACCCAATCGGGACCACCGAGCACGCACGCGCACACCTGCACACCTGCACACCTGCACACCGCCGAGCACGCCTCTTGGCTCGCATCCGATCAAGAGCAGCAACCGCGCGCCGAAGCCGACACCCGCCGGCCCCGGCGCGCCTCACCCACCAGCCAAGCAACCCATCAACCCGACAGCCCGCAACCCGGCAACCCGGCAACCCGGCAACAGCAGCGCCTAGTGCGCGGCATCCGCCCAGTTGGCCGCGACCCCGACCGAGACGTCCAGCGGCACCCGCAGCTCCGCGGCCGCCGCCATCTCCCGTCGCACCAGTTCCTCGGCCCGCCGGGCCTCGCCGGGGGCGATCTCCAGCACCAGTTCGTCGTGGACCTGGAGCAGCATCCGCGACTTCAGTTCCTCCTTGCGGAGGGCGTCGCGGACGCGGATCATCGCCACCTTGATGATGTCCGCGGCGGAGCCCTGGATGGGGGCGTTCAGGGCCATGCGCTCGGCCATCTCGCGGCGCTGGCGGTTGTCGCTGGCCAGGTCGGGGAGGTAGCGGCGGCGGCCGAACATGGTCTCGGTGTAGCCGGTGGCGCGGGCCTGGACCACCACTTCGTGCAGGTAGTCGCGGACGCCGCCGAAGCGCTGGAAGTAGTCGTCCATCATCTTGCCGGCTTCGGAGGTCTCGATGCCGAGTTGCTGGGACAGGCCGAAGGCGGACAGGCCGTAGGCCAGGCCGTAGCTCATGGCCTTGATGCGGCGGCGGTGCTCGGGGTCGACGGCGGTGGCGTCGACGTCGAAGACCTTGGCGGCGACCGTGTTGTGCAGGTCCTCGCCGGAGGTGAAGGCGTCGATCAGGCCGGAGTCCTCGGACAGGTGCGCCATGATGCGCATCTCGATCTGGCTGTAGTCGGCCGTCATCAGCGACTCGTAGTCGGAGCCCGCGATGAACGCCTTGCGGATCTGCTGCCCTTCCAGGGTGCGGATCGGGATGTTCTGCAGGTTCGGGTCCACCGAGGACAGCCGGCCGGTGGCGGCGATCATCTGGTTGTAGGTGGTGTGGATGCGGGCGTCGTCCGACACCGACTTCGACAGGCCCTCGACCACCGTCTTGAGCCGGTTCACCTCGCGCCAGCGCAGCAGGTGGTCCAGGAACGGGTGCTGGGTCTGGACCTGGAGCCAGGCCAGGGCGTCGGCGTCGGTGGTGTAGCCGGTCTTGATCTTCTTGGTCTTGGGCATGCCCAGGGTCTCGAAGATCACTTCCTGGAGCTGCTTGGGCGAGCCCAGGTTCAGGTTCTCGACGCCGGCGTGCTCGCGGGCCTGGACGACCTGCTCGGCGGCCTCGGAGGTGAAGCCCTTCTCCAGTTCCTGGAACAGCCGGGTGTCGATGGCGATGCCGACCTGCTCCATCTCGGCCAGCACCCCGACCAGCGGCAGCTCGATGTCGGTCAGCAATTGCTCGGCGCCGGTGTCGGCCAGCTTCTCGCGCAGCGCGTCGGCCAGGTCCAGCACCGCGTGCGCGGCACTCATCTGGCGCTCGGCCTCGGCGTCCTCGTCGGCGAACAGCGTGCCCTGGGCGTCGGCGTCCCCGGGCGACAGGCGGCGGCCCAGCACCTCCTCGGCCAGCGGCTCCAGGTCGAAGGAGCGGCGGCCGGACTGCGCCAGGTAGGCCTCCAGCGCGGTGTCGGCGACCACGCCGGCCAGCGTGAGGCCGCGCGCGGCCAGTGCCAGGGTCGGGCCCTTGGCGTCGTGCAGCACCTTGGCGCGCTGCGGATCGGCCATCCACGCCGCCAGCGCCTGCTCGTCGGCCGGGTCCAGCTGCGTGACGTCGACGTACGCGGCGGTGCCGGCGGCGGTCGCGAACGCCAGGCCCTCGACCTCGCCGGTGCCGTGGCTCCAGCGGCCCCGCACCGCCACGCCCGTGGCGCCCTCGCCGGCGGCGTTGGCGGCCAGCCAGTCGGCCAGCTCCCCGGTCTGGAGCACCTGGCCCTCCAGCTCCACGGCCTCGCCGACGGCTTCCCCCTCGGCACCGGAGGCCAGCAGCGGCGCCACCCGGTCCCGCATCGAGGTGGAGAACTCCAGCGTGTCGAACAGCTGGTATACCGACTCCGGGTCACCTTCGGAGGTCCAGGCCAGATCCGTCGGCCCCTTCTCCAACGGCACGTCCCGCACCAACTCGGTGAGCTCGCGGTTGAGCCGGACCTGCTCCAGGTGCGCCCGCAGCGTCTCCCCGGCCTTGCCCTTGACCTCGTCGGCGCGCGCCACCAGATCGGTCAGCGAGCCGAACTCGCGGATCCACTTCGCGGCGGTCTTCTCCCCCACGCCCGGCATGTTCGGCAGGTTGTCCGACGGGTCGCCGCGCAGGGCCGCGAAGTCGGGGTACTGCTTCGGGGTCAGTTCGTACTTCTCCTCGACCGCGGTCGGGGTGAACCGCGAGAGGTCGGACACGCCGCGCTTCGGGTAGAGCACGGTCACGTCCTCGGTGACCAGCTGGAGCGAGTCGCGGTCGCCGGTGAGGATCCGGACCTCGTAGCCGTCGGCGGCGGCCTGGGTGGTCAGGGTGGCGATGACGTCGTCCGCCTCGAAGCCCTCCTTGCGGATCACCGTGATCCCCAGGCCGTCGAGCAGTTCGTCGATCAGGCCGATCTGGCTCTTGAAGTCGTCCGGGGAGGCCGAGCGGTTGGCCTTGTACTCGGGGAACTTCTCGGTGCGGAAGGTCTGGCGCGAGACGTCGAAGGCCACGGCGACGTGCGTCGGCCGCTCGTCGCGCAGCGTGTTGATCAGCATCGACGTGAACCCCTGCACCGCGCCGGTGGGTTGGCCGGTGGTGGTGCGCAGGTCCGCCTCCTTCAGCGCGTAGTACGCCCGGTACGCCAGCGAGTGGCCGTCCAGCAGCAGCAGGACGGGGCGGGTCGCGGTGGACGCGGAGGTCTTTTCGGCGGTCTTCTTGGCGGGGCTCACGGTATGAATCCTAGGGCGCGGTACCGACAGGCCGGGGCAACTCGGCGGTGGTTAGGCTGGCTGTAACACGTTGCAGTTAATGTGGTGTGGTTTTCCGCGCCCGGGCACCGCCCCCGAAAGCCCGGGCCCCGCCCCCGAAAGAGGCCCCGCGATGTCGATAGACCAGAACAGCCAGGTGTCCGAGGCCGAACAGATCGCGGCGATGTTCAACGAGGTCGGCGTCGGCCACCTGACCGAGCGTATGGACATCGTCATCACCTCCGCGACCAAGGAGGAGATCGTCGGCACCATGCCGGTGGCCGGCAACACCCAGGTCTACGGTCTGCTGCACGGCGGCGCCTCGGTGGTGCTGGCCGAGACCCTGGGCTCGCTGATGGCCGCGCTGCACGCCGGCCCGGACAAGCAGGTGGTCGGCGTGGACATCAACGCCACCCACCACCGCTCGGCCAAGGAGGGCCGGGTCACCGGCACCTGCCGGGCGCTCTCCGCCGGGCGGACGCTGGTGGTCAGCGAGATCGTGATCACCGACGAGTCCGGACGCCGCTGCTGCACCAGCCGGATCACGTGTCTGGTGAAGGGATAGCGGTTCTGGTGAAGGGATAACGGCCGCTGAGGGGATAGCGGCGACCGAGGGGAAAACAGCGAGCAGCACACCGGAGCCGCTGATCCTCTGGTGTCCGGTCAACCCACGACGGACAATGCGGTCATGGGACCAGGCAGGGGGGACCCCTCGGGCGGCGGCACGCCCGACGCGGCCGGGGAACCGGACCCCGCGGAGTTCGAACTCGTCGTCGAGCTGGACGACGAGTTCGACGAGGAACGGCTGGCGCGGGGCGAGCCGAACTCCGCCGCCAGCGGGTTCGAGACCATCGACGGCGAGAACGCCATACAGTCGCTGCTCGGGCGACTCCCCCGCCGCTTGCAGATCGTCGGAGCGCTCGCCGTGGCCGTCGTGCTGGCTTTCGTGGTGTGGCCGACGACCGGCGCGCGGCGGGCGACACCGCAGCCGAACCCGCCCCCTTCGCAGGTGGACGCCGACCTCTACAAGGTGCGGCTGAGCACCACCTCGCTCACGGACGACGACAGCGTCGACCACGCGGTGCTGGGCCTGGAGCTGACCAACGACTCCGCGGCCCAGCTGAGCGTGGTCAGCGCCGAGCTGTGGGACGCGGTGGGGACGCGGATCGGATCGGCGACGGCGTGGCCGGCTCAGGCCCTGAACGGCGGGACCACGGCGTCGGTGCCGGTGACGCTGCCATACGGCTGCGACGGGCAACCCCTGCCGGTGCTGCCCGTGACGATCCGGTACAGCGTCAGCACCCCGCAGGATCCGAACGTCCGGCGCGACTACGCCTATCCGCTCTCTGACACTCTGTGGGACGACTACACGCGTCAGCAGACTGCGATCTGCGCCGGGTCTGGGCCCGGCGCCGCGACCGGGGCCGGGAGCGGGGCCGGGAGCGGGGCCGGGAGCGGGGCCTCCGGCAGCGCGTTCGCCGTCACGGCGATCGACACGACGCAGCCGATCGGCGCGCCCACCGATCCGCAGGGCTTCGACCTGACGTTCACGATCGAGGCGGCGGGGATCGCGACGTGGAACGTGGAGGCCCCGGCATCAGGACAGACGGGTGTCACCATCACCGCCTCCGGGCTGCCGGTGGTCATCACTCCGGGCCAGACGGCGCGTCTGGCCACCCATTGGCATGTCGCCGACTGCGCGCACCCACCGGCGTGGAACGGCGGCATGGGCGCGATGGAAATCACGGGCGCGATGGCGGGATCAGGGCCTGGGAACAGTGATTCCTCGGAGCAGACGTTCTCCGCGACGCTGCGGCCGGGACTGGTCACGGAGATGATGCAGGTGGCTTGCGGGAGCGCGTAAACGCGTGACGTCTGTAGAAGCGCGTAAACGCGTGGCGTCTATGGAAGCGCGTAGCGTCTGCCGCATGAGTGAGATCCCCGATTCGGTGGTGAACTAGGCCCTTGAGCATCTGACGCCTGCGGGACGAACGCGGCCCGCTCTGGCCGGCGTCGTCGGGCTGCGGGAGGGCTCGAATCCGTGGCTGCTGCGCTTGGACGACGGCGGCGGCGCCGTGCTGCGGGTGGGTGAGGCGGACGATGCCGAGCGGCGCGACGGGTTCCGTACCGAGGCGCGCGTGCTGGAAGTCGCGCGGCAGCACGGGATTCCCACGTCGCGGCTGATCGCGTTCGACGCGACCGGCACGGAAGCCGGGGCGCTGGCGCTGTTGAGCACGGTTGTCGAGGGCAGCAGCCGGATTCCGGTGGAGGCTTCGCCGGAGTCGCTGCGTGCCTATGGGGCGGGTACGGCGTCGCTGCACCGCGTGCCCGCTACCGCGCTGGCGGGGATGGCGCGGCGGACCCGACCCATCGAGGGTGTGGACTTCGCGGATGCGCGGCGCCGACAGGGGGCGAGCGATCTGCTGGTCGCGGCCGAGGCGGCGGTCGCGGAGCGTGCGGTACCTGAGCGATCCGGCTGGACGTGGCTTTGATGTTCGGCGCGGGGCACGTTGCGGCGGTGACGGCCGGGTACTTGGCGGCCGGGGGACGCGACGAGGTCGAGGATCTGGCGTACTGGGATGTCGTCGCCGCGTTGAGTACGCCGCCCCGGATGCGGGAGTTCGTCACCGCGATTCAGGATCAGGGGCGGCGCGATCTCGATCAGCCGACGCTGGAGCGGCGGCGGGATGAGTTCCTGCGGGCGGCTCTGGAGCGGTTGAGCTAGTGCGGTGGCCGGATTGGTTCACCGGGTTGGTGGTGTGGTCACCTGTTGGACGAGAGTCGGGTGCGGAGGCCGCCGGTCGTGTACGGGGTTTAAAGGCGTTGTTGAGAAATCGGCAGATTTCG
>NZ_JAAFZA010000377.1 GCF_015356865.1 Catenulispora pinisilvae
GGGCTAACGGTGGCGGGGTAATCAGGGTTCGTAGGGGTCGTAGGCGTTGTTGTAGGGTCCGTCGGCTTCGAGGCCTGGGCCGCCGGCTTCAGGGTCGGCGTCGGGGTCGGCTTCGGGGTTCGGGCCGGACCCGGGGTAGGTGGTCGCCGTTGGGGGCTGGTGCGGCTGGTTCTGTGGATTCTGCTGGTGATCTGCTCGGTCGGACCCATCGAGGTCGAACAGCGGCTCGGCGAGATCAGGGAGCTGATGGAAGGCTCGCTGGACGGAGTCCGCTTCCTCGGTCTGGCCGACTGATCGCAGGAACTTGGCGAAGTTGATGACGAAGAACGTGCGGACACTCAGATCGGCCGGGATGCCGAGGTGGTCGGCGAAGTCGTCGACGTAGTCGTTCGTGGTTCGAGGAGCGCTGGTCGGGGCGGGTTCGAAGTCGGGCGCGTCGTAGTCGTCGTAGTTCTCGTAGTTTTCGTGGCCCTCGTCGGCAGCGTGTCCGTTCTGGGCCGCGTAGCCGTTCTGAGCGGCGTACTGCGGCGCGACCCAACGTCGGAACACCGGCGAGACGTCGGAGTCGTTGGCCGCCGCGGACAGCTCAGCCAGCGGCCCGATCAGGCTCACGGCGCGTTCGATGGAGTCCTCCTTACGCGACAACGCCCAGACCACGGCACTGCCCGCCGACTTGAGGACGTCATCGCCGAGGTAGGCACGACGCTGCTTCTCGTACTCGCGTTCCTTCGCCCACACTTCCTCTTCCTTGCGGATCTCGGCGAGGCGGCGCATACGCTCCTTGTCGTCGTCCGCCAGCGTGAGGGTGACATCCCCGGCCCACGCCTCGATCAGGCCGGCGGCGTCGGGGAGCTTCGCGCCGAGCGCCCCGGCCAGTTCCACCTCCGCCAACGCGACCTCACCGGGATCGCGTGCCGCCAACAGGTCGAAGGCACGCCGCACGATCACGGCCCGGGCGACGGCCTCCGGATCGCTGTGCGCGACCTGCGGCACGTTGGCACTCTCGCGCCAGCGCACGGTCGCCGAGAAGCGGAACTCGTAGCCGGGGACAGCACTGGGCACGGGCATTCGGGGCAGGCCGCAGGTGTGCTCGATGCTGGGCAGCATCAGGGGGCTCGAGGCGCCGGCCGACGGATCGCCCCCGTTCGTGAAGGTGCCGTCGACGTACGTGTACGCCCCGAGACCAGCATCAGCCACGCGGGTGCGCACAGTCGACTGGCTCCCCATCGCGACCGCGATGAAGACGAGCGGGATGCCGAGAAACACCGGCCAAAACGCCCACCCGACACTCGCGGCCACTGCCGCCAACGCTCCGGCCAACCCGGTCGTGACGATCCCGCCCATGATTTTGGTATCGGTGCTCATCAGTCGGTCCTTTCCATGGCGACGAAGGAGATGCCCTGTGCGGCGTTGATGCGATTCAGCAACTCATCGACGGTCTCCCACGCCCCACCACGCGCCGCGGCCCATTCCACGGCGGCGGAGAGCAGGAGGCCGCGGGTGGCCAGGTCGTCGGGGGCCTCAGCGAGGATGGTGAGGAGGACGTCGCGACGGCCGACGTCGGCAACCGTGGCGAGCCACTGGTCGAGCCGAGGCCGCCAGCTTTCGGGCTGCTGATGGAGCGTGGCGCGCCAGGCGAGAACGAGGTGGGCATGGACGCCGGCCTCGGCGGCCAGCGGACGCCCGCGGTTGCGGGAGTCGGTGAGGGCGAAAGGATCTATGACGCGGACGAAGATGTGGGGGTCGCGCGCGTTCGGGTACTCCGTCATGCGGAAAAGCAGCAGGCGGATGAGGCGGCTGAAACCATCTCGGGCAAGGAGCTTGGCCAGCTCATCGCACGCCGACCGACCGATCGGCCCGGGCTTACGAGCCAAGTGGTGCAGGCGGACCAAGGCCTGCTCGGGATATGTCTCGGCGATCACCTCGACGCAAGCTTGGATCAGCACCCGACCGAGACCGACCGAGACCGAACTGGTCACCCACTCCCGTATCTTGCGGCGGAACGCCCGGCCGTGATCGAGATCCGACAGCCCCAGTTTCAACAGGACGAAGGCCTGCTCCATCGCCAGGTCCTTCTCCCCATCGGCCAGATCGGAGACGAGATCCTTGATCGAGTCGATTTGGCCGGTCCTGAGATGTTGCCGCCCGAAGCGCTCCACGACCAGCGCCACATCCTGTGGAGCGAGCACCTGGCTCCCTTTGACCAGGGCTTCGATCCATTGCGCCAACGAGGCTCGCAGGGCCGGATAGCCATCCCACAGATAGTCACGGATCGCAGCATCCAAGGGCTTCCGGAACTGAAGTCGCCGCTGCTGGTCGATACCGGCGCCGAAAGTGGCCAGTTGTTGCTGAAGATCGATCTGGTCCAGCGGCAGATCCGGGTTCTTCGGATATTTCAGGGTACGCAGTAGCACTTTCGTGGCATGCCACGCACCATCGGCAGACCCGCCCGCGAACAGCGAAGCCGAGAGAAACAGGGCGCGCTGCTGTCCCGCTGTGAGGGTTTTGAGGATGGCCGCGACCTCCTCGCCACCGGCACGCAGCGTGTCCAAGGCCGCGCTCGTCCAGGCGCGGAAGTCGAGCGTGGGATTAGCCGCGCGGGCATCGGCCACCCGCTCCCTCAGCCGGTCCATATCGCGCATCGGTGCGTGCCGGAAGTGCGCTCGGAGTCCGGCCTCGTCGAGGCCTTCGCCGTACTCGATGCCGATGCTTCGCAGGTGCTTCCAATAGGCTTTGACCGGATCGGGCGGATTCACCTTCTGGATGTATTTCTGCCAGTCGGCTTCGGGTTCGCAGTCGTCCGGAAGGATCAGCACGGATCGCGCGTGAGCATCGAGCACACTTCTGAAGAAGGGTTGGATCTCGCGGGTAACCAAGTTGAAGGCCTCGCGACTCATGGCCGAGAGGTCGATGAGGAAGCGGTCGCCGAGCTCGGGCTCAAGCTTTTCGAGTCTGTCGTCATCGGCCCCGACCGCGGGCGCGTAGAACAGGCCGCGACTGGATGCGCTCCTGCGCAGCAATTCGAGGGCTGCGAAGCGTCGGCCCGAGCCGGGGTTCCCTTTCAAGACCACGATCTTGAGCTCTTCCATGGCCTTCCGGATCTCCCCGAATCCGTTCGGCGCATAGAAGCGAGCGCTCACGTTCTCGAATACCGTCTCGGACCAAGCACCTGGGCCTCGACGCGTCTCGGCCCTAGCCTGTTCGATTATCTGGAACAGGTTCAGCTGGTCCCCGCTCCCGGTGTGGACCGCGCCGCGGAGCCGGTGGAACTCCGTACTCACTTCTCGTCGTCCGGGTCGTCGTCGCCGGCCGGCTTGGTGTTGAACTGGGAGCCGCTGCCGGTGTGGACGGGGCCGTTGGAGTGGCCGATGAAGGTGCCGCCGCCGGTGTTGACGGCGCCGCCGTAGTTGGTGACGTCGCCGTGGGTGTCGCCGGACATGTGGATGCCGCCGTGGGTGTCGCCGGCGGTGTTGGCGATGCGGCCGGACTGGTTGCCGGTGGTGATGCCGCCGCTTTGGTTGGTGTTGGTGGTGCCCGGGGTCGGCGGTTCGGGCTGGGGCTTGGACCGCGTGGCGTCCACGAGGCCCGCGACGACTTCCTGGACCGCGGCGGCTATCTGCGGCAGCTGGGCCTCGGCTTCGCGGTGGTCGAAGCGGCGGTAGTTGAAGTTCACCAGGTCCTTGATGTCCGGCGGGAGGTCGGCGGGGAGGCGGTCGGTGGTGCGGCCGACCAGGATCGGGATCACGTTGGTCCCAGCCTGGAGCGCGGCGGCTATCTCGCGGCGGACCCAGTCGTTCTCGTCGTCGACGAGGCGGTGGCCTTGGGCGTCGCGCTTGAGCCAGTCCGGGCCGATGACGGCGAGCAGGACCCGGGCCTTGCGGGCTTCGCGGATCAGTTCCTGGTCGAAGCGCTCGCCGTGGTTCAGGGAGCTCGAGGCGTAGAAGACCTTGTCCCTGCCGAAGCGGCGCACCAGGTCGGCTTGGATCGCGAACGCCGCGTCGTGGGCGTCGTTGGTGCGGTAGTTGACGAAGATCTCGTGCATGATCGCAGGCCCCTTCCATGGGCGCGTGGAGGTGGTGCCGCAACGGATCGGTGCGGCGCCGGGCTAGAGCGAGGCGGTCAGACGCGGGCTGAGGGCCCGCACCGCGGGGTCGGCGCTGTGCCGGTTGAGGGTGCGGGACAGGCGGCGCAGGTCGGTCCGGATGGTCGCGGAGTCGGCGGCGTCGGCCTGGTCCAGGAGCGCGGATGTGATCGCGGTCGCCTGCGGGACGTCGCCGAGCGCCGCGTGGGCCAGGGCGAGGCGGGCTCCGTAGCGGGCGCGGTTGCGGGCCGCGTCGGGCGACAGGGCGGCCACCGCGGGGGTGAGGACGTCGGCGGCCTGTTCCCAGCGGGCGAGGTCGAACAGACACCAGCCGGTGGTGATGGCGAGCGGATCGCTCATAGTGGTCGGGCCGAGGGTGAAGGCCTTGTGCACGGCGCCATTGGGCGGTTGCGTGACAGAGGCCTGTGATGCCGCCGACTTCGGGGCCGGGGCCGGTGCGGGTGCCGGCATCGCCGAGACGCCGAGTTCGCGGGCACGGTCGAGGGCACGGAGGCACGCGGCGTGGTCGCCTTGGAGCGCGTAACCCTGCGCCGCGCGGCGGGCGGCCTGTTCGCGGATCGCGGGCGACCAGCGGGGGTGCTCGGCGTCGTGGACGGCGGCGACGGTGGCCGCGCCGTCGCCCTGGTACATCGCCACCAGCGCGCGGCGGATGCCGGTGTAGGCGACGAGTGTGGTGTCGCCCGCGGCGTCGGCGAGGCGTGCCGCGAGATCGGTCCACCACAAGGCGCCGGAGTCGCTGCCGGCTTCCTGCGCCATCCAGCCGGTGAACTCGGCATAGCGGGAGGTGAGGCGGAGCAGGCGGTTGCGGGTGCCTGCGGACGCGCGGGCGGCGAGGCTGCGCAGTGTCTCGGTCTGGGCCACGAGGGTCGGCAGGACCAGTGCCGGGCTCGCGGTCTGGCCCAGCGTGCGCATCTGGCCGAAGAGGGTCTCGAAGGCGCGGGTGGCGTGTTCGTCGCGGGCGGCGGCGGAGCGCGGGGCGAGGCCGGCGTCCAGGCCGACGGCGATCAGCGCGCCGGCTCCGGCCGCCAGGACTTCGCGGCGGGGGACGGCGGCGAACCAGTAGGCGTCGCTGTCGAAGCCGGCGGTCCAGGGTTGGTGGAGGTCGGGGCGGGCATTCCCCACATCCGCTGCCCGGCTGGCATGACCGGCTCGTTCAGCGTCGGGCGTCTGGTGCGCCGAGGGCTGGTCCTCGGCCAGCGCGGCCAGTGCGCCGTCCGCCTTCAGGTACGCGTCGCAGCGGCGCGCCAGTTCGGGGCGGGCGGGCATGCGGCCGGTCTCGATCTTGCTCAGATAGCCCTTGCTGTAGCGCAGATAGGCCGCCAACGTGCCCAGCGACAGTCCGGCGGCGACGCGGCGGGCCCGTAATTCGGCGCCGAAGCGTGAGAACTCCCCCATCCGACCTCTCCCCTCGATATAAGACCTCTTATTCTCTTACCGGCGTGGGGCAGACCGGACAAGGGGGACGGATCCGGTTTCCTGTTTCCTAACGGGGCGGGCCGACCTACCCTGAAAAACGCGCGGAAGTCCAGTGCGAGGGGTAGGGCATGTCTGATATCGAACGTACCGATCTGAACCGGCTGCGGGACATCATCCGCAGTGCGCAGCAGGAGGGCCAGCAGTATCCGGTCGATCCGAAGGCCCGGATCTCGGTCGGGTCCGAGGGCGAGATCTATACCGGGCCGGCGCCGACCGGGCAGCCGTTGAGCAAGGTGCAGCACGGCACCTTCGCGGCGCGGGTGCGCGGGCGGGAGGTCGAGGATCTGCGGTGGGCGGCGCAGCACATGCCGCGCAACACGCGGTTCATCGACCACCGGGACGCGCGCGGGTGGTGCTACACGTTCCGGTCGCAGATGGGGCGGTCGTACACGATGTTCGTGTACTTCGACGGGATCAGCTATCAGGTGAAGCTGGTCGAGCCCCGGTTGGAGGGGATGGTCGGGGTGCACACCGGGCACCTTTTCGCCAACGGGAAGTTGTGCTTGAGCCAGGCCGGGGGTTCCGGGCAGCCGACTTTGGAGGAGGCGTATTCCAAGTCGGTGTTGTGGGCGACCGGGATGGATGTGGTGTTGGCCGGGCATCCGTTCCCGTTCTCGGTGAACAACGAATTCGAATATGGGCTCTGATTCGGTGGGGACGGGACCGATGCTGACGCCGGTGCGGGTCGCGGACTTCGTGCTGGACGCGATCGCCGCCCGGATCGGGGCTGTCGAGCCGGAGCAGGGCGGGGCGCTGCTGGGGCTGCCGGGGCTGGACTACGTCACCGAGTTCATCCACGACGCCGGCGCCGCCACCACCGGCACGCGGTATCAGAACACGGACGCGCTGATCGGCGCCATCGGCGCGCGGGAGGCGGCGACCGCGGCACGGTTCAAGGGGATCGTGCACTCCCACCCGCGCGCGATGCCCGTCCCCTCGGGCCAGGACCAGTCCGAGTACGCGGAGTCGCTCCGCCTGAACCCGCAGCTGGCGCGCTACCTGGCGCCGATCGTGACGCACGACGTGGACACACCGCTGGCCGGGCACGAGGTGCGGCTGGGGCCGGCGCGGATCTCGTTCTACGGCTCCTCGCGCGCGCCCGGCGGCATGACACTGACACCGCTGCGGCCGGTGGTGGTGCCGGTGACACGCATGCTGCGCCGGGCCGGGGTGCGCCCGGCGGGCGACCCGGCGGCGATCGAGGTGGAGGGCACGACGCTGCTCGCCACGCACGCGGAACTGCCCGGCATCGGACCCGCCACGCTGCTGTTCGGCGCGGACTTCCCGGCGACGGCACCGATCGTGCTGCCGGAGCGCGGCGGACCGCTGGCGCTGACCTGGGACCTCGGCGCCCCGGCGGTGGAGCGGCTGGCGGGAACTCGCGGTAGAAGGCGCGGCCGAGGCAGTCGGTGTCGTTGTAGTCCCCGTGCCCGAAGATGTGGTTCGCGGTGAGGC
>NZ_JAAFZA010000378.1 GCF_015356865.1 Catenulispora pinisilvae
CTCGATCTCCGGCCTCGACCCGCAACCGCACCCACCGCCGCACCCACCGCCGCACCCGCCAGACAGACAGCCCTACCGCAGACTCTCCCCGGCAATCTGCTCCAACCGCCGCACCCGATCCGGGATCGGCGGGTGCGTCGAGAACAGCCGCGACATCCCGGCCCCCTGGAAGGGGTTCGCGATCATCATCGAACTGGTGGTCATCAGCTCCGGCTCGGGGGCCAGCGGCCGCTGCTGCGTTCCGCGCTCCAGCTTCACCAGTGCGGAGGCCAGGGCCAGGGGGTCGTTGGTGAGGCGGGCGCCGGAGGCGTCGGCCTGGTATTCGCGGGAGCGGCCGATGGCTAACTGGATCATGGAGGCGGCCAGTGGGCCGAGGAAGGCGATCGCGAGCATGCCGACCAGGCCCGGGCCGTCGTCGTCCTCTGAGCGGCCGATGGGGATCAGCCAGGCCAGGTTGACCAGCCACATGATCACGCTGGCCAGGGCGCCGGCTACCGAGGCGATGAGGATGTCGCGGTTGTAGACGTGCGACAGTTCGTGGCCCAGGACGCCCCGCAGTTCGCGCTCGTTGAGCAGGTCCAGGATGCCGGTGGTGCAGCAGACGGCCGCGTGCTGGGGGTTGCGGCCGGTGGCGAAGGCGTTGGGGGCGTCGGTGTGGGAGATGTAGAGGCGGGGCATGGGCTGGCGGGCCTGCGTCGACAGTTGCCGCACGATGCGGTACATCGCCGGCTGCTCGACTTCGCTGACCGGCTGGGCGCGCATGGAGCGCAGCGCCATCTTGTCGCTGTTCCAGTAGGCGTAGGCGTTGGTGGCCACCGCGATGAGCAGGGCGAACGTGACCCCGGTGCTGCCCCAGAAGCTGCCGATGACCAGGATGACCGCCGACAGCAGCGCCATCAGCGCCGCGGTTTTGACGGCGTTGTGGCGGCCGTGGAGATGCGTGGTGGATGCCATCGACGTCCTTGCCCGTTTTCTGTCGTGCCCTGCCTTCCCCCCTCGGTCCAACGTAGGCGAAGATCCCCGGGGTTCCCGGGGTTGTACGCCGGGCGAGTGAGGCGCGTGGTGCTCGAGTGGGCTAGCGGGTGGGCTGGCGGGTCGATCAGCAAGTCGGCTAGCGGGTCGGCTAAAGCGCCAGATCCCGGGACGTGAAGCGGGCCCAGGCCAGGGAGAGCGCGACGATCGCGTAGCCGGCCTGGAGCCACAGGCTGTGGGTGATGGTGCCCCAGTAGACGGGGGTCCTGAGCAGGTCGGCGAAGGCCAGCCAGTCGAAGGAGAACAGCCAGGGCTGGACCGGGGTCAGCTGCGGGATGGAGCCGGCGATCTCGGCGGTGACGATCAGGCCGACGGTGCCGGCCAGCGCCGTCGCGGGGGAGTCCGTCAGCGTCGAGATGGTCAGGCCCAGGACCGCGACGCCGGCCATGCAGCAGGTCACGACCCCGGCGATGAGCACCGCTCGGCCGAAGGCGGCGCCCAGCGGGATCGTCGCCCCGCTGAGCAGCGTGACGTCCCGCATCGGGAACAGCACGGTGCCGGCGGCCAGCGCCGACAGCGCCACCGTGCACGTCGCCGCCACCGCGTAGGCGACCGCCGCGACGAGCTTGGCGGCCAGCAGCCGGCTCCGCCCCACCGGCCAGGCCAGCACGGTCCGCAGCGTCCCGTCGGCGGCGTCCCCGGCCACCTGGTCGGCCGCGACCACGCCGACCGCCACCGGCAGGAACAGCGGCACGGTCAGCGCCAGCGAGGCGAACACCAGGAACAGCCCGTTCCCGGCGACCTGGTTCAGCATCCCGGTGCCGGTCCCGGCCCCGACCCCGGACACCTTCACCGACACCCCGAGCAGGACCGGCAGCACGGCGAGCACCGCGAGGATCAGCAGATTGCGACGCCGCCGGAACGTCAGGGCCAGCTCGATGCTAGGAATGACTCCCCACCTCCGCCGCGACGGTTGCTTCCAAGGACTCCGGGGTCGCGAACGCGGCGAAAACCCGCTGGTCCGGGGTGAACACCAGAGTGACCAGCCGACTGCTCCACACCAATCCGACCGGCGTCTTCTGCCCGGCGGCCATCATCATGCGCAGGTAGCTCTGCAACGGCGTCCCCGGCGTGCCCGCCAACGCGGCCAGTACCGCGGCAGCACCCTGCGGCTCCTTCTGCGGGCCGTGCGACGTCCCGAGCCCGGCGATCAGCTTCTGCGGGTCGACGCCCCCGATCGCGGCCGCCGCGGTCCAGCCCTTCCCGACCCCCTGCACCGGGTTCGCCGGCAGATCCGGGGTGGCCTCCTGGACCACCTTCGCGCCCGGCGGCGGGGTGAACCGCAGTTCCGCCGCAGACGCGGTGAAGCTGACCGACTGGAACTCGGCCTGGATCGCAGGGGTCGAAGACCCCGTCGGATACACCGCGACGCTCAGCGGCACTCCGGTCGCGGCGTCGACGGCTATCTTCACCGAACCGACCGTGGTGCCCTCGGATCGCGGCGTGATCTGCAGGACGTAGCAGTCGCGGCCGGCGACGCGTGTCGTCTCCCGCGTCGAGTACGCCGTGTTGAAGAGCAATGTCTCAAGTGCCGTCGGACCGGTGAACGTCCTCGCCAGATCGGAAGGCGAGGCGAACGACAGCAGCGCTGAGGTCAAAGCATCGACCGAGCCGTGTCGCGCGGTCTGGTGCGTCGAGTCCCAGACCCACAGGTCGCCGCCGTCGCGGAACAGGTCGTACTCCGACAGCGTGTCCTGCAAACCGATCCGCTCCCGTGCCGCGGGACCGGAAGCGTCGGTGGCCACCCGCACGAGGTGGACCCCGGACAGCAGCCGGATCGGATCCGCCCCGCCGCCGCTGCCCAGATTCGGCAGGCGCGGCAGGCCGATGTCGACGTTCAGCCGCACGGTCCCCGACACCGCCTGCGTCTCCGGCTTCCCTATTTTCTTCAGCAACGACAAGGGGGATATGCCGGGCAGGCGAGGCGGATCCCGCGGCACCAGGCCGTGCGAGACGGCGGCGACGGCCACCACGGCCGCCGCCGCCACGATCGGGGTCAGCATGCGCCGGCGCATCCGGCTGCTCCCGGCGCCTAGTCCCGGCAGGCTGGTCGCGCCGACGCCGTCCGCCTCACCGGTAGTTGGTGAACTGGATCGCGAAGTCGTAGTCCTGGTCCTTGAGCAACGACTGCGTGACCTGCAGATCGTCGCGCGACTTCGAGGACACGCGCAGCTCCTCGCCGATGATCTGCGCCTTGACGTTCTTCGGCGCCTCGTCGCGGATCAGCTTGGAGATCTTCTTCGCGTCCTCCGAGGAGATCCCCTCCTTGATCGCGACGCTGATCCGGTACTCCTTGCCCGACACCCGGGGGTCGGACGCGTCCAGCACCTTCAGCGAGATCTTGCGCTTGACCAGCTTGTCCTTGAACACGTCCAGCACCGCGGCGACCCGCTCCTCGGAGTTCGCCCTCATCTCGATGCCCTCCCCGGACCACCGGATCTCGGCGTCCACCCCGCGGAAGTCGAAACGCTGGGCGATCTCCTTCGACGCCTGGTTGAGCGCGTTGTCGACCTCCTGCCTCTCGACCTTGCTCACCACGTCGAACGACGACTCCGAAGCCACAGTCCGGTCCTCTTCTCTTCAGCTCTGTTTCTCTTCAGCTCTGTCCAACGAGCACGTGTGCCGGGGACTGATCCTAGACGCGTCGCTAGTCCCACGAGCGCAAGTAGGACTGAGAAGGCGAACCGAGACCGGTCACGTCGTCATAGCCGGCACCGGAGGAGAGCAAGCCGTCGTCGCCCATCTGGTACAGCCGCGCCTGGTGCGCCCCCTTGCCGTCCGCGCCCAGGTCGACGACCTGCGCCGGCGGCGTGCCGCGGCGCGGGGCGTCGTAGCCCAGCGAGGTCGAGGTCACATCGTGGAAGGCCCGCGAACCCGCCAGGGCGTAGAGCGCGGGATTGAGGAAGCCGAATGGATGACCCGCGGCCTGCTCCGCGTCGGCCACCAGACCCGCGTACAGCGGCGTGGCCAGGGACGTGCCGCCGATCGCCGACTCGGCGTAGCCGATCTTGCCGTTCGGCAGCTTCTCGGTGACCCCGGTCATGAAGCCGGTCATCGGATCGGCGTCCATCGCCACGTCCGGCAGCACGCGCATCGGCTCGGCGGTGTGCTGCCCGGTCAGCAGCGTCGTGCTCAAGCCCAGCGGCACCACCCCGGCCTGGTAGCCGGGCTGCGGCACGTCCTCGCTGGTCCCGCCGCCGCCCCCGAAGCGCCACTGCCCGGTCCCGGCCGACGGCGACCACGAACTCCCGCTCGGCGCCAGCTCCGATCGCCGGTCGCCCCAGCCGACCTCGCCGACGTACCGGCCGTACGAACCGATCGCCAGGCTGGTCCCGCCGACCGCGGTCACCCACGGATCCTGCGCCGGATACTGCGTCTGCGGCCGTGCCGAACCGGTCCCGCACTGGGTCGTCGGGTCCGCCGCGCCGCAGTCCCCGGTCGCGAACAGGAAGCTGATACCTTCCTCGCCGCCTCGTTGGAACAACGCCGAATACGCCGCCATGGTCCGGGGATCCTCGTCGCCGTAGACGCTGTGCGGGATGCCGCCCCAGGAATCGGAGACGATGGTCGCGAGGTGGTCGTCGACGACCGTCTGCAACGCCGCCATCAGGTCGGTGTCATCGCAGGACGCGGCCGCGACGTAGACGATGTTCGCCTCCGGGGCCATGGCGTGCACGGCCTCCACGTCCAGCGCCTGCTCGACCGCCCACGAAGCCGGCGCCTCGCATTCGCCGTCGGTCAGGTGGTTGTAGGCCGCCGGGACGACTTCGCGGTACTGGCCGGGACTGAGCAGACGCTCGTCGTGGTTCATCGCGTAGTGGTTGGCGTCCGAGAGCATCGTGGGAGAGGCGTACGCGTCGACGATCGCGACGGTCACGCCCTTGCCGCGGTCATGGGATTGCGTGACGCCGTAGGCGTGGCGGAGCTGCGCGGGGGTGTAGCCGCAGACGGCTAAGGGGTTGAGGCCGCCGAATGCGTTCGGGACGGTCCTGGCGGTGTATTCGCCGTAATAGTCGGAGCACTTCTCGGGACCGATGTAGCCGGTGTCGTCGTCGGTCAGCCGGATGTGGTTGGTGTGCATGGCCAGATGCCTGGCTATGTGTGGCGTTGCGGCGGGGGTCGTGGTGGGGGTTGTGGCGGGCGTTGTGGCGGCTATCGCGGTGGGCGCCGGGGTCCGTGCCGGCTCGGCCGCCGCCCCGGTGTGATGGGGCGCCGTCTCCGAAACGGCACCCTGCGACACCGCTATCAGCGCGCCGGCGGCCAAGAAGACGGCCCAGGTGGAACGACGGACCAAACGACCGAACATAAACAAACCCTCCCGAATCGGTGCGTATGACCGGTACGTACCGTCGGGAGGATTCGAGGATGCGCGGCCGCCCCGAAAGGGTGACCGCGCGTCCTGACTTCTAGTGTTTGAACGAGTTCAGATACTCCTCCCGGGGGGATCCGAGACCGGTCGCCAGGTCGTAGCCGGCGCCGGCGGTCAGGCCCTGGTCGTGTCCGAGCTCGAACAACCGGACCTGGCGCTTGCCCTGCTGGTCGGTGCCCAGGTCCAGGACCGTGGAGATGTCGGCGGGCGCCCCGGCCGGCTGGGCCACGACGTCGGTGAAGGTGGCCGGCGTGGCGCGCTGGTAGACGTCCGGGTTGGCGAAGCCGATCGGCTTGCCGCCCGCGGCCACCCGGGCCTGCTGCCCGTCGGCCTGGGTCGCGGCGAACATCGGCGCGGCCGCCGAGGTGCCGCCGACCGGGATCTCGCCGTACTGGCCGCTGGTCGGGTCGGTGAGCCCGACCTGGACCGCGGTCAGCAGGTCGCCGTCCATCGCGACGTCCGGCAGCGTACGCATCGGCGCGGCGGCCTTCGCCCCGGTGCCGAGCGTGCCGGCCAGGGCGTCGGGCACCACGCCCTTCTGATAGGCGGGCTGCTGGAAGTCCTCACTGGTGCCGCCGCCCCCACCGAAGTAGAAGTCCCCGGGGAACGGCGTCCAGCTCTTGCCGTCATCGGACAGCGCCGAGCGCCGGTCGCCCATCGCGGTCTGCCACAGCGGGCTCGCGCCGTTCCCGAGCGCCAGTGCGGTCCCGCCGACCCCGGTCACCCACGGCGAGGACACCGGCCACTCGGTCTGGGCCCGCGCCGACTGCGGGTCGCAGCCCGGCCCGGTCCGCACCGAGTCGTCGCCGCAGTCGCCGGTCGCGAAGTAGAAGCCGATGCCCTCGGACGCGGCGTACTGGAACAGCTGCGTGGCCTGCGAGATCAGCGCCGGGTCGATGGCGCCGGAGGCGCGGTGCATGGTCTCCCCGAAGGAGGAGGAGACCATGTCCGCGGCGTGGCTGTCGACGATGTTCGCCAACGTCGCGTTGATGTCCTCGTCCGCGCAGGAGTTCGAGCCGAAGTAGTGCACGGTCGCGCCGGGCGCCATGCCGTGCACGGTCTCGACGTCCAGCGCCTCCTCCCCGGCCCAGTCGCCGGGCGTCTGGCAGACCCCGTCGGTGGTGTGCGTCCACTGGTTCGAGGTGACGCTCTCCTGGTACTGATTCGCCGCGAACGGCCGGTCGCCGTGGTCCTGCGCGAAGCGGTTCGCGTCGGCGAGCATGGTCGAGGAACCGTAGGCGTCGACCACGGCCACGGTGACGCCGGAGCCGGTCAGGCCGGAGGCGTCGACGCCGTAGGCGGTGCGGAGCTGGCTGGGGACGTAGCCGCAGACGTCGACCGGCTCGGGGTTCGAGTAGCCGGCCGGCAGGCTCGGGTCCGCGGTGAGGGCGCCCCAGGTGGGGGAGCAGGAGGGGACGGCGCTGCGGGTCTGGGGTGTTGCCCTATCGGTCTGCGTGGTGGCGCCCGAGACGCCCTGCGCAGCCGCTGGGCGGCCACCGGCACCGCCACCCCGTGCAGCACCAGGCTCCCGACCAGCACGATCGTCATCGTGCTCAGCGCCAAGTCCGCGTCCTCGTCGCGGACGGCGTTGAAGGCGAGC
>NZ_JAAFZA010000379.1 GCF_015356865.1 Catenulispora pinisilvae
CACACCAGCCTCGCCACACCGCCGAACCACCCGCCGAACCACCAACACAAAACCAGCCGCCGCCTCCCGAAGAAGACGGCGGCCGCACCCGGGCCGAGGGGGGGTGGCGCCCGGGCGGCGGGTCATCCGTGCCGGATCACCGGTACCGGATAACCCGAGCCAGATCACCCGAGCCGCATCACCCGAGCCAGATCACCGGCACCGCATCACCCATGCCAAGTCACCCGCACCAAGTCACCCGCACCAAGTCACCCATGCCAAGTCACCCGCACCAAGTCACCCATGCCAAGTCACCCGCACCAAATCACCCGCACCAAATCACCCACTAGCACCCGCCGGCGTAGTAGTCATCGCAGACCCCTCCAACTGGTTCGCCTTAACCGCATAGCTGTTGGTGAAAGTAGCGCCCAAGTTGATCGAATCGTCCGCGTTCCCGATCAGCTTCTCAGTCGTCAGCACCACCTTGGGACCGCCGGCCGGCATGATGCCGTCCGGCAGGAACTGGTCCTTGTCCATCGTCAGGGCCGTGATGTAGTCGGCCTTGGTGATGATCGCGTTGTTGGTGTAGGTCGCGGGCAGGGCGTTGGCGATGTCCGTCGCGGAGTGGGTGTTGATCCAGTGCATCGTCTCCACGAGGGCGTCCACCACGTCCTGGACGGCCTCCTGGTGCTGGTTGGCCCAGTCGGTGCGGACCAGGACTCCGGCGGCGGGCCAGGCGCCGCCCAGGGCCTTGGTGGCGCCGGCGGTGGTGGCCAGGTCGATGGCTGAGTAGCCGACGTTCTCCTTCTCGATGGCGGTGACGGTTGGCTGGGTGGTCATGACGCAGGCGATGGAGCCGTTCTTCAGGGCCGCTATCGCGGTGGAGCCGTCGCCGACGCCGCTGCGGCTGAACTTGGTTTTGGGGACGCCGGACTGGGCCGCCAGTAGTTGGGTCAGGGTGTCGGTGCCTGAGCCGAGGTCGGTGACGCCCATCGTCTTGCCCGTGAAGTCGGCGCCGCTGTGGACGTTGCTCTTGTTGCTGCACATCTCGCGCTCGCCGGGGGCGCCGGACAGTTGCACTACGTCCTCCACGCTCTTGTGCTTCATCTGGAAGTCGATCGCGTGGTTGTACCAGGCGCCGGCCATGTCCACCTGGCCGGAGACCATGGCGTCCTCGGCGCCGACGCCGCCGTCCTGTTCGGTGCTCAGGGAGACGTCGACGTTGTACTTCTTGTAGAAGCCGAGTTGGTCGGCCAGCTTGTAGGGCAGGTAGATCTGTTTGTCGATGCCGCCGACCATAAGCGTGACGTGCTGGGTGGTCTTCGAGGCGCCGGCGCCGGAGCCGGAGGAGGCTGAGGTGCCGGAGCTCTTCGAAGAGGAGCAGGCGCTCAGGGCGGTCAGGCTCAGCGCGCCGGCGGCGGCCACGATCAATGTCTTCTTCGTGGAGAACACGGGGGATCGCCTTTCTGGTGGGGGTGAGGGGAGGGGGACAGGCGGATCAGACCGGGACGGTCAGAGCAGGACGGTCAGAGCAGGACGGTCAGACCAGGACGGCCTCGGACTGGACCTTCGGCCGCCAGGCCATCAGCCGGCGCTCGACGCGCTCGATGACGAACTCGACGATCAGTACCAGGGCGGCGATCACGAACATGTTCGCGAACACCCCGTAGGGGTCGAAGTTGCCCTGGGCGGACTTGATCAGCAGGCCGAGTCCCTGCTGCGCACCCAGCACCTCGCCCACGACGGCACCGACGATGGCGAAGCCGAAGGCGCTGTGCAGGGAGGCCAGGATCCAGGTCATCGCCGAGGGCATGATCACGTGCCGGATCACGTGCCAGCGGCTGGCGCCCAGGACCTTGGCGTTGTTCAGGACGTTGCGGTCCACTTCGCGCACGCCCTGGAAGGCGTTGAAGAACACGATGAAGAACACCAGGACCGCGGCCAGCAGCACCTTGGGCGTCAGCCCGATGCCGAAGGCGACGATGAAGATCGAGCCGAGCACGATGCGCGGGATCGCGTTGACCACCTTGATGAACGGGTCCAGCACCTCGGCCAGGAACCGGTTCAGGCCCAGCGCGACGCCCATCACGATGCCGACGCCGGTGCCGATCAGGAACCCGTACAGCGCCTCCTGCATCGTGGTCTTGATCTGGTCCGGGTAGGAGCCGAACTCGGTGCCGTTCTGGAAGTAGTCCCACAGCCGGTTCCAGATGCCGGAGGGCTGCGCGTAGAAGAACTTGTCGACCCAGCCCATCGCGGTGAACAGCTGCCAGCCGCCGATGATGATCACCGCGATCGCCAGCCGGGCGCCCCAGACCTTCAGCTTGCGGCGGCGGAAGGCCACGGATGCCTGGTGGGTGCGCTCGTCCATGGACTGCTGGCCGGACGCGATCCGGTCGTGAAGGGCCTTCTGCGCGCCGCCGAGCCGACCGGCGGACTGGGATGCCTGCTCCAGACCGCTCAACATGCCGTTCGAGCTGCCGTCGTTGGTGGAATGCATGTCTCAGACTCCTGCCGTGCGGGCGTAGGCGCGCTCGACCTCGTCGCGCAGCGTGGCCCAGATCTCGTGGTGCAGTTCCAGGAAGCGGCTGCCGAACCGGATCTCCTGCACGGAGCCGCGCGGCCGCGGGATGTCGATGTCGAAGACCTGCTTCACCGCGCCGGGCGAGGAGGTCATGACGACCACCCGGTCGGCCAGCGCGATGGCCTCCTCCAGGTCGTGCGTGATGAACAGCACCGAGGGCCGCGAGCCCTCCCACAGCTGCATCAGCTCGTTCGACATGATCGCCTTGGTCTGGACGTCCAGGGCGCCGAACGGCTCGTCCATCAGCAGCACCCGCGGTTCGGTGATCCACGCCGCGGCCATCGCCACCCGCTTGCGCATGCCGCCGGACAACTGGTGCGGATAGCGGTCCTCGAACCCGGCCAGGCCGACCCGGCGGATCCAGTCCCGGGCCCGCTCGACGGCCTCCTTCTTGGCGACCTTGCGGAAGATCAGGCCCAGCGCGACGTTCTGCAACACCGTCTTCCAGGGCAGCAGCGCATCGGCCTGGAACATGAACCCGACGCCGTCGGTGATCCCGTCGACCTCCTTGCCGCCCACCCACACCGAGCCCTCGCTGGGCCGGTCCAGGCCGGAGACCAGGGACAGGGTGGTGGACTTGCCGCAGCCGGTGGGCCCGACGACGGCGCAGAACCGGCCCGGTTCGACCGCGAACGTCACGTCCCGGATCGCGGTGAACACCTCGCCCTTGGGCGTGAGGAACCGTTTGGTGACGTCCCTGATCTCGATCGCGGTGCCTGCCATGGCATCGGTCTCCCTCGCAGCTTGCTGAACGATTGCCCGGCCGGTGCCGGTGCGGCGTGGATGTGGCGTGCGCCTCATCGCCGGCGGGGTGTTGAGAAACTAAATGCGTCCGCCGGGTTACGTCGCCGTTTCGTGCGCAACCCGCGTTTGCCGCGTTACTCGCGGTTCTGCTCGTTTTGCTCGGCCGGCGGACCCTTGTTTGATCTGCGGAAACAGCACACAATCTGAAAAATGCGGCGGGTTTCCGGGCGACGGCTGAGCAGCCAGATCTTCGTCAGTCAGGTCTCGATCCTGCTGGCGGTGGTGCTGGTGGGCTTCGCGCTGTTCGCGGTCCAGGAGCGCAAGCAGGTGGACCGGCAGTACATGGACGAGGCGTTGCAGATCGCGCAGACCGTGGCCGATACGCCGGAGGTCCGGACCTGTATCGACTTTCCCTCGCCGAACTGCGACGGCACGCTTCAGGACATCGCCCACCGGCTCGAACACGACACCAAGACCGATTACGTCGTCATCGTCGACGAGAGCGGGATCCGGCACACCCACCCGGACATCGCCGAGCGTGGCAAGCCGATCGACGAGCCGCTGGTCACCAGGCCCGCCGTCCGGATCGACCACGGCGCCGTCGGGACGTCGGTGAACGGCCGGGTGCCGCTCTACGGACCGCTCGGCGACCAGGTCGGCGAGGTCTCGGTCGGCCGCAAGGTCGCCTCGGTCACCCCGATCTTCATCGGCCAGCTCCCGGTCTACGCCGCCTGGTTCGGCGCCGCCCTAGGCGTCGGCGCCCTCGCCTCCTACGCCCTGGCCCGCCGCCTCAAGCGCCGCACCTTCGGCCTCGAACTCGACGAGATCGCCAAGCTTCTGCAGGAGCGCGAGGCGGTGTTGCACGGCATCCGCGAGGGCATGATCGCCTTCGACCGGGCCGGCCGCGTCACCATGGTCAACGACGAGGCGCGGCGGCTGCTGGGGCTGCCGATGTTCGGCGGCGTCGGCGGCTTCCTGGCGGACGTGGTCCCGGCCGGGCGGTTGCAGGACCTGCTCTCCGGCGAGATCGAGGGCAAGGACCAGGTGGTGCTGACCGACGACTACTACCTGACCGTGAACCGGATGCCGGTGACGCTGGCCGGCAAGCCGCACGGCGCGGTGGTGACGCTGCGGGACCGCACCGAGCTGTCCGGGCTGCTGCGCGAGCTGGACAGCGTCACCAGCCTCACCGACGCGCTGCGGGCCCAGCAGCACGAGTTCTCCAACCGGATGCACACCGTCGCCGGGCTGCTCGAACTCGGGGAGCCCGACGAGGCGCTGCGGTATCTGACCGACCTGTCCGGGGCCGAGGCCGAGTTCGCCGAGTCGGTGCGCTCCCGGATCGCGCCGTCGGTGCTGGTCGGGCTGATCCTGGCCAAGGCCGCGGTGGCGGGGGAGCGCGGGGTGGAGCTGGAGCTGACCGAGGACACCTGGCTCGGCGACACGCCGGACAAGGTGCAGGCGCTGACCACGATCCTGGGCAACCTGGTGGACAACGCCTTCGACGCGGTGTCCGGGCCCGGCGTGGACCCGGGTGCCGTGTCTGATTCGAAATCTCGCGGCCGGGTGCTGGTCTCGATCGTGGAGGACGACGACGGGATCACCGTGCGGGTCGCCGACAACGGCCCCGGGATCCCGGTCGGGGCGGCGGAGCGGGTCTTCACCGACGGCTACACCACCAAGCCGGCAACGGGTTCGATGCGAAGGGGTCTCGGTTTGGCCCTGGTCCATCGGCTGGTGCTGCGCCTCGGGGGTAGCATCGCGGCGACCGAGGGGCCCGGCGCGGTGTTCACCGTGCGGCTGCCGAAGGCCGCCGGGGATCGGGGGACGTTGCTGAGCGCCGGAGGGGGTACGAGATCGGTATGAGCACCGCTGCTGCGGCTTCCGCCGTGCCGTCGGCTGCTGGAGCCGCTGGAGCCGCTGGAGCCGCCGGGACCGCCGCGACCGACGACGACGTGCGGGTGCTGGTCGTCGACGACGACTACCGGGTCGCGAAGATCCACGCCGCCTACGTCGACCGCACCGCCGGCTTCACGGTCTGCGGCCAGGCGCACTCCGCCGCCCAGGCCCTGGACCTGCTCGACACCCTGCGCCCCGATCTGGTGTTGATGGACGTCTACCTGCCCGACGGCGACGGGCTCGGCGTCATCCGCAAGCTGCTGGAGACCCCGGAATCGGCCGAGACCGGGCCGCATCCCGACTTCGTGGTGATCACCGCGGCCCGGGACGTGAGCACGGTGCGCACGGCGATGCAGCTCGGCGCCGTGCACTACCTGGTGAAGCCGTTCGGCTACCCGGCGATGGCCGAGAAGCTGACCTCGTATCGGGACCTGCGCCGCCGGATGGAGACATTGGACGACGCCGACGCGGACCAGGCCGACGTGGACGAGCTGTTCGGGCTGCTGCGGGGCTCCCCGGCCCTGCCCGCGCTCCCGGCCAAGGGCCACTCCGCTCCAACGCTGGAGCTGGTGCGCAACGCGGTGCGGACGGCGGCCGGGGACGTCTCGGCCTCGGAGGTGGCCGAGCGGGTGGGGATCTCCCGGCCCACGGCGCAGCGTTATCTCAGCTATCTGACTCGGCACGGCGTGGTGCGGCTCCAGCTGCGCTACGGGGCGACCGGGCGGCCGGAACATCGCTATTCGGCAACGGGCTGAGGCCGGGCCGGTTCTGCTTTCGGGCCCCCTTTCGCTCGCGGAACGTGGCCGCGGGTGTGTGCCGGGTGGCCGTCGCGTGGCCGCAAACCGTTGCGGGCGCTTCGGTTTCCACCCGTGCCGTCGTACAGTTCGTCGCACCGTCTCGCATACCGTCCCGCGCACCGTCATCGGCACGCCCGGAGGCCGGAAGCAGTCGCGCTTCGATAACGAAACCCTGACTTCCGCCCCTATTTGTCCGTTTATCGCGGCGCCAAGACGGCGATTTCCGGCTGGTCCTGCTGAATCGTGCATCAGCACATGCCTACACTGTCTGCACCGCATCTCCACGGGCGCTCGGGCACCCAAGGGGCAGCGGGGAGTGTAGGTCGGAACCAAGGGAGACCAGACAGTGGCAAGTGGAAACGCGATCCGAGGCAGCCGCGTCGGTGCGGGACCGATGGGGGAGGCCGAGCGTGGCGAGAGCGCCCCTCGGGTGTTCGTCTCTTTCTGGTGCGTGAACAAGCACGAGACCAAGCCCTCCTTCGCCAGCGACGCGCAGATCCCCGACACCTGGGACTGCCCCCGCTGCGGCTTCCCCGCGGGCCCGGACAAGGACAACCCGCCGGCGCGCTCACGCACCGAGCCCTATAAGACCCACCTGGCGTACGTGCGCGAGCGCCGCTCCGCCGAGGACGGCGACCAGATCCTGGCCGAGGCGCTGGCCAAGCTGCGCGGCCAGATCTGATCCGGCGCCCGGGGCCGCACCGCCCCGGTTGCTGAACCCTGCACGACGCCGCCCGGCCGGGCCCCACCTGGTCGCCGGGCGGTGTCGTGCTGCGCTGGGGCTGGTTGCTGGTTGCTGGTTGCTGGTTGGCTGGTCGGTCGGTCGGTCGGTCGGTCGGGTGGGTGGCGGCGGTAGGCGCGGCGGCGGTGGTTTGGTCATTTGTCGAGAGGCTTCCGCCATGT
>NZ_JAAFZA010000038.1 GCF_015356865.1 Catenulispora pinisilvae
CGTCCAGATGCGGCAACAGCGACTCGAACACCCCTCGGAACAACTCGACCATCTCACCCGGAACCGTCGTCATACCATATGAACGACCCACCCAACGGGAAGTCACCTGTAAAACAAATGCGCCCCCCTCATGGCCGGTTTTCCGCAACCATCGGCGTCTGTCGCCAACACGTCGCCGGTTATCCACAGGCTGCATGGGCGAGGTTGCCGCCGGTCGCGCCAGACTCCGACAGTTGAATCATGAGACAGACCAAACGCTACGAATCCGCCACCAGGTACGACACGGCACTCGTCAACGCACTGATCCGGTCGCAGGACCAGGTGGTCTCCCATCGGCAACTGCTCGAGCGCGGGTTCCCCGACCGGACGATCCGCAACCGCACGGCGCTGGGCGGCCCGTGGCAGCGAATACTCCCTCACACATATCTCACGCAGACCGGACCGCCGACGCCGCGACAGTTGGGACGGGCCGCGCTTCTCTATGGTGCGCCAGACTCGAAGTGGGGCGCCGTGCTCACCGGAGGCGCGGCGCTGGAGCTGTATGGGATGCGGAGGCTGCCCAGTCAGAAGCGGGTTCACATCCTCGTGCCGAGCGACAACCAACGCGCCACCACCGGTCACGTCGTCATCGAGCGGACGGCACGAATGCCAGCTCAGGTTACGCGGCACGGATTGGCCTGCGCGCCGTTCGCACGCGCGTTGGCGGACGCCGCCCGCCACTCGACAGACCTCGACGAGGTACGGGCCATGATGGCCGAGGCAGTCCAGCGCCGATTCTGCACACCACGGCACATCATCGACGAGGTTCGCGACGGGCCCATCCGCCACTCAAAACTCGCACATCGCGTAGCGCTGGAGATCGCCGACGGAATCCGCTCGCCGGCCGAGGGATGGCTCCGCGAGGCATTCACCCGGTTCCGCGTGCCACCGCCACGCTGGAACGCCACCCTCCGCGACGCGACCACGGGACAAACCATCGCGATCCCCGACGCGCTGTGGGCCAACTGCTGCCTCATCGCCGAAGTCGACTCCAGGGACTACCACTTGAGCCCCGATGACTGGCAGCGAACACAAGAGCGCCACACTAGGCTCGCAGCGCTCGGCTTCGTGATCCTCCACTTCGCACCAACCCGGATCAAAGCGGACCCCGAAACGGTCTGTATCGAAGTCGGAGCGGCACTCGCCGCCAACACCGGGCGCCCCTGGCCACAGTCAGTGCTCATGACGCGCGCCGACGACGTCGTGTGCACCTCATGAATGGAAAAACCGGGATCTTCCAGCTTTCCTGGAAGATCCCGGTTTTTACTGATGGTGGAGCTGATCTTGCGGTACTTGAACACCGTTGACCTGCCACATGGCACTGCACACGCCGATCGGCAGGACGAGCCGGCTGGCCCTCCGTAGCGCTGCGTCGTCCACGCGGATAGAACTCGCGACGTATACCGCGCTCGCCACGGGGTCGGAGGCCGAGTTTCGGTCATTCACCGTGGTAGATGCGTGGCAAGTCTACGAGTTGGATGGAGGGGTCCTCGGTCGCGCGCCGCCGGAGTTCAGGCATGAATCCGGCGCCACTGTAGAAGATCAGCCGGGTGTCGGCGGCTTGGGCCGGATCCCGAGTGCGGAGAAGGTCTCGAGTCCCTTCCAATCGGCGGAGGTGGCCCATTCCGATGATGTCGCTCCATTTCGCTTCGCCGATGGCCAGGAGGATTTCACGCCCGGATCCGTCGCGGCCGAAGGCGGCCACATCGACTTCGCGTCCGGTACGTGTCGCCGGATCGCTGAGGCTGCCGGAGGCGACACGGTCGGCGTTGCCGCCGAGGGTGTCCGGGCTGGCTTGCCAACGGGTCCACTCACGGGATAGTTGCTCGAAGTGCGGGCCGAGGACCTTGGACTGGAACGTCGGCTGGACGCGCTGCCAGACACGCTCAGCGCGTCCGGGGCGTTCCAGATCTCCCCAAACCGGGCGCATGACCGCGTGATAGAAGGACACGAGAGGCTCGGCGATCCGGTACGAGGAGCGGTTCTTGCGGAATGCGTCCTCCTCATGGGTGATCATGCCGACGTCCTGCAGAACTGACAGCGGATGTGCCAGGTCGGTGGACTTGCGTCCGAGGTAGTCGGCGATACCGCCGCGGTTCGCGTTGCCATTGGCGATGGCGGCCAGGACCGAATGGTATAGGGCCGTGTCGTAGAGATCCGGTTCCTCGGCCAGCAGGTAGCGGGCTTCACGGAACAACGGCCGGCCGGGGTTCAAGACCGCACGGGCGACCCAGGGGTCGAAGTCTTCCGGGTCTGCGGGGGAATCGCCTTGAGCGAACTCCCGCCGGTAGGCCGGGGTTCCGCCAACGATCGAGTGGGTCAAGGCGGCAGTGCGCTCATCGGTGATTCCCCAGAATTGTGCCGCGAGACGATAGTCGAGGGTGGGGACGATCAGATCGAGGCCCGCTCGCCCGCGCAAGGGGGCGTTCCCCGCCAAAAGCTTGCCCATGAACGAAAGGGCCGACCCGCACAGCAACAACCGCACCGGAGTATTCGAGTGTTGAGCTGCCGGGTCCAAAGCGCGCTGGATGATCGACGGCAGCGCCGGGGACGCCTTGGCCAGGAAGGGGAACTCATCGATCACGACGACCTTGGGGCCATCAGTGGCGATCCTCATGAGCCGGCCGATCGCCTCATCCCAGTCCGCGAACCGGAACGGCGTCGGCTCGTCCAGGTGTCGGGCCAGAGCCTGTCCGAACTGGCCCAGGGCATCGGCCTCGGTGGTCTCGGTCGCGGTGAACATGAAACCGCAGGTCGCCCGAGAGATCGCATCCAGAAGGAACGTCTTGCCCTGGCGCCGTCGGCCGGACACTATCCCGAGCGTGGCCCGCGCCTCGGCGTAGGTGGCGAACCGGGCCAGCTCCGACCACTCGAAGTCCCGATCGAACATCTCAGCCGGCCTGGTCACACGAGCAACATCCATCAGCGCCTCCGCATCGAGTAGGTCCAGCTATTATAACTCCACCTATTCAAAGGGACTTCGCCGTCGACCCCTGGGAGGAGCCCGCCGGGGACGCCACCGGCACCCGTTTATTCGACAAGTCCCCAAGTGTGCGCGTGGCCCACCACGTCACGGCGGCTCGGCCCGGGCGTATCCGACGTGCAGCCGGTCAACGCCGCCTTATGACGCGTTGCGCGGTGTCCGGGATCTCGGCGCCGATCGCGGCAGCAAGTAGATGGAACCCCGCATGTCCCGGAAGCCGTTCCAAGCCAGCGGTGATCAACGCTCGGGCACGTTGGCTGTCACCGACCAGTAGTGCCACCCGTGCCTGGAAGGCGACGATGTCCGAGCTGGCCGACGCCAGTGCGGGATGTTCGGCGATCCGGATCAGGCGGTCGGTGCCGTCGTAGTCGGGCAGACGTTCCAACAGCAGGTCATGCCACACGGACAGATCGTCTCCGCGGCGGGACCGCTCGAACTCCGTGGGGTCGTAGCTGCTGACACCGGTCAAGACACCGCGGCTTGATCGCCGCCCCGTGGGTGTCGATGTCGGCGTGAGCCGGTCGAGCTGTTCCAGGTACGCATCCGTGCACGCGATCCACGCGTCCGGTGTGGGCAGCAGTTTCACGACGACCGACGCCAACGACACCTCCTGATCTGCGACCGGGCCGTCACCGACGCGGGTCCAGCCGTATTCTGCTCCCACCGGACCAACTGGGACATGGCCCGGTCCGCGAACGCCGGCATCCCGTAGCGGCGCAGCACGGAGGCCCACAGGTCGGCCACGAGATCGGAGACCACGATGCGCGCAGCCGCCACCGGGTCCTCGCTGTGCACGTAGTCATGGTCCTTCAAGGTCACGGCCAGGCTGATGAGCTGCTCCAGCGCCTTCTCGGCCGCGGCGGGGTCCGGGGCGGCGAGAGCGGCCCGCGCGTCGGCCACGTGCTGCCGGAACGTGACCCGCCAGCGCGACCGCTCGGTGCGGTGTACCCGCCGGTCGCCGGCCATGTACGCCCCGGATCTCACCATGGAGACGAACTCGGCAGCCGCGCGTCGCACCTGTTCCGGATCCGGCGCCTCGGCCTTGCTCCGAGCTTTCGGAACCTGCGGGGTCGCAGCCGTCTCGGCTTCGATCCACTCCCGCAACGGGGCGGCGCCGCGCCAGTACAGATTCCACAACGCCTTCTTCAGACGCTCCTCGTCCAGCGCTGCGAGGCGCGCATAGAACTCGTCCTTGCCCATCCGGTCACTCGCCACACCGATCACGATAGCCGGGCAGGGAGTCGCGCCTGCCGCGGCCGGCCGAATCGTTGCCCGCGCGCAGTAGTACCGAGTAGTTCCACCTCGGCGTCCGGCATGCCGCAGGTAGGCTCTGGGGACGTGAGCGGACAGACAGCGGGTGCGGTGACGGCGGCGCGGCTGCGCGCTCTGGGCGGAGACGGACTGGCGACCTTGCTGCGCCGACGCTCCGACGCTGTGACCGACCCGGTTCCGGGGAGCCTGACGGAGCTCGCCGAGCGCCTGGACACCGCCGCGTCGGTGACGGCCGCGCTGCGGCGGGTGGATCTGATGACGCTGCAGGTGGCCGAGGCCGTTGCGGCTCTCGGCGGGACGGTGCGCCGGCCGGCGCTGGAAAACCTGCTGGGGATCACGTCCGACCCGTCGCCGTCGGCGCTGGACCGGGTGCTGTCGGGGCTGGCCGCCGACATGCTGATGGATCCCGGATCCGGGGCGCTGACGCCCGTCCTGGCCGGGGCGTGGGCCCGGCCGCTGGGGCTGGGGACGCCGGCGGCGGACCTGTACGCCTCCCGCACTGCCGAGGACTTGAAGGCGTTTGCCCGCGCGGCCGGGCTCAGGGTCGGCACTCGCAAGAGCGAGGTGCTGGCCGACGTCGTCGCGACGTTCATCGACCCGGACACGGTGCGCGCCGTCGCCAGCAGGCTTCCGCAGCCCACGCAGGAGCTGCTAAGGCGGATCGCCGACGGCGAAGAGATCCACGAGTACACCTACTACTCCCCGCGATACAACCGACCGCAGCGGCCCGTCGACCATGCGATCGCGTGCGGCCTGGTCGTCCGCGCCGACTGGGACAGCGGCCTGCGCATGTGCGCGGAGGTCGCCCTGGCTTTGCGTGCGGGCTACACCGCCCCGTTCGACCACGCCGAACCCGCCCTGGAACGCACGCTCGTCGCCCCGTCGACGGTCGCCGACGGCGCCCTGGCCGCGGCCGGCGCTTTCGTCCGCTCGGTGGCCGCGTTGCTCGACCACTGCTCGCGCGCCAAGGTCGCGGCCCTGAAGTCCGGCGGCATCGGCACCCGTGAGATTGCGAAGCTGGTCAAGACCCTGCGCTGTTCCGAGGACGAGGTCCGTCTGACGCTGGCGCTGAGCCATGCCGCCGGGCTCCTCGCGCTCGACGGCGGACAGGCTGCCCCGACCAGCGGGTACGACCACTGGCTCACGCTCGATCCCGCCGAGCGTCACGCCGCGCTCGGCGCCGCGTGGTGGTCTCTGCCCACAGTGCCGCTGGCCACCACCGGTGCCTGGAATCCCGCCGAAACCGAGCCTGCACCCGGCTCCGCCCTCCGGCGAGCCCTGATGTCGCTCGTCGCAGACCACAACGAGGCAGGTGAGGCATCCGGCGACAACGACACGGCAACTGCCACCGCGCTCGCCGACGACACGGCCCTGCCCGCCGCAGCGGCCTGGCAGTTCCCGCTGCTGGCCGGACCCCGCGAGCAGGCGACCGCCCGGGCCGGCGCCTGCTGGCGCGAGGCACAGCTCCTTGGCGCGGTCGCGGCCGGCGCCCTCACCGGGCTCGGCCGCGCACTACAGTCCGGCACGGACCCCGCCACCGCCCTAGCAGGATTGGAATCGGCCCGCGGAACTGCCCGGCTTCAAGCCGATCTGACTGCCGTCGTCACCGGCACCCCGTCATCGGCTCTGTCCGAACTGCTGGACTCCTGCGCCGATCTGGAGACCCGCGGCACCGCCTCGATCTGGCGCTTCAGCCCGTCCTCCGTCCGCCGCGCGCTCGACACCGGCGACTCCGAACTGTCCTTGCGGCAGCGCCTGTCCGCCATCGCCGACGGCGGCCTGCCACAGCCGTTGGAATACCTGATCGACGACATCGCCCGCCGCCACGGCACGGTCCGTGCGCAAGCCGTGGCCTGCTGCCTGCGCAGCGACGACACCGCCCTGCTGGCCGAGATCGCCGCCGAGCGCCGGCTGCGCGGTCTCGGACTACGCCTGCTGGCCCCGACCGTCCTGGCTTCTGACCAGCCACTGGACCAGACTCTCGCAGCACTGCGAACCGCAGGCTTCGCCCCACTGTCCGAAGCCGCGGACGGCACCCCGATCATCGAGCGCGTCCAGGCCCGCCGGGCCCCGGCGAAACCGAAGGCTGCGAAAGTCGTCAGCCTCCGCAGCGCACGCGCGCAGGTCCCCGAACCCCGCCAGGCCTCCCGACCGCCGTCTCCGACGGATCCCAGCGTGCTCGCCAAGCAGCTACTGGCCGGGCCCGACTTTGCACTCACCGCGCCGAACCCGATCCTGCACGCGGTGAGCGGACACGCCCGCGACCTCACCACGGCCGAAGCGAAGATCCTGGCCCACGCCATCGACAACCACCTGCCGGTAACCATCGAATACGTCAACCGCCAAGGCGGCACCAGCACCCGCACCATCGAGAACATCCAACTGGCCGGCGGCTCGGCGCTGCTGGCCTGGTGCCGCCTCCGTCAAGACGAACGCTGGTTCAACCTCGACCGCATCCTCACCGTCGAGCCGACAGCCACCCAGACGTGACGCGGTGGGGTGGCGAAGAGGAACTTCCTGAACCGCGGCCCGACTGTGGCAGCACCCGCCCAGCCGTAGCACCGTTGCCCAGAGCCCAAAAAATCGGGATCATACAGGAATTCCTGGATGATCCCGATTCCTACTACTTTGTGGAGCCGGCGGGAATCGAACCCGCGTCCACGCATAATTCGCGAGTCGGTTCTTTTCAAATACGGCGCCATCTTTCGAGATGGCGCCGTATTTTTGTTGTGCGCCCAGCATGGGCGGTTGTTTGGAGGTGGAAGTCCTCTGGGGGTGGAGCTGGTGCCTACCCCGAGCTGGAGGCAAGGGCGTCGTCGTGAGGCGGGGTCTGGAGGAAGCCCGAGGCGAGACCTGGGTACCGAGGAACACGAACCGTGTAGGAGGCGTGCTGGTCGGGTCAGTCTGCAACGGAAGACGACGCCCGTCACCGGCAAGAGGGCCAGTGCGTAAACGCGGCGGGGATTCAGGGATAGCAGCCGTTCTTACCTGGGGAGATCTGTTCGGGTGTCGGGAGGCCGGGGTTGCCGGGAGGTCCGACCTGACCGGGGCCGTGAGGTGCCGGTGGGACCGGATAGAAGTCAGCAGAGGTCGCGTAGTACCGGCCGGGATGTGCGTGGTGGGTCGGGAAGGGCCGAACGTCAAGTGGAGCGGAGTAGTTGGTGTTGCTCGTGCCGGTCACGGTGATCGCAGCCATCCCGCGGACGCGGGCCTGGTGGGGAAGGGGACGGTGCATCCGTTGAGTACCCCGTCAGAGCGTAGTGGCCGGTCGGTGCGCATCGAGGAGGACGCTCACCGCGATCAGGGGGATCTGTGGCAGCGGATGCTGTCGCGGGAGAACCTGATGGCGGCGCTCAATCGAGTCGAGGCTAACCGGGGTGCGCCCGGTGCGGATGGCATGACCACGGAGCAGTTACGGCCGTGGCTGGTCGAGCACTGGGCGCGGATTCGGGAGGAGCTCGATGCTGGGGTGTTCCGGCCGCAGCCGGTCCGTCGGGTGGCGATTCCCAAGCCCGGGGGTGGCGAGCGGATGTTGGGGGTGCCTCGGGTGCTGGATTGTTTTCTTCAGCAGGCGATGGCCCAAGTCCTTGTCCCGATCTTCGATCCGGAGTTTTGTCCGACGTCGTTCGGGTTCCGTCCGGGTCGCAGTGCGCACCAGGCGGTGCGCAGGGCGGTGCGGGCGATCGAGGACGGTCACCGCTGGGTGGTGGATCTTGATCTGGACCGGTTCTTTGACCGGGTCCAGCATGATGCGCTGATGGCCAGGGTGGCCAGGAAGGTCGATGACCGCCGGGTGCTCAAGCTCATTCGCCGGTTCCTGGAAGCCGGGATCAGGGACGGCGGGATCGTTTCGGCGTCGGTGGAGGGGACCCCGCAGGGTTCTCCGCTGTCGCCGATCTTGTCGAACATCATGCTGGACGACCTGGACCGGGAGCTGTGGGATCGCGGTCTGCGGTTCGTGCGCTACGCCGATGATGTTCGTATCTTCGTGCGCAGCAAGCGGGCCGCTACCAGGGTGCTGGGCTCGGTTACGAAGGTGATCGAGGGCCGGCTGCATCTGTTGGTGAACCGGGAGAAGTCGAAGGTGGTTCCGGCGTCCGTCATGACGATGCTGGGGTTCGGCTTCTACTTCGTCCGGGGCGGGAAGGTCAGGGTCCGGGTCGATCCGAAGGCGGTTGTTCGTCTGAAGATGCGGATCCGGGAGCTGACCTCGCGCAGGTGGTCGATCGCGATGGATGAGCGGATTGCGGCGATCAACCGCTATGTCACCGGGTGGATGGGCTACTTCCGGCTGGCGGACACCCCGAAGGTGTTCGCCGAGTTGGATAAGTGGTTCCGCCGCAGGATGCGGCAGATCCGCTGGAAGGAGTGGAAACGCTGGTCGGCGAGATATCGGAACCTGAAGGCTCTGGGTATCGGCGACTGGCAGGCCCGCGAGTGGGCGTCCAGTAGCAAAGGCTACTGGCGCATCGCGGGGTCCGCTGTTCTGGACAGGGCGCTGCCGAATTCCTACTGGGGCGACCAGGGCTTGAAACTGTTGAAACCGACCTGGCTGAGATTGAGATCAGCCTGACGAACCGCCGGATGCGTGGCCCGCATGTCCGGTGGTGTGGGAGGCGGGTCGGGTGACCGACCCGCCTACCCGATTCTAGGCCGTGGTCGGCGCGGCATACAGTCTCGGCGGCAGGGGCGGGATCGCCGGTCAGGGCCGCTCGGGCTATGCCGTCGTGAGACTCGCCCGCCGAGGGCGATCCTGGCTGTTGGAACGCCGGGTAAGCGGAATTCAGGGCTCGAGGATCTCCCCGAGGTCGACTCGCGAGTCGAGGCACGCGACGAACTGGTCGCGGTGGACGAACAGCTGCTGGTACGCCTCGGAGCCGGGCTTGTCGACCGTGATACGGACCAGGTCCGGTGAGTCTGCGGGCAGGTCCTCGAAACAGATCGCGCAGCTGTAGATGATGGTCGACGAGTCTTCCAGCCAGTACGCGGTCAGGGCATCAGAGGCTTCGCCGTAGGAGACGTACAGCTTCTGCAGACGGCCCGGTAGCGGGCCGAAGGCGGCTTTGAAGGCGTCGGCTGTTTGTCCGACCCAGGACAGTGCGGTGGCGTCGCCGCCGAACGAATTCAGAGCGGACCAGGCACTTTGGACGTCGTGCGAGAAGTCCCCGAACTCCTTCGCCAGCGCCTGGACCGACTCCACCATGCCCGGCGTCGGATCCCCGCCCAGGCCCAACACGTCCCATCCGATTGGACGCACCACTAGTAAGCCCCCCGATTCCCCCGTGCGGCTGCCGCCGCCATAACAGTGTTCTGCGTTACCTCGACGTACGACGGTGGATGAGTGTACAAAGTCGTTCATGGATTCCGAAACCCCTGAGCTGGGACCGATTACCTACCGTCTCGGTCTGGGGGAGGATTGGTACCGGATTCGGTTGGATGAGCACGCCGAGGCAGACGTCAAAACCTTCCTGGACGTGATGTTCGACGGCCTGCCCGCCGATGCGGTGGAGCAGGTAAGGACCCTGTTCTCGGTGCAGTTCGCGACGCAGATCGCCGCGGCTCGTGCCAGGCGCGGGATCGAGATGCTGGTGCCGGCGCCGAAGCCCGGGGGTGCTGCTCTGCCCGGCGCCGCGGTGCTCATCGCCGAGGTGGTGATTCCGACGTCGGTCGTGCCCGACCCGGTCGAGGTCGCCGCCCGGGTGGCGCGGGGCTCCGCCGGTGCCCGTACCGGTGTCATCGCGGGTTCGGTCGCGGTGCGGATCGATCACACGGCCGCTGACACTGAGGCGGACGAGGACGATGGGAAGCCCGAGTCATCGACTCGCAAGCGCATCGAATACGTGTTGGCGGTGCCGGACGACCACCGCTGGCTGTCGATCGACCTGAGTGTGCAGGCCGTCGCGGGGTTCGATGTGGAGCGGACGATCACAGAGTTCGATGAAGCGGTCGCGGGGCTTGATTGGTCTGAGGCGGAATAGTCCCCTTGTGATTTCATGTGCCCATGACTCAGGACAGCGTGGCCATACCCGCCAAGGAGTTCTACGCGAAGCGCACTCGCCACTACCTCGCCGAGCGGGGTTTGGACGAGCAGGTGCTGGCCGCGGTGTCAATTCAGCCCGCCGGGCAGTCGCAGGACACGCTGAATCGGAGTGTCGGCGGTGCGGTCGGGAGTGTGGCCGGGGGCGTGGCTGCGGGTGCGCTCGGCGGGGGCGGTCAGGTGTCGGAGATGCTGCCGGTGATCGGGAGCAGGGTGGGTCGTGGTGTGGCCAACGATCTGAACGCCGGGCGGGAGGTGCCCGTCGGTCGGGCGACGTGGGCTGACGGGCAGTTGCCGAAGAACGGGTTGCTGGTGTTGACGAGCGGGCGGCTGCTGGTGTTCTCGAAGGCCGCGATGGGGTTGTTCAGTGCCAAGCCGAAGGCGGCGGCGATGGACATCCCGCTGGGCGAGGTGAGTGGCGTGTCAGAGCCCGTGGAAGTGCGGGTCGCGGGGATGAACACGGTGCAGGTGGCGATCGGGCTGCGCTCCGGTGGGGCATTGCGGGTCGAGTTCCCGATGGTGGCCGTCAAGAACGGCACCGCGCTGGTGGCGGAGTTGGTGCGGCGGATCGCGCCGACCGCGGCCTAATACCCCGGATCCACGGCAGTCACTGCCTATGACACGCACGTCCGACTGTGCAATCAGTGTGCTGTGATTATGCCGCCCGCCTGCGACACTACTGACGGTGTCAGTCATCTCACAACTCTTGGAGTGACCTCACCCACCCCACACGCACCACGACCTCACGAAGGGAAAGACCATGTCCCTCCTCCTGTACAGCAGACCCCGGCGCCGGATGCGGGCGACCGTGGCGGCGGTGGCCGTGCTCGCGGCGGCGGCCGCCACCACCGGTGCGATGGCCGGGTCGGCGCAGGCCGCGGCGACCGGCTCCCGCTGGACCGAGAACCTGTCCCAGGTGCAGTCCTCCGACTTCAACGTCGCCTGGACCGGCGCGGCACTGACGGTCAAGGACGGCCGGGTGCACGCGGCGTCGGCGCAGGACACCCGCGGCTACGGCCAGGACGTCCTGCCCGCGCACAGCCTCGCCGCCCCGGCGAACCAGGTCGTGGTGACGCTGACCGCGAACCGGCCGGCCGGCTCCGAGGCGCAGGTGGACGTCCGCGGCCTCGGGCTGAACGGGAAGTGGACGCAGTGGACGTCCGCGCGGGCGACCGGGGCGACCCGGCTGCCGGAGTCGGTGACCAAGGTGCAGGCGCGCATAACGTTGCGCAACGGCGCGCAGGGAGCTGTACCGGGTATCAGTAAGCTGACTCTGGACGCCACCGACGTCGCCGGTGCCGTGCCGCAACTCGCCCCGGCATCAGAGTCCTACCAGGTCTACGCCACCCGGGAAGGCCTGGTCGGCGGCACGACCGCGAACGGTCACGTGATCCAGCCCAACGACCACTTCGTGGCGCTGCCCTCGGGCACCGCGCTGTCGCCGAACGGCAGTGGCGACTACTCGGTCCAGGTCTGCGGCCCGAGTGCCTGTGAGACGGCGCCGGTCTGGGACGTCGGCCCGTGGAACACGCACGACGACTACTGGGACGCCAGCCGGGCCGAGTTCACCGACCTGCCGCAGGGCGAGCCGGAGGCACAGGCCGCGTACCAGAGCGGCTACAACGGCGGCCACGACGAGTTCGGCCGCAGCGTCTCCAACCCCGCGGGCATCGACCTCGCCGACGGCACCTTCTACAACATCGGCCTGAACGACAACGGCTACGTCACCGTGACCTACCTGTGGACCGGCGGCGGTGGCGGCAGCGGCCCGTCGGTCACCGGCATGGGCCAGTGCGCCACGTCGTCCAACGCCGACTGCTCCGGTGCCGCGGCCGGCAACGGTTCGGACTGCTACAGCGGCCACTTCTGCATCTACACCGGCCCGAACTACACCGGCACCGTGTTCTCCTTCTATCACTGCCAGTACAACGGCGGTGACTGGGCTCTACAGAACTGGGTCGCGGCCGGGTCCTATATCAACGACAACTCCGGTGGGACCGACGCCGACACCAAGGACCAGAACCACAACGTCATCACCGCATCCGCACCAGGTGACAGAAACACGAACTACGACTTCAATCCGGTCTACTACATCCAAGCATGCTGATGTCGTGAGGCATCGGGGAGCGTGCCTGGTCACGCGACCAGCGCACGCTCCCAGTGCTGGGTGTCGGCGTATTCCCGCATCGTCACGATCTTCTCGTCGCGGACGATGAACACGGCGATGTTGCGCTGGTCGTAGGAGCGGCCGGTCTTGCCGACGCCCCAGGAGCGCCATTCGATCAGCACCTGCTCGCCCTGGTCGAAGACGTTGGTGACTTGCAGACCGACCTCGTGGGCGGGGTCGAAGTGCGCGAAGGCGGTGCGCAGGAAGCCGTCGATGACCTGGTCGCGGCCCTGCCAGGTGCCGGAGATCGGGAGGTCGCCGCCGTACCAGACGGAGCCGTCCTCGGCCCAGCAGTCGCGGATCGTTTCCTGGTCGCCGTCGGCGAGGGCCGCGAAGTAGCGGAGGACGAGCAGCCGCGGCGTGGTGGCCGTCGTGGCACCTGTAGCACCCGTGGCACCCATGGCAGCTGTGGTAGCGATCGGTGTGGTGTCCGTGGTCGTGTTCATCGCGCTGTCTCTCCTAGATCCGACTGGCCGCCGGTGCTTCCCCGCCGGCACAGCTCCAGTTCAGCGCAATAGATCGCGGCGACCAATGAGCAGTCCGCTCTCGCATCCATCATGGATCGTGATGGTTGGAAAGCCATGCCCGCCTCAGCCCTGGACGAACTGCCGCACCGCGTCGATCGTGTCAGCATCCTGAGCCCGCTTGTCGTCGCGATACCGGATGATCCGTGCGAACCGCAGCGTCACCCCACCCGGGTAGCGCGAACTGCGCTGGACGCCGTCGAACGCCACCTCGACCACCAGCTCCGGCCGTACGCGCACCGTCCAGTCGTCCGCGGACGTCTGCAACGCCCGCAACCGCTCGGTCTGCCAGGCCAGCAGCTCGTCGGTCATGCCCTTGAAAGTCTTGCCCAACATGACGAATCCGCCGCTCTCGGGGTCGCGCGCGGCCAGGTGCAGGTTGCTCAGCCGGCCGCTGCGCCGGCCGTGGCCCCACTCGGCGGCGATCACCACCAGATCCAGGGTGTGCACCGGCTTGACCTTCAGCCAGGCCGAGCCGCGGCGGCCGGCGGTGTAGGGGGCGGCGAGGGACTTCACGACGACGCCTTCGTGGCCGCGGTCGAGCGCGTCGTTCGTGAACGCCTCCGCGGCCTCGGGGTCGTCGGTGACCAGGCGCGGGGCCAGCGCCGCGGGCGGCGCGATCGAGGCGAGCAGGGCGGAGCGTTCCTGGGAGGGCAGGTCGATCAGGTCGCGGCCGTCGAGGTGCAGGAGGTCGAAGAGGAAGACGGTCAGCGGGATCTGCTCGCGGAGTTTGGTGACGTCGCGACGGCTCCCGGTGCGGCTCGCGGTCTCCTGGAAGGGGCGCGGTCGGCCGTCGGCGGCCAGGGCCAGCGCCTCGCCGTCCAGCACCGCGGACGTCACCGGGAGCGCCCGCGCCAGCGCGACGGCTTCCGGCAGCCGGTCGGTGATGTCGTCCAGACTGCGGGTGAAGACCTGGACCCGGTCGCCGTCGCGGTGGATCTGGACCCTGATTCCGTCGAGCTTCCACTCCAGCGCCGCCGGGGATGCCTTCTCCAGCGCCGCGGTGACGTTCTCGGCCGTCCCGGCCAGCATCGGCTGGATCGGGCGCCCGAGGACCAGGCCGATCCGGCGCAGCCCGGGGACACCGTCGCTCAGCGCGGTCTGGGCGGCCGCCGCCAGATCGCCGCCGAACATGGCCGCGCGGCGCACCTCGGCGGCCGGGACCTGCGCCGCCTTGGCGACCGCGTCGGCCATGACGCCGTCCAGCGCGCCCTGGCGCAGCTCGCCGGTCAGGAGCCGGTGCAGGAAGGCTTGTTCCTCGGCGGTGGCGCGGGCGAACAGCGCGGTCAGCAGCTCGCGGCGGCGGGCCTGCGATCCGGCACCGGAGGTCGTGCCGATCTCGCCGAGGATCCGGTCGACCTCGGCGACCTCCAGCTCGGCGACCTCCAACCCGCCGGCCCCGGCGGCCGGGGCGGGGAGGTCGCGCAGGGTGGCCCAGCCGACGCCGATCTGCCGCTGCGGCAGTTCCCCGGACAGGTAGTGGACGGCGACCGAGATCTCCGCGGGCGCGGCCGTCCGCAGCCGTTCGGCCAGCAGGGCGATCTTGGCCGAGCGGGCCGAGGTCTCGGCGACCGCCGTGGAGGTGGTGGCCAGATCGAGCAAGCGCATGAGGAAATGGTCCGCCACCGCACTGACAGGTGCGAGCCGAGTCACCCACATGGTGGTGGTGAACGCGGGGTCGGGGTCGGGGTGCGGTTCGGCAAGTGTTCCCGCCGGCGGCAGTGATTTCGGGGCCCTGCCTCGTGTAGTAGGGCGAGGAGGGCAATGGACATCGAAGATGAGCGGCGGTTCCGGGAGTTCGTCGGCGCCCGGTCGAAAGCGTTGCTACAGACCGCCTATCTGCTGACCGGCGATTGGGAACACAGCCGCGATCTGGTGCAGAGCGCGCTGGCGGGACTGGCGCGCAGGTGGGGCCAGCTGGCCGAGCCGGGGCGCGCCGAGGCCTACGCGCGCAAGGCGATCTACCACGCGCACGTGGACCGCACGCGGCGGCTGTCGTGGCGGCGCGAACGGACCACGGCGACGGTGCCGGACACACCCGCGGAACTGTCGGACCCGGCCGATCTGGTCGCCTCGCGGCAGGACGTGATCGCGGCCCTGCGCAAGCTGCCGCCGGGGCAGCGTGCCGTGGTCGTGCTGCGGTATTTCGAGGATCGGACGGACGAGGACATCGCCGAGGTGCTGGGGATCTCCACCGGCACGGTGCGCAGCCAGCGCTTCAAGGCGCTGAGGGCGTTGCGGGTGAGCGTGGGCAACGACTTGAAGGAGGAGGAGACGGCATGGTGACGGAACAGGACTTGCGGGAGGCGTTGGCCGAGGTCGTCGAGGACCCGGAGGCGGACGCGTTCACGCTGGGGCTGTCGGACCGGGCCCTGGCCGAGGCCGGCACCGGTTCGTACTGGCGGCGGGCGATGGTGGGCAAGCGCGGAAAGCTGGTGCCGGGGATCGCCGTCGGCTCGGCCTTCGTGGTCGCCGCGGCGGTCGGCGTGGCGGCGCTCGGCGGCGGTTCCGGCGGCGGGTCGACGGTATCGACGGTCGTGGTGCCCAACACGTCCGCGGATCCGGTGGGTCAGTCGGCGCTGACGGAGTTCGCGGCGGAGTGCATCGACGGGCGCGGACCGAAGCTGGCCCTGTCGTACGTCTGGAACCCGGCGACGCAGCAGTATCAGGGCGTTCTCGGTGACGTGTCGACCTCCTTCCAGGCGTCCCCGAACGGGAAGCAGGCGCTGGTACAACAGGGCCTGCCGCAGTGGGCACAGTCGTGGGCTGTCGCGGACTGGTCGGACGCGGTGGCCGGGAACCTGACGAGGCACCTGATCACGGACCCCGTCGGCATGCAATGGACCGCCGACGGCAAGGAGGTGGTCACCCAGCTCGCCTGGGACTCGGTGGGGAAGACCGAGACCATCGTGGTCAAGAACAAGACGGCCGACTTCTACGACCCGGCATCGGGCCGCCTTCTGGCCTCGGTCCTCATCCCGCACCAGGTGCTCGCGATGGCGGCGAGCGGTCAGTGGTCGGTGCAGCAGTGGCAGGGCGACCATGACAGTGTCCTGTTCCCGCTGCTGCGCAGCGACGGCAAGGAGATGGTCTTCCTGAACGCGCAGGGTGCCACTGTCCGGACCCTGACATTCAAGGACGGCCTGCCCGCGACGATCCTGAATCAGTCGGAACCATCCGAGGTGGCCGCGATCTCTCCCGACGGCCGCTACCTCGCGGAGTCCGACAACGGGCAAGTCGCGACCTTCGACCTCAACGCCGGCGGTAAGCGCATCGGCACCATGGACGACGCCTCCCGGAACTACTACAACGGCTGGACCGGCGACCACCAGATCGTCACCGCGACCGACGAGTCGCAGTCCACCGCGTCGCAGAAAGCGCCAGGCCACAGCCCGCTGTACCGGGTGCTGTCCCCGGAGCTGAAGGTGTTGCAGGAGGCGAGGTTCACCTTGCCGTCCGACCGGAACGGAAATTGCGCGACGTGGCCCATGACGTGGGCGCCGAAGGCACAATTCCCGGGGGCGTTCGTGCCCTGATGGACGGTGCGGTCGAGCCCGGTCACCGCTCTGGATCGGGTTCGACCGCGCGGTCGGTCGCGTCACCTCGCAGCAGGTAGTACCCCGCGGCCAGCCCGAACGCAGCCGCGGTCTCGTGGCCGATCGTCGCGAAGTTCGGCAGCAGCCCGAACCACTGCGCGCTGACGAACGGGTACGCGAACACGCCCGCGATCCAGAGCAGCCGAACGATGCGCGACGGCAACGACCACGACAACGACGACCACGACAACGACGACCACGACAACGACGACCACGACCACGACCGCAACGACGACCACGACCGCAGCGGCCGCAACGACGACAACGACGCCACGGCGCGCGCCACCAACGGCGTCACCAACGGCGTCACACTGGCCGCGATCGCCAACACGCCATAGCTGATCCCGTAGTCGTACCCGTCCCACCACTTCGCCGGATAGCGCCCGGAGTGGATCGCGGCGGCGGCGACGCTGGTCGCGACCGCGGTGGCGATGCTGTTGGCGAGGAGGAAGAGGGCCACGGTACGCAGGGCCCCGATCCGGCGCTCAAGTGCGGCCATGCAGACGCCCACGCCGCCGCCGATGATCAGCAGGTGCGAGAACACGCCGCTGTCGGTGGCGGCGAACACCGGACTGGCCAGCAATACTGTGAGCGGCGCGTGCGCCATGTTGTGCGGGTCGGTGCTGATCGCGATCTTGAAGTGGTCGGCGGCGGGCCCGGACAGGACCTTCGTCATGACCAGCAATCCGGCCAGGATGACCAGCAGGTAGGCGAACGTCAGCGGGTTCCGGCGCGGGTAGTCGCGCACGGCGCGCGCCACCGACGCCGCCGACGCCCGCCACGCACGCGAAGCCCGCGCAGCGGTCGCGGTGCGCGGGCCGGAGTCGATCGCCATGAGCCGAGCTTGGCAGAAATCGCGCGGACGATGGCGGACCATCGGCCAGAATCGGACCGTCGAGTCGAGGAACGGAGCCGCCCATGGACCCCGAGATGCCGCACATCAGCTGGCACGAGGCACCGCCCCCGCCCGGCATGCCGGTGACGCAGGTCTACACCTGGGCCCTCGACCCCGACGACGGCAGGGTTCTGATCCAGGACCGCGGCGTGGACCTGGAGCCCGGCCGCCGCCGCTACAACCTCCCCGGCGGCCGCCCCGAGCCGGAGGACGACGGCGACCCGCTGAAGACCGCCGCGCGCGAGGCGCTGGAGGAGTCGCAGATCCACCTCGACACGACCCGCGCTCTCTACCTGGGCTACCAGGAGATCACCGAGGATCCGCACCGCCCCGGGCCGTACGCCCAACTCCGCTACGCCGCCCCGATCATCGGCTACGACCCCATCGGCCCGGACCCCGACACCGCCGACGGCCGCGTCAACCGCCGCTACCTGGTGAGTCTGGAACGCGCCCCCGAACTCCTCGGCTGGGGCGAACACGGCGTGGCGCAGGCTGAGGCGGCCTTCCGTGCCGGACAAGAGCTCGGCTTTCCTGTTGAGAGCCCCGCACCGGACGGCTACCGCGACGCCTAGAAGTAGGTGAGGGACCGTCAGCTCCCGATGCCGAGCGCGTCCACGATCCCTGAGATGTACCCCAGCTCGTGCGCACGCCCCCGGCTGCAATAGGCCTCGGACGACGTGTCGCCCCACGTGGCCACGTCCCCCACCATCGCCGGGACGTGGTCGTCGATCACGAACCCGTCGAACCCGACCCGGTGCAGCCGGCGCAGGATGCTCGGCGGGTGGAAGTTGCCCTCGCCGAGGAAGCACTCGCTGAACGTCGGCACCGTGCCGCGGACGTCGCGGAAGTGCACGTAGGCGATGTGGCCGCCGGGCCCGAGCAGGTCGATGACCTCCGTGACGTTCGCCGCCCCGGCCATCGCCGACACGCTCCCGGTGCACAGCGTCAGCCCCCACGCCCGGCTGCCGTGGGCCCGGTCCCGCGCCTGCACCAGCGCCGCCGGTGAGGTGAAGATCCGAGCGGCGCCGCCCAGCGGTTCGGCGACCGGCGGGTCATCAGGGTGCAGACTCAGTCGCACCCCGACCTCCTCGGCGACCGGCAACACCGCGTCGAGGAAATACTGGTAGTTGCTCCACATGTCCTCGGCGGTCAGCGGCGGGTCGATCGGATCGTCCGGCGTCAGCTTGTACGCCGCCAGCGCGTTGCCGGCGGCCGTGTCGGGCAGGTGGAACGACGACACGTGCGCGCCGCCGCGTCCCGGCGCGTCCATAGACGTCCGCCACACGTAGGTCGGCATCCAGTGGTGCCCCAGGATCGGGATGCCGGCGGCGGCCAGGTTGCGGACGGTGCGCTGGTAGTTCTCGATCTGTTCGTCCCGGCCCGGCACCCCACGCTGGATCAGCGCGAAGTGGGCGGCCGGGACGTTCTCCAGCCCTTCCAGCCGCAGGCCGTCGCCCTCGATCCGCTCTCGCAGGGCCTTGAGTTCGGCCTCCGACCAGAACCCGTCGGCGCCGGCCAGGTTGGCCGGGGTATGGAGCTGCACGCCCGCCAGGCCTAACTGCTGCGCGAACGCCGCCGTCCGCTCGTCGTACTCGTCGACGTGCCCCAGTGCCACGCGCATCGGTTCACACCCCGTCGTCCGGCAGCGCGACCGCGAGCGAGGCCAGCAGGCCGCCGTCCACCCGCAGGTCCGCGCCGGTCACGAAGCCGGCGCGCGGGCTGGCCAGGAACGTGACCACCTCGGCGACCTCCGGCGGTTGCGCTATCCGGCCCAGCGGGTGCGCGCGGCCCCACTGCTCCAGCAGGGCATTGACACCCTCCGGGGTGCCGTCGCTGAACAGCCGGGCCGAGTGCCGCAGCATCGGGGTGTCCACGGAGCCCGGGCACACCGCGTTCACCCGGACCCCGTACGGCGCCTCGTCGACCGCCATCGCCCGCACCAGCGCCCCCAACGCGCCCTTGCCCGCCGTGTACGCCGCGACGTTCGCCTGGGTCGCCACCGCCTGCACCGAGGACACCACCACGATCGCCCCCGAGCCGGAGCGGCGCAGGTGCGGCAGCGCGGCGCGGGCGGCCAGGAACACCCCCTTGACGTTGACCGCGAACACCTCGTCCCAGGTCTTCTCCTCGGTGTCGGCCACGGTCCCGTACCGTTGGATGCCCGCCGAGGTGACCAGCACGTCCAGCTTGCCGAAGGCGGCGACGGTGGCCTCCACGGCCGCACCGACCGCCGAGGCGTCGCAGACGTCTGCGATCACCGGGATCGCCTGCCCGCCGGCCGCGGCGATCGCCTCGACGGCCTCCGAGGCGTCCCCTTCGTGCAGCCCGTTGACGGCCACCGCGGCCCCGGCGGCGGCGAGCAGTTCGGCCGTGGCCCGGCCGATCCCGCTCGCCCCGCCGGTGACCAGGGCGACCCGCCCCGCGTGCTCTTTCACAGTCCTTCGTCCTTTCCAGGGCCCCTGCGGCGACCGCCGAGGGGCATCAGGTGCCGCCGGGTGTCCGGATCAACCCAGCGGCATTGCGCAGAAACCGCCGCCGACCCGGTGCAGAGCCGCAGCGGACCAGTCGAAGTCCCGGATCCCGGGGATGCCGGCCGCGAAGCGCTCGGCGTCGTCCCGGGGCCGGTAGCCGATCGCCTCGCCCTCGGCCAGCGAGAACCAGCGCCGGGCGTTGGCCGAGACGCCCCACAGCACCCGGAACCCGGCCGGCGGCGGCACGGCCAGGCACGCCTCGACCAGGCGCGCGCCGTCCTCGTGCGAGATCCACACGGTGAGGTCGACGACCGAGTGCGGCGCGGCCCGGTACGCGCCCAATCGCAGACAGCTGACATCTATGCCGAACCGCGAGTGGTACAGGCTGCCCAGCGCCTCGACCGCGGCCTTGCTGACGCCGTAGAACGTGTCCGGGCGCGGGGGTACGTCGGCCGGCAGGAACCCGTCCGGCCCGACGTCGTCCCGGGTCCAGAAGCCGGCCGCGTGGATGCTGGAGGCCAGCACGATCCGCGGCACCCCCTGCCGGACCGCGGCTTCCAGCACTTGGCGGGTGCCCTCGACGTTCACCTCGGCCAAGTGCTCCCACGGCCCTTCCCCGGGCTGCCCGCCGAGGTGCACCACGGCGTCCACACCGTCGCAGGCCTCTTTGATCGCGCCCGGGTCGGCGAACGACGCGGTCACGATCTCCGCGCCGTCCTCGCCGGGGTCCACCGGGTTGATGTCCAGCAGCCGCAGTACCCGGTCCGGCCCGGTCATCAGCGGACGCAGCGCACTGCCGATGCGCCCGGCCGCGCCGGTGATCAGGATCCGTTCGCGCATGATGCCTCCCCATAGGTTTCGGGGGCGATCGGATTCGGCGTGTAAGGAGGCTGGTTATAAGTGTGCTGACGCCGGAAGCCGGAACCTTGTCCGCCGGCACGGACCGGCGGTTCCCAGAACCGCCAGCTGGTGGCGTCGGTGTCGATCGGCGTGGACTCCGGACCGATGCCGTTGCCGTTCTCGGCGGCGACGGCGTACTCGTAGACGCGGTCCGTGTCCGGCTCGGTGTCCCGGAATTCGAATGCCAGCCCTGAGAAGACCTCCCGATAGCCAAGATCGCCCTTCAACCGACGATAGAGGCGATAGCGCGAAGCACCAAGGACTTCACCCCAGGTGGCGTCCACGTGCCCGGCGCCGAGGCGCAGGCGCAGGCCGTCCGGGGCCGGCGGGCGCTGGTTGTCGACGTAGCATGGGTAGTCGGGGCCGGGCTCGCTGATCTGGTCGCCGTTACCAGCCACCACGCGCACGTGGTACTTGGTGCCGTTAGTGAGGCGGTGCAGGGTGAAGGGGCTCTGACGGGCCGAACCGGCGGTCTCCCAACGGTTTCCGCCGTCCTTCGACAGCTGGATCTCGTACGACTCGGCCGCCGACACGTGTTCGAACTCGACGATGGCGCTCCTGCTGCTGTTCGCGGTGCGCAGCACGCGCGGCGGGAGCGGACGCGGTAGGCCGGCGGTGAACTCCAGGACGTGCCGTCCGGCCGGGAGCGAGATCAGCAGCTCGGTGTCGCCGATCCTGGTCATCATCGGCGCAACGCCGTCCAAGAACAGCGATCCGGTGCCGAGCCCGGTGCCGATCCACAGCTTCGCGGTGGTCTCGGTGCGGGTGAAGAAGACCCCTGTGATGTGTGCGGGGTCCGCGAACTCCAGGCTGATGCCCAGCTCCGGGTCGTCGGTGCTGAGCAGCACGTCGCCGGCGCCGATCGCGCTGCCGTGGAACAGGGCCAGCCGGGTGTGGCCGTCGTCGCCGACCCGGATCGCGCCGACGGTGCCGGTGAAGCGCAGGCCGTCGGCGGCGTAGTCGATCTCGCCGGCGCCGAACACGTGGTCCACGCCGTGCGGGCCGCGGATCCGGCCGCCCCAGGGCCGGGCGTCGGCCGCCAGGTCGCCGCGGTGGCTGACCACCGCCAGCACGTCGGTGTCCGTCCCCTCCCAACGCCGGATCTGCGAGGTGGAGGTGCGGATCTCGTCCACGAACGGCACGTCGCTGAGCATGTGGACGGCCGGCATCCGGTCCGGCAGCTCGGCGAAGCTGTTCGCGTCGTGGCCGGTCGCGGCGGCCAGTGTGGACCAGGTCCACACCACGCGCTGCTTGGGGGCGAAGGCGTCGTGGACCGCGATGTAGTCCGAGCCCATCAGCAGGACACTGCGACTCCTGTACTCCTGGGCAACCGGGCCGTCCGGATGCGGCACGATCTCCGCGTACTGGGCCCAGCCCAGGTCGTAGAACGGGCGCTCCAGCACGTTCTGCCCGATCGCCCGGAACGCGCCGTCCTTCCACACCCCGCAGGCGGTGGTGAACGTGGCGTCCGGCACGCGGCGGTCGCCGGCGTCCTCCGGGCCGTGGCCGCTCCAGGCGCGGCCTTCGGCGTAGTAGTAGATGTGGCCGGAACCGTTGTCGTCGGCGATACCCCAGCGGTAGTTCGGGCCGTGGTCGACCTGTTCGAGGAAGACGGCCACCTCAGAGTCCTGCGAGAAGTCGGCGCGCAGGGTGATGCCGTAGCCGGTGTACTTGGAGCTGCGAAGCCGGGGATTCGTACCGGAATTCCCGACTGTCTCGACCAACGGCCGCCATGGATCCGGCATGCCGGGCCGGACGTCCAGGCCCTTGGCGTCCTCGTCGCTGCCCCAGATCAGGTGCTCGGCGAGCAGTGGTTCGTAGTTGCGCAGCGCGTCGGCGAGGCGACGCAGGTCGATCGGGGAGCGCCGGGGCCAGAACGCGTGCGCACCCTGCGCGGGGTGCATGCGCAGTGGGCCCTCAGGCGTGGCGATCGGCGTGGTGAGCGCGTCGACCAGCCAGTGGCCGAGCGCAGCGAATTCCGGTGTGGTCAGCCGGTTGCGGCCGTCGGAGCGCCGGGCCAGCGCGTTGCCGAGGGTGATCGGGCGCAGGAAGGCCCAGGTGTAGGTGGCGATACTCTCGGTCCAGCGGCCGCCGGCGGCCTCGTAGCCGCTCAGGGCCGGCCGGGTGAACGTCTGCCCCAGCAGTTCGGCGACCTTCTCGAACCGGTCCTTCCATCCGGGGGCGTCCGGGTGGTCGGGGAAGGCCCAGGCCAGGGCGCCGAGGGCGGCGACGCCGTCGGCGTTGAAGTTCGGGTGGCCGCCGAACATGCGCAGCAGCGGCGTCATCTCTTCGTTGGCCGAGACGTACGCGCACAGCATCAGCAGCGCTTCGACGCGGCGGCGGTCTTCGCCGGACAGCGATTCGCGGTGCCGGTCGTAGCCGTCCAGGAAGCGGTCGTAGAGCGGCCGTTGCAGGATATTGAGATAGCCGCCGACCTCGTTGACGCCGCGGGCGATCAGCCGCGGGCCCTCGTCGCCCTCGAAGAACGCCTTCAGGAAGTCGTCGGCGGTGGCGAACTCGCCCTCGGTGGCCACCGGGTCGGGCCGGGTGCCGTTGTACTCCAGCCGCCAGTCCTTGACCCGGTCCAGGCTGAGCGTGCCCTGCCAGTGGTGCAGGTCGCGGGCATACGTGGACTGATAGTGAGCGTCGATGCCGCTTTCCTGACGGCGCAAGGCTTCCAGGTCGCGTTCGTGGCTGTAGAAGGCGATGCCGGTGGCGCGGGTGCCGGGGCGCAGCGGCCAGGTCCAGTGCAGGACGCCGTCGCTGTGCCGGAAGTGCAGCTGGAGCTGGTGCGAGGAGGCCCACAGCGCGTAGAGGTGGTCGTCCCACTGCGCGTGGTCGCGGATGAAGACGCCGCACGCGTCACCCGACTGTTCATCCCAGAACGCCGCGTGCGGCCGGATGTCCCAGGCGAAGCTCGGGGCGTAGGGGCCGACGGTGAACATCATGTCCACGCTCGGGTCCTCGGTGCCGCCGGGACCGGAGAAGTTCGGGTCCTCGCCGCCGCCGCCCAGGACGATCGGGTCGTCGATGGCACGCCAGACATGCGCCTGCTCGTGCGGCCAGGACGAGGAGAAGCGGTGGGTGGGGGACAGGCTGGTCCAGGCCAGATCCCAGCGGGCGTCCAGGCCCTCCGACATCGCTTCCGACAGCTCGACGAAGTCGCAGCCGGACAGGGCGCGGACCACCGCGGTGTAGTGGGTGCCGTCGGTGAAGCTGTAGCTGACTTCGCAGGATGCGAACAAGGGGCCCGCTTCCAGGACCCGGCACTTCAGGCTTTTGACGGTGCCGGACAGCGTCGAGGTCCCGATCCAGCCGGAGCCGCGGTCGAAGTGCGTGATCGGGCCCGACACCGGGCCGTCGCCGGCGAACGGGATCTGCGTGCCGGGCAGCCGGACCTTGAGGACCCCGCTGTCCAGCACGATCCCGTCGTCGGTCTTCGTCACCGACACCGGGAGCGGCACTTCCGCGAGCGGCAGCTCGGGCCGGGTGGACAGCGTGAACCGGCGGGTCTGCCCCGGACCGAGCTCGGCGAAGAAGTGGACCGTCGCGGTCGTCAGGAACGTGGTCGATTTCGTACTCTGCGACAGCTGGAACGGGACCGGCTCGCCGTTCTCGTCCGTCAGCCGCAGGTCCCTGGCCCGCACCGACGGTGTCTCCCAGCGCACCGGGTAGCTCAGGAGCGTCCGGGGCCAGGCGAACTCCGGGTGGTCGATCAGGTCGCGCAGGACGAACTCGATGTGCTCGTCCCGCGCGCCCCAGACCCTGGTCGGGGTCTGTATCTGTGACTGGAACCCGGTGGTGCTCACTCCGCGTCTCCCTGGTCGGTCGCGGCCTTCGTCACTCCCTGCGTGCCGAACGCCGCGCCGCCGGCCACGCCCTCGACGAGGAAGCGCTGCAAGAGGATGAACAGCAGCAGGATCGGCGCGGCCACGATGAACGTCCCGGCGGCGATCAGCGGCCAGTTCTGGGTGTTCTCGCCGAAGAACGAGTACAGCCCGCGGGTCACCGGCCACAGCGACTTGTCGGAGAGCATCACCAGCGGCAGGATCAGGTTGTTCCAGGATCCGACGAAGCCGAAGATGGCGAACGTCGCCAGCGCCGGCTTCATCTGCGGGATGACGATCCGGAAGATGAACCGGATGTAGCCGCAGCCGTCCAGCGCCGCCGCCTCGTCGATCTCCTTCGGGATGCCCTTGATGTACCCGACGAAGAAGAAGAACCCGGCCCCGGACAAGCTGACCATCAGCAGGTAGCCGGGCATCGAGTTGTACAGGTGCAGCGCCCGCGCCTCGATGAACAGCGGGATCAGCCCGCCGGGCAGGAACCCGGAGAAGATGAAGAAGCTGTACAGGACGTTGGAGTGCCGGAACCAGCCGCGCGAGATCGGGAACGCCAGGAACACGCCCAAGGTCAGCGTGATCGTCACCGGGATGACCGCGTAGATCAGACTGTTGATCATCTCGCGCCCGAAGTCCCCGGCGCCCCAGGCGTCGCTGAAGTTCTGCTTCGTCCACGGATGCGGACTACCAGTCGGATCCTGCAGGAAGCCGGTGAACGTCTTGAACGACTGGAGGAACAGGTACACCAGCGGCGCCGCGAACACGAACGCCGCGATCACGAAGCACACCAGCTGCCGGCCGCTGACCCGGGCCAGCCGCGCGACCCGCGAGGGCTGCTTGAGCTGGCGGCGGGGGCTCTGCGCCGGTGTGTGCGGACCCTGATTCGCGAGTGCTGTAATCGTCGTCGCGTCGCTCACAGCTGGATCTCCCTGCGGCGCAGCGCCCACAACAACCCGCCACCGATCACCAGCGTCAGGCCGAACTGCAGGATCGCCAGCATCGAGCCGTATCCCAGCTGCGCGTCGCTGCCGAAGGCCGAGTCGTACATGTAGAGCCCCAGGGTCTTGGTGCCGAAGTTGCCGCCGGTCAGGACCAGGATCAGCGCGTACTCGCCGAGCGTGCCCATCGCGGTGAGGAAGACGTTGACGGTGGTGGCCGGGGCCAGCAGCGGCCAGGTGACGTGCCGGAAGACGCGCCACTTGCCGGCGCCGTCCAGGGCCGCGGCCTCGTAGACCGGCTTCGGGATGTTCCGCAGGCCGGCGATGTAGATCAGCATCGAGTAGCCGGAGAACATCCAGATGTTCACCGCCATCACCAGCGGCAGGGCCAGGGTGTTGTCGCCGAGGAAGGCCGAGGTGCTGTGGAAGATGCCGTGCCAGGCGGTCTCGGCCGGGCCGGTGATCGGGTCCAGGATGAGCGCGAAGGTGGTGCCCACGACCGCGACCGAGAAGATCTGCGGCATGAAGATCAGCGCGCGGTAGAAGGTGTAGGAGCGGCCCGGGCGGTTCATCAGCATGGCCAGGCCCAGGCCGATGGCGTTCTGCAAGATGGTGACGCCGGCCACGTAGATCAGCGTGGTCTTGATGGCCGGCCACAACTCACCCCACAGGGCGGTGAAGCCGTTGGTGTAGTTGCAGAACCCGCAGAAGTTCACCGGCGTGCCGGGCAGCCCCGAGTACTGCGTGAACGAGTACACGATGGTCGCCAGCGACGGGTAGAGGCCGAACAACAGCCACCCGATCCCGGGGATCGAGATGCTGGCCCAGGGGATGAACCGTCTGGTGCGTGAGGTTCCGAAGGGACAGCGTGACACGCCGCCTCCTCTCAACGGTGCTTGTGCGGCCCCGCGGGCCCGGCCCCGGCCCGCTTCACGGGGCCGGGAACCGGGCGTCGTCGCGCCGGGCCTAAGGGAGGGGTCTTACTTACCGATCGACTTCGTATAGGCGGACGCGGAGCGGTTCAAGATGGTGTCCAGGCTGTCCGAGCCGATCGGCGCCAGCTTGTAGTAGTCCGGCCCCGCGGCGTCGTTGGACGCCCCCTGCGGGATCCACGGCGTGGTCAGCTGCACGAACGAGTCCGACGTGTGCTGGTTCAGCCAGTCCATCCACGACGTGCCGGAGTTGCTGACCGCGGGCTCGGTGGACATCGAACCGGTGGCCTTGAGCCAGTTCTGGTAGTTGGCCGGGTCCGAGAACATCGTCAGCCACTGCATCGCCAGGTCCTTGTGCGGGGCCGAGGTCGGCACCACCCAGGTCAGGTCCGGCTTGACCGGCACCCGGTTGTCCGCGGCGTTGTCGGTGCCCGGCATCACGAACAGGCCGACGTTCAGCTTCGGGTTGGCCTTCAAGATGGTCGAGGAGTCCCACGAACCGTCCAGCAGGAACGGGTAGTCGTCTGTCTTGACCGCCCATAGCCCCGGCGCGGTCTGCTGGTCCACACCCGCCGCGGCCGGCTCGATGTACTGCATCACCTGCTGGTACTTCGCGCCGATGTCCTTGTACGTCTGGTTGTTCCAGTTCTGCGTGCCGTTCCAGAACGCGTTGGCGCGGTCGGAGGAGACCTGCGTGGAGTCGGCGGGCTGCTTGCCGGCCATCAGCGTCTGGTTCTCGATGCCCTGCCAGATGCCGCCCTGCATGCCGACCTTGCCGGCCAGGAAGATCGGGGTCTTGCCGGCCGCCTTGAGTTTGGCGCAGTCGGCGAGGAACTCCGAGAACGTGGTCGGGACCGTCATGTTGTACTTGGCGAGCAGGTCCTTCTTGTACCAGATCGCCCCGGCCCCGGCGTACTCGGCGGCCATCACGCCGTACACGCCGCCGTTGTAGCCGATCGCCGACTGCTGCGCCGTCATGTCGTAGTTCTTCATGAACGGCTGGTCCTTCAGGTCGACCAGCTGGCCGGCCTCGATCAGCGCCGCGGGTCCCCCGGGCTTGATGTTGGTGAAGCTCGGCGGGAACGCCTTCTGCGTCGGGGCGAACTGCGCCAGCACGTCCACCGACTTGGACTGCAACAGGCTGTTGGACAGCTGGCCCCAGGCGCCGTTCGCGGTCGAGGTGTTCTGGAAGTTGATCTTGACGTTCGGGTGCGCCTTCTCGAACTGCGCGTTGAGCGCCTTGGTGTAGTCCACCGCGCCGGGGTTCGTCCACTCGGCGATGGTGAGCGTCTCCTTGGGCCCGGCCGAGCCCGAGCCCGAGGACTTGCTGGACGAACACGCGGCGGCGCTCGTCGCGGCCACGACGGCCACGATGCCGATCGCGACCGATCTGCGGATGCTCATGACGACTGTCTCCGTTTCCTGACAAGTGGGAGCGAACGAACTAGGGGCGTTGCAGGGCACCGTCACTCCGGCGCGGCGGGCGCCAGGCACGTCCGGGCTCGGCCTTGGCGGCCGGCGGGTACTTGGCGGCCAGGGCCTCGTCGAGGTCGACGCCGAGCCCCGGCGCGTACGACGGCCACAGGTGGCCGTCCCGGATCTCCGGACAGCCCGGGAAGACCTCCCGGTGCTGGTCGGCGAACAGGTGCTGCTCCTGGATCCCGAAGTTCGGGCTGGCCAGGTCCAGGGCGAGGTTCGCGGCGTGGCCGATCGGCGAGACGTCGCCGGGGCCGTGCCACGCCGTGCGGATCCCGAAGGTCTCGGCGAGGTTCGCCAGCCGCCAGGCCGGGGTCAGGCCGCCGATCGCGGATATGTGGACCCTGATGAAGTCGCACAGGCGCTCGGTGACCACCGGCCGGTACTCGGCCGGGTTGACGAACAGCTCGCCGATCGCGATCGGCGTCGCGCTCTGGTTCCGGATGGCGCGGAGCCAGTCGAGGTCCTCCGGCGCTACCGGATCCTCGAGATAGAACAGGTCGTACGGCTCCAACTCCTTGGCCAGCCGCACGGCCTCGGTGGGATGCACCCGCTCGTGCACGTCGTGGATCAGCTCCACCTCCGAGCCCACCGTGCTGCGCAGGTGCTCGAACAAGCCGCGCACCGTCCGCAGATACGCGCGGGGATCCCACGCGTCGGCGACGAGCGCCCGCCGGATGCCCTCACCTCCGGCGGCGCCCGCCGCCTTCGGTGCGCCATAAGTACCGCCCCCAGGGACGGCGACCTGACAGCGCACGTACTTGTAGCCGGCCTCGATCCATTCCTGGACCTCCTCGGCGACCGCCTTGGCGTCCACCCCGGCGGCGTGGGTGTAGAGCGGGACCGCGGTGCGGCAGCGGCCACCGAGCAGCTGCCACACCGGGAGCCCGGCGACCTTCCCCTTGATGTCCCACAACGCCATGTCGACGCCCGACAGCGCGTTGTTCAGAACGGGACCGGAGCGCCAGTACCCGGAGACATGCAGGGTACTGACGATGTCCGTGATGTCGGCCGGATCGCGGCCGATCAGCTGCGGCGCCAGGTATTCGTCGACCGCGGTGGCGACCGCCTTGGCGCGCTGGGTGAAGGTCGCGCACCCGAGCCCGTACAGGCCCGGCTGGTTCGTGTCGATCCGCACCACGACCAGCGTGGTGCCGGTCGGCGCGGTGAGGATCGTGCGGACGCCGGTGATGCGGACGCCTGAGGCGCCGCCGGAGCCGGTGTCCGCGGTGGTGCCTGGGTCGGTGCCCGAGTCCGGCCCGCCGGAGGGCGCCGCCCAAGGCGGTTCGGCGGGCCGGAGTTCGTCGTGCGAAGTCACTTGCCGAGCCCCCAACGGGTGTCGATCCGGCCGCCGGTGAACTGCGCCCCGGTGCCCCAGAACGGGGCGAAGTTGTAGCAGCCCGAGGCGGTTCCCTCGTTCTGCGCCGTCCAGTACGTCGCGCCGTGCGCGCCGGTGCCGCGGTCGTTGACCTGGACCGCCATCGTGGCCTCGTGGACCTGGCCGGCCGGCAGGGCGTTGAGCGCCGCGTACAGATCAGGGAGCTGGTTCCAGTTGATCGCCAGCTCGTACGTCGTCGCCTTGTTGGTCTCGTCGCGGGTGAGGACCACCCGGCCGTCGGCGCCGGTGGTCGCGTGCGCGTCCAGCTGGCCCAGCGGCGTCGGGAGTACCGCGTTGGTCGGGTAGAACGTCTGGTAGTTCGTGCCGGGGGCCAGTTGGCGGTGCAGCTCGCCGGGGCCGAAGGGCAGGGTGGCCACGAACAGGTGTGAGGCGGAGACCAGACACTTGTCGTAGTGCGGGTCGCCGGCCAGCAGGTCGTCGGGGTTGGCCACGACGTTGAAGCCGATCTGGACGCTGTCGGCGGCGAACGGGAACAGGTACTGGCCCTGCGCCGAGGCCCACACCAAGTTCGAGGACTGAGTCTGGTCCTCGATGACCGCGCGCAGGTACAGGCTCGTGCTGTCCCAGGCGGTCTGGAAGGTGTAGTCCTTCGTGTCGCTCACGCCGGCCAGCAGCACCGTGCTGCTCATCGTGACCGGTACGACGCCGTTCCACTGGCTCGCGCTGCCCCCGACCGTGATCGAGCGGTTCGGGACGTAGGCCAGCTGGACGGTCTGCGAACCCTTCAGATGGAAGCCGTCCCGGCCCGGGATCGTCACGTCGTAGGCGATCGGGTACTGGTTGTTCGGATCCACCTGGGAGGTCTGCGCCGGCCAGGAGACGATCTGGCTCTCACCCGGCGCCAGCATCACCGGCCGGGTCGCGCCCGGCACCGTCCAGCCGGCCGGCGGCGTCATCGTCACGTTGGCGTGCACGAAGCCCGGCGAGACGTTCTCCACCCGCAGATCGATGGTGCTGTCGGCCCCGATCGGCTTCACGAACGACAGCGGCGTGACCTTCACCGGCTCGTCGTACGTGAACACCGCGCCCTCGGTCAGCGCCGTCTTCAGGTCGTTCGGCCGCAGATCCGTGTCGAAGTACAGGACCTCCCACGGGTTCAGCGGGAGCGTGACCGTGGACTTGCTGCCGTCGGCCAACTGCGTGCCGAGGTAGTCGTAGACGCGGACGTGCCGGGCGTTGTTCAGCGTCAGCGTGCCGGTGTAGCCGGCGCTCTGGTGCTCCATCGTGCCGTCGTAGAGCTGATCGGCGTAGATCGCCGCCCGGCCCTTGCCGTCGGCGTGCTTGAACAGGAAGCCCCACGTGGACTTCGCCGTCGGGTACAGCTCCTCAAGGAGCTGACAGTCCTCCAGCACCCGGGTCATCGTCGAGTAGGCGACGATCGGCGCGCTCGGGCTCTTGGTCTTGTTGTCGTACATGTTGAACTCGGCGCCCGAGTAGGTCGCGTCGTAGCACAGCGAGAACCAGAACACCTTGACCGGCGAGTTCTCCTCGGCCCCGGCCAGCATGTGCAGCAGGTAGTTCGGGGTCAGGGTGCGGGCCACGCCGTACTGCTGCATGTTCGCCGGATACGCCGTGAACTGAAGGCTTCCGGCGGTGCCCAGCTCGGTCTGCCACTGGCCGGCCCGGCCTTGGTTCTGGCCGTACTTCCGGTCCAGCTTGATCTGGGTCTTGGTCATCGCGTACTGCGTGGAGTCCGGGAAGCCGTACGCGTGGTTGACCGAACCGTCGATGTAGCCGACCTTGTCCGAGCCGATCGCGTAGACGATGTCCCGGTTGTAGGTGACCGAGCCGCCGCCGATCAGGTTCACGTTCGGATAGTCCGGCTTGACCAGGTCCCAGATCAGCTTGGTCATGTCGCGGTAGTCCTGCGCGGTGCCGGTCGCCCAGGACCAGCCGTGCACCCACGGCTCGTTCCACAGCTCCCAGTTCTCGACCAGGTCCTGCAACGGCGCGATGCTGTGGTACACCATCTCCGAGTGGGCGACCATGTCCTTGGGCCGGTTCTGGTACGGCAGCGGGATCGTGCCGTTGGGCAGCGGCTCCACGTTCCAGGACATGTTGTAGTTGATGCCGGCGATCGGCGTGATCCCCAGCGCCAGCCAGTCCTGGATCTCGGCGCGCGCGGCGTCGATCGCGCTCTGGTCCCAGAAGACGCCGGGCGAGGGGGCGACGGTGTCGGGCTCGACGGCGTTGACGCCGCGGGTCCACTTCACCCCCATGCGCGCGGCGATCTGGCGGCTGGTGGCCCACGTGCCCTCGGGCCGGATGCCCAGGCCGAACGGCGAGTTCGGGCGCACCCCGGCCACCGTCTGCCGGATCACACCGAGGCCGTGGATGGCGCTTATCAGGACTGTGTTGTCGGACTTGGTGACGGTGACCGCCACCTGGTAGTGGTCCGGGCTCAGACTGCCCAGCGGGATCGTGACCACGCCGGGGGAGCCGGCCGGGGCGCTGAACGCGGAGCTGCCGGTACCGAGCTGCGTGGTGCCGCGCCGGGTCAGGGTCCAGGCGATGGTGCCGGTCATGGCGACGGTGCTGTTGAAGGTGACGACCAGTGCCGCCGCCGCCGTGCCGCTGTCGGCGTCGGCGATGTAGAGCCCTGTGGTGTCGGTGAAGTTGACGTCCACCAACGGGATCCGGACCGCCGGGGCGGCCGCGTTCGTCAGGGCACCGGCTCTGGCCGGGACCGCCGAACCGCCGGCGCTCCCCGCGGCGTTCGCCGCGTCGGCCTGCGCGTTCTGGCTGCCGAGCATGTTGACCGCCGCGGTTCCGGCGGCGGCCGCCGCGCCGTAGCCCAGCGCGCGACGGCGGCTGATCTGCTTGCGGGTGATCCGCTCGCGTTCGAGCGGGCCGGGGATACCGGGGATACCGGGTACTGCGGGGTGGTTCTCGGCGCCTTCCGGGTGGGTCATCTCTCGGGCCTCCATGGCGACGGAGTTGGTGTCAGACCTCTGTGATCTCGGTGATCAGGCACAGGCCGGACGGGGGCACCGCGATGGAGCTCGGCCCGAGGGCTAGGCGTGTGTGCTCCTCGCGGATGGTGCGACCGCAGGCGTCTGACACGGTCAGGCGCACGGCGGCTTGGTGCCGAAGGTCGAGGACGACGCGGCCGGAATCGGTGGCGTTGACCACGGCGGCCTCACGGAGCCCGCTCAGGTCGAGCGGGACCAGGTGGTTCACGGTGTGCAGGACCGCGACCGCGCGCTCGGCGTCGGTGACGGTCGTCAAGGGATAGAGCTCGTCGGGGCGGCCGGCGCGCAGCCGGCCGCGGGTGAGCAGATCGCGGCGGTTCCGCCAGAAGCCGAGCCAGAAGGCGATCATCGCCCGGTGCTCGGCGGGCAGATCGGCGAGCCGCGTCGAGATCTGCGGGATGGTGTGCAGGACGGCCAGCAACTGCCGGGCCGCCTGCTCCGCGGTGCCGGACGCGTCCCACATCAGCATGTCGGAGTGGATCGCGACGTCCGGGGCGAGCAGCGCCAGGTCCAGGGACTTCACGCGGTTGGCGACCGCGTCGGCCGGGCAGTCGCTGGCGCGCAGCAGGTTGGCGTACTCGAGCATCGCAGGGCCGGTATACGGCTGGCGGAACTCGATGAGGAAGTCGGTGCCGCGGGCGGCGCGCAGCCGGTCGCGCAAGGCGGCCAGCAGGACGCGCATCGCGGTGCCGACGTCGGGGATCCAGCCTTCGGCGGCCGGTTCTCCGGTGGGCACAGCATCAGCGGTGTCACCCGCCTCGGCGTACGTCCCACTGGCGTACACCGAGGCGGAGTCCAGGAAATCGATCTTCAGGCCGTCCAGGCCGTAGGTCTCGACCAATCGTGCGCAGCGGTCGACGACGAAGGCGCGGACCTCGGCGTGCCGCGGGTCCAGCACGTGGCAGCCCCATTCGGGCCGGGCGTGCGGGGCGAACCCGGCCAGCGCTTCACGCACCGCGCTGTCCTGTCCGAGCAACAGCGGGGCGATCCAGGCCATGTACTTCAGGCCGGCCGCGTGGACCTCGGCGACGTGCGCGGCGAAGTCCGGGAACTTGTCGGCGTCCGGTTCCCAGTCGCCGCAACCGGAATAGCCGCCGCCGGTGCCGCCGCGTTGCCAGCCGTCGTCCAGGATGAGGAGCCCGCATCCGGCTTCGGCGGCCAGCTCGGCCTCGGCCTCGACGGCCGCCGCGCTCACGTCTTGGTGGTAGGAGTACCACGTCGAGTAGGTCGCGGTCCGCCCGGCGTCCGGGACGGGCAGCGTTGTCTCAGGAGACTGCCAGCGCGCCAATTCGCGCAGCGCGTCGGCGTGCGGCTGCCCGGGCTCGGCTATTCGGATCCGGCAGACCTCGCCGGGCTCCAGGTCCATCGCCAGCCAGACGCCGAACCGGCCGGTGCGCTCGCCGACGCCGAACTTCAGCCGGGTGGTCGCGACCAGGCGGTCGGTGGCATAGGCGAGTAAGGCGTTTGCGCTGCCGTCGTACAGACAACCCAGCGGCGCCGAGCCGGCCAGGCCGATGGTGCGCCAGCCGGTCATCCAGTCCGCGGCCAGGTGGCGGTCCCAGCCGGCGGCCGGGTGCCAGTGGCCGACGGCGCCGCCGAGCGGGACGTCCAGACGTACCAACGTTGTCTGGGCCGTCCCACCGGCGAGCTCGGCGACACCACCCCCGGGTTCGGCGGTGAGGACCGGCGCCGGACCGGGGGTCAGCCGGGTGACGACGACACCGTGCACCTCAAGGGCACTGCCGTCGTACCACAGGTGACGCCGGTCGGTCAGCGGGGCCATCATCGTTCCTCTCAGGGGATTGGCTGGAACCATAGCCACGCCGAGACAACGTTGTCCAGAGTTTCAGCGAGGGAAAGGAAAGCGCATTCCCATGTTCGATCCGGAGGTATTCGTACCCTGCGACGCCGAGGTGGGCGAGGGTCCGGTCGTCGACCACGCGGCCGGCGGGCTGCTCTTCGTCGACATCCCACGGGGCCGGCTGTTGCGGGCTGATCTGCACGTATCCGGCCCGGCGACCGAGCTCGCGGCCATCGGGATGTCCCTGGGGGCGGTGGCGCCGCGCCGAAGCGGAGGCTGGGTGGCCGCGTGTGCGCGGGGTTTCGGGACGCTGAGACCGGATGGTGACCTTACTGTTCAGTACCCTGTGTTAGACGACCCGGCATTGCGGATGAATGATGCGAAATGTGATTCAGCGGGACGATTCTGGGCGGGCAGCACGGAATTGTCCTTCGAGCCGGGCCGCGGGGCGTTGCACTGCTGGGACCCGCAGAGCGGCGTCCGCACCGTCGTGGAAGGCCTGACCCTGCCGAACGGGCTCGGCTGGAGCCCCGACGACACGGTCTTCTATCTGGCCGACAGCATGCGCCACGTGGTGCTGTCGGCGCCGTTCGACGTGCGGACCGGGACGATCGGGCCCTTCAGTGAGCTGATCCAGGTAGACGACGGTCTGCCGGACGGCCTGTGCGTCGATGTGGACGGCTGCCTATGGCTCGCGGTCTGGGGCGCGGGGCAGGTGCGGCGCTACGATCCGCGCGGTCGGCTGATCGCGACCGTGCGCTTCCCGGTGTCGCAGCCCTCGTCCTGTGTGTTCGGCGCGGACGGGGCGCTGTTCGTGACCTCCGCGCGGGAAGGTACACACGCGGCCCAGGAGCCTTACGCCGGCTCGGTCTTCCTCATGGACGCCGGGGTACGGGGGGTGCCGGCAGGTATATTCGAGGCCTGATTTAATAGGGAGTGCGCGCGTCGGCGTCAGCCGTGCCGGTCAGCCGGCGCTGCGCACTACCAGCTCGGTCGGCACGATCACGGTCTTGGGCCGCGACCGGTCCCCGGCGATCCGGTTGAACAGCAGTTCCGTCCCGATCCGGCCGATCTCGCGGACATCATAGGACACCACGGTCAGCGGCCACGGCACGAACGAGGCGGTCTCGAAGTCGTCGAAGCCGATCAGCTCCACCTGCGCGGCCCGGCCGCCCAACGCGCTCAGCGTGCCCAGCGTCAGCCGGTTGTTCAGCGCGAATATCGCGGTCGGCGGCTCGGGGCCGTCGAGCATCGCGTTCACCGCGGCCGTGGCGTCCGGCACGGTGTGCAGCCCATACTTGATCAGGTCCGGCCGGTACGGCAGCCCGGCCTGCTCCAGCGCCTTCTCCGCCGCCGAGAGCCGCTCGGCCATCGTGGATATCGTCAGCCAGTCCGAGATCACGCCGATCCGGGTGTGCCCGGCGGCCACCAGGGCCTCGACGGCCGCCCGGGCACCCCCGGCGTTGTCGATCAGCACCGTGTCCGCGCGCAGATTGCGCGGCGGCCGGTCCAGGAACACGATCGGCGTGCCGCGCTCGATCTCCGGGCGCAGGTACACGTGGTCGGCGTCGGCCGCCGGGACCACCAGCAGCCCGTCCACCCGGCGCTCGCACAGCTCCAGCAGCAGCTTGCGCTCGCGGTCGGCGTCCTCCTCGGAGCTGGCGGTGATCAGCAGGGTGTCGCGGTCCAGCGCGTACTGCGCCGAGGCCGCGGCGATCCCGGCGTAGAACGGGTTCGCCAGGTCCTCGATGAGCAGGCCCACCGTCGCCGAGGTGCTGCCGGCCCGCAGGTTGCGGGCCATGTCGTTGCGCCGGAAGCCGAGTTCGGCGACGGCGGCGTTGACCTTGCCCACCAGCTGCGGGTCCACGGTGGGGACGTTGTTCACCACCCGCGACACGGTCTTCAGGCTGACGCCCGCGATCCGTGCCACGTCCGCCATGGTCGGGCGGCGGATCTCCCCTCCCGCGCTGGACGTGCTCACCTGCGGTCCGGCTCCTTCCGGCGACACGACGCCGGGCCCGGTGCCTACGTTGTCTCGTGTCGCTACTGTAGCGCCTCCAGGGTAAAGGTGAAGCTGGAGTCCCTGGCTTCCAGGCGGTAGCGGGGCTGCAAGGGGTGGCCGCACGACGCGCTTCCGGCGCCGTGGTGTGCGTGGTCCACATGGACGTGCAGGCGTCCGTCCGGGACCAGTTCGTCCGGGTGGCGCGCGGCTTCCAGCGCCGCGTTGCTCCACGGCCGCACCGCGAGATCGAAGTGCGGGGCGCCGGACAGCAGCAGGCCGGTACCGTCGGCCCGGGTGATCGAGGCCGTGCGGACCTGGTGCCGGTTGCCGTTCTCCTGCGGGAACAGGTACGGCGTCTGGAGATCTGTGACAGAGCTCTGATGGTTGCCCACCCGGACCGCCGACCGGCTGTCGCGGTACGCCTCGCCCGGGCCCAGGCCGAACCAGCTCACGCGGTCCAGGTCGCCGGGGAGTTGGAACGACAGGCCGAGGCGGGGGATCGGGCAGGGCCAGGGCCGGTTCGGCGCGCTGTGGACGGTGAGGTGCAGCCTGTCCCCGGCGGCCGACCAGATGTACGTGACGTTCAGGTGGTGGTCCAGGCCGACCGGCGCGACGCGGGTGGTGACGGTGAGCGCGTCGGGTTCGCAGTCGACGGCCAGGACGTTGTGGGTGAGCCGGTCCAGACCGGCCGCCTGCCACACTTCGAGCAACGGCGGCGCGGTGAAGGAGGACCGGCGCTCGTTGTCGATCGGTGCCCGCCACAGGTTCAGGCGGAGCCCCTCGACCGCGAGGTCCCCGAGCCGGGACAGGTCGCCGGTGGCCGGGTCGAAGACCGCCGGGCCGAGCTCGATGGCCTCGGCGGTGCGGTGCGGGGCCTGGTAGTCCGCCGCCCAGCCACCGCGGTCGATCGTCGTGCCGGTGAGCGTGCTGCCGCCGCGAGTACGGCCGCTAGCACCGCCGTGAGTGTCGCCGACCGGCGGACCGGTCACCGCTGTGCCGATCGCCGTGCCGACCGCCGAGGCGGCGAGGAACATGTCCACGGTCGCCGCGACAGCCTGGTCCACAAGCGCGCCGGCCGGCGAGTCCGCGCTGAGCGTCGAGGCTTCCGTCATGGCCGAAGAGGCGATACCGCGGGCATCTTCCAGCTCGGTCTGGCCCCAGGCGATCACGTGCCCGGCGCCCGCCCAGCTCTCGTCCGCCGCCAGCACGGCCTCGACCGTCACCCAGCGCTCGCCGGCGTCCGCGGCCTCGGCCGCCTTGGTCAGCTCCGCCGGATACTTGAACCGGAACGTCGCACCCGGCGCGATCGGCGGCACCGCGAGCTCGTCCTGCGCGATCAGCTCGCCGTCGACCTCCAGCCGCCATCTCCAGCGCAGATAACCGGTGTCGCGGGTGTGGTGCAGGTTGCGGATCGCGTCGTCTTCGACGCGGACCGGCTCGCAGACCCTCGCGTACTCCAGCAGGCCCGGCGAGGGCGTGCGGTCCGGGAACACCAGGCCGTCGGCGACGAAGTTGCCGTCGTGGACCCGCTCGCCGAAGTCGCCGCCGTAGGCGTAGTGCGAGCCCTGCGCGATGCCGTGGTCGATCCACTCCCAGACGAAGCCGCCGGCCAGGCGCGGATGGGCCTCGAACAGCTCGCGGTACTCCAGCAGGCCGCCGGGGCCGTTGCCCATGGCGTGCGCGTACTCGCAGAGGAAGAACGGCAGTGAGCGCCGGTGTGCGTCGACCGTCGGGTCCGCCGTCACCGGCTCCTGATACACCCCGGTCGCGGCCACGTGGTCGTAGTTGGAGTACATGCGCGTGTACACGTCGACGTAGGAGGAATCCCGGTCGCCTTCATAGTGGATCAGGCGCTCGGGATCGCGTTCGCGGATCCACGCCGCCATCGCGGCCAGGTTCTCGCCGCTGTCGCATTCGTTGCCCAGCGACCAGATCACCACGCTCGGGTGGTTCTTGTCCCGCTCCACCATCCGCTCGGCGCGGTCCAGCATCGCCTCACGCCAGGCCGGGTCGGCGACCGGGTTGTCGCGCCAGCCGGCCAGCGCGAAGCCGTGGGTCTCCAGATCGCACTCGTCGATGACCCACAGGCCGTACTCGTCGCACAGGTCCAGGAAGCGCGAATCCGGCGGGTAGTGCGAGGTGCGGACCGCGTTGATGTTGTGCCGCTTCATCAGCAGCACGTCTTCGAGCATCGTCTCCACGCTCAGGGTGCGGCCGGTGAGCGGATGCCACTCGTGCCGGTTGACGCCGCGGAACTTCAGCGGCCTGCCGTTGGCCAACAGGACGCCGTCGGCGGTCTCGATCCGGCGGAAGCCGATCCGGACCGGGACGCGTTCGCCGGTACTGACCAGCTCGCCGGCGTAGAGCCGCGGGCGCTCGTCGCTCCACGGCTCGACGTCCCGCAGCGTGAACGGACCGGCCGGGTCGGCGTCGTTGATGCCCAGGTCGGGGACGGTGAGCCGGGCCGGGCCGGTGCCCGTGAGGACTTCGACGCGCAACGTGCCCTCGCCGGTCGCCGGGTCGTAGTCGGCGTGGACGAAGAAGTCTGAGATACCGTCGCGCGGCCGCTCCAGGATCGCCGCCGAGCGGAAGATGCCGGACAGCCACCACATGTCCTGGTCTTCCAGATAGGTGCCCGCCGACCATTGGTGGACCCGGACCGCGATCACGTTCTGCCGCCCCGGAAGCAGGGCGGCCGACACGTCGAACTCGGTGGGCAGGCGCGAACCCTTCCCGTCGCCGAGCAGCGTGCCGTTCAGCCAGACCGCGAAGCAGGAGTCGACGCCCTCGAAGCGCAGCCGCGCGCCGTCGGCGTGGAAGCCGGCGGGCACGTCGAAGGCGTACCGGTACTCCCCGGTCGGGTTCTCGCGCGGGACGTGCGGCGGGTTCAGCGGGATCGGGTAGGTGACGTTCGTGTACGCAGGCTTGCCATAGCGCGGCTCTCCCGGCACGCCGTCCAGCTGCCAGCACGACGGCACCGCGACCTCGTCCCAGGCGGCGTCTTCGAAGGCCGGTTCCTGGAACCCCTCGGTGGTGTCGTGCAGCCCGGCGGCCAGCCGGAACCGCCACCGGCCGTCCAGGCCCAGCACCGCGGCGTCCGAGGCGAACGCCGCGCGCGGCGCGAGTCGGCCGCTGCCGGGGGAGCGGTCCTCGACGTAGGCGCAGTGCTGATTCTGGGGCGAGTGCTGATTGCGGGGCGAGTGCTGGTCGTGGGACGAATGCTGGTCGGTGGTCATCGAGCCGGACCAACCTTTCCGGATGTCAGGGGCCTGAGGTCTCAGATCGTTCCGGCCGGTGGCGGCGCGGTGGAAGCACGCACCATGAGCCGACCGGCCATGACGGTCTCCCCGTTCGGTGCGGTCTTGCCGTCCAACAGGTCTAGCAGGATCTGGGCGGCGCGCCGACCCAGGTCCACACTTTGCAGGGCGACGCTGGTCAGCGGGGTCTCGCCGAGCACCGCCGCCGAGGTGTCGTCGAACCCGGCGACCGAGACGTCGCCGGGCACGCCGCGGCCGCTCTCGCGCAGGTAGCGCAGGACGCCCAAGGCCATGCCGTCGTTGAAGGCGAAGATCGCGGTCGGCGGTTCGGGCCGGGCCATGAGCCGCTGGGCGGCGGCGTGGCCGGATTCGAAGGTGAAGTCGCCGTGGACGGTGAGCCCGGGATCGGGTTCCAGGCGCGCGTCGGCGAAGGCCCGGTGGACGCCGCGCAGGCGGGCCGCCATCGCCAGCCGGTTCTCCTGCGGACCGTTGACCACGCCGATCCGGCGGTGGCCCAACGCCAGCAGGTGCTGCGCGACCGCGTAGGCGCCGCCCTCGTCGTCCGGGTGCACCATCGCCAGGTCGTCCTCGGTATAGCCGATGACCACGACCGGGTAGCCGAGCTCGACCAGATGCGGCAGCGCGGCGGTGCCGCCGCCGCCCTCCACGATCAGGCCGTCGACCAGCCGGCGCCGGTCGAAGCGGCGGTAGGCCGAGCCGGGGTCGCCGGAGGCCTCGCGGGTGGACAGCAGCAGGCCGTAGCCGCGGGCGGCGAGTTCCTGCTCGGCGCCGGTCATCATCCGGATCAGGTGGTCGTTGGCGAAGGCGAAACCCGGGTCGTGCGGGATCACCAGGCCGACCACCTCGGTGCGGCCGCGGGCCATGGCGCGCCCGCCGGCGCTGGGCCGGTAGCCGAGCGCGGACATCGAGGTGACGACCCGCTGGCGCACCGGGTCGGTGACCGTCGGGTCGCCGTTCACCACGCGGGAGACCGTCTGGTGCGAGACCCCCGCGTGCTCAGCGACGCTGCGCATGGTCGGCCGTCCTGGCATCCCCCTCGTCCTCCCCGGGATGAACGTTCACGTGACAACAGCTTGGATCATAAGCAACGGCAACGGAATCTGGAAGAGCCGTCCGCGGAGTAACCCGAGGATTGACGCGTGATCGCGACGGTTCTACTGTCCCTGTTCGGCGAGTGAACGCTCACTTGACAACTAAGGGGATCGCCGACGATGCCTGATTTCGATCTGCCCCTGGCCGGGCTCCGCGAACGCCACGCGGACGACACCACCCCGGACGACTTCGACGCGTTCTGGCAGGACGGTATCGAGGCGGCCCGCGCGCTCGGCGGCAAACTGACGGCCGAGCTCGTCGACACCGGTCTCACCACGATCACCACCCACGATGTCACGTTCCCCGGCTATGGGGGCGAGCCGGTACGCGCTTGGTTGCACCTGCCCCGGCACACGGATGGGCCGCTTCCGGTAGTGGTGCGCTACATAGGCTACGGCGGCGGACGCGGATTGCCGTATGAAGACGTGCTGTGGGCCAGCGCCGGCTACGCGTATTTCGTGATGGACGCGCGCGGGCAGGGTTCGGATTGGGGATTGGGCGATACCGTCGATCCCCATGGATCAGGGCCCGCATATCCGGGGTTCGCGACCCGCGGTATCGGCGATCCGGAGGAGTACTACTACCGGCGGGTGACGATCGACGCGGTGCGCGCCGTGGATGCGGTGGCAGCGCTGGCGACGGAGTTCGTCGAGGTGGACGCGTCGCGGATTTCCGTTGTGGGGACTAGCCAGGGCGGGGGATTGGCGCTGGCGGTCGCGGGTCTGCATCCGGCGGTGCGGGCGGCGATGATCGACGTGCCCTTCTTGTGCGACTTCCCGCGAGCCGTGCATATCGCGCAACGCGGCCCGTACACGGAACTCGCGGCCTATATGCGGATGCACCGCGGATCGGTGGCGCGGGTGCGGCAGACGCTGGCGTATTTCGACGGGATCAGTCACGCGCGGCGGGCGATGGCTCCGGCGTTGTTCTCGGTGGCGTTGATGGACGACATATGTCCGCCTTCAACTGTGTTCGCCGCCTACAACGTCTACGGCGGCGCGAAGGAGATCAGGGAGTACGAGTTCAACAACCACGAAGGCGGCGGGTCGTTCCACGCGGGCGTCCAACTGCGGTGGCTCTCTGCGCTCGGTCAAGTCATCAGTACAGCGTCGCGTAGCGACTCCATAACGGGCGGTGGTGGGAGACGGGTGGGCGAAACAGACTGTTGACAGTCCGGTCGCTCGAACCTACCTTCGTCAGTGCCCTCAAGTGAACGTTCACTTTACGGTCGTTCTAGGGAGCCACACATGGAGGACAAAAAGGGATTCACGCGTCGGCAGCTCATCGTGAGCTCGGCCGGTGCGGTGATCGCGGGCGGGGCCGCAGGGGCCCTGCTGACTGATTCCACGGCGCAGGCAGCACCCGCCCGCTCCGCCACCGCGGGTGCGGTAGCCGCCGACAGCAATGCCACCTTCCCCACGCTGAACGTCACCACCTCGTGGGTGGGGAACACGTATGCCGGCGCCACACAGTGGATGCAAGACTTCCTGTTCAACATCGCCGTCACCGCCGACGGCACCGTGTACACCAACTCCTTCTGGGACGAGGGCGGCGACGAGGCGGGGATCTACAAGGACGGCAAGGTCATCGGCAACAGCCACAGCGCGAACGGCGACGCGGTGGCGGTCAACAGCAAGAACGCGTTCCTGACGGTCGGCAACGGCCTGACGGCGTTCTCGCTGGCCGGCGTCGCCAGCACCCTGACGTTCGCCGTCGGCAGCCCGCCGGCCGCGGCCGCCGCCACCGACACCCAAGTGGTCGCCACCGACCGGGTGCAGAACCGGGCCATCATCTTCGACGCCGCGACCGGCACGATCGTCCGGACCTGGGCCGTGAACATGCCCGGCGCCGTGACGATCGACCCGAAGAGCGGCGATGTCTGGGTGGTCTCCGGCGTCACCCGCGACACCAACGACGGGCACTTCTGGCACCCGGGCACCAACGGCCCGGTGACGGTGCTCGGCTTCACCAACACCGGCACCGCGCTGCCCGGCACGATCTCCGGCCCGGCCGCCGACTGGCTGCCCACCTCGCTGGCGATCGACGTCAACGGCGACCTGCTGGTCGGCGACAACGGGCCGCTGCGGCAGGTGCATACGTACACTGCTTTGACCTCGGCGAAGCCGACCCTGGCCAAGAGCCTGGGCCGGCCCGGCGGGATCGGCTCCGGCACGCCCGGCGTGCCGGACCCCACCAAGTTCTGGGGCATCTCCGGTGTCGGCGGGGACTCGGCGGGCAACGTCTACGTCGGCATGAACGAGTTCGGGACCTGGCTGCGCAAGTACAACCCGGCCGGGAACCTGGTGTGGCAGCTGGTCGGCCAGGAGTTCGTGACCACGGGCGACTTCGACCCGGCCTCGAACGCGCTGGACATCTACAGCCCGCACGCGCACTACCGCATGGACTACAGCAAGACCCCGGGCAGCGACTCGACCTGGATGGGCTACACCCTGGACTCGGTGAAGTACCCGCAGGACCCGCGGCTGTTCATGATCGGACACCAGCACCACATCACGTCGGCGTTCGTGAAGCGCCTGAACAACAACCTGTACATGTACACCACCGGTATGTACAGCGGCGAGCTCGTGATCCACAAGATGCAGGGCGAGATCGCCGTGCCCTCGGCCGCGATCTTCAAGGCGCACTTCACCGACGACCCGACCTGGCCGCCGTTCCAGCCCGCGACCGGCGAGTGGATCTGGCGCGACGCCAACGGCGACGGCGTGTTCACCGCCGACGAGTACACCACCAACAACGGTCTGAGCGCCCCCAGCAACTGCTGGGTGTGGTTCGTCGACGACAAGGGCGACGTCTGGGAGGGCGGCGACCGGAACCTGCGGCGCTACCCGCTCCAGGGCTTCGACAGCCACGGCAACCCCATCTACGACTACGCGCACATGGTGACCACGGCCCTGCCGGCGCCGTTCAAGCCGGTGCGCCGGCTGAACTACGACGTGGCGACGGACGTGATGTACGTGTCCGGATACACGGCGGCGCAGCCGTTCGAGAACGCGCACTGGAAGGAGTGCGGCAAGGTCCTGGCACGGTACGACAACTGGAGCAAGGTGGACCCGGCCACCGCGACCCCGACGTGGCAGATCCTGCTGCCGTGGGACGAGACGGTGCAGCCGGTGGCCACGACTCCGGTGAGCTGGCAGCCGGCCGGGGACTACATCTTCGTGTGCGGGATCGCTACGCGCGGGTTGGTGTGGGTGCTGAAGGCCTCGGACGGTTCGCCGGTCGGGATGTGGGAGCCCAGCGCGATCGTCGGGCCGCCTTCGGCTTACGGGCCTACGGGATGGGTGGACGTCCCGTATGGGCTGAACGCTGCGAAGGGGTCGGACGGGTCGTATCACGTGACCGTCGAGGACGACTTGAAGAACAAGATCCTGGTTTACACGTGGAAGCCGTGATGCGGTTGCCCGTGATGCGGTAGCCGTTGGCGACGCGTCACGACAGCGAGAAGCGCGGCGGACTCCAGTCCGCCGCGCTTCCTCGTTGGTCCTGCTACGTGCTCACGTGCTCACGCGCCCTGGCCCGGACCGATCTGCTTCTGAGAGTCGGTCGCCGCGATCTCGTTCCGCAGCCGTGCCATCTCGTTCTCCACACCCGGGCCGGCGGACAGCGCCTCCAGCTCGCGGGTGATGTCGTCCTTGCCGTAACCGGTGGGGTCGTTCAGGACGCCGGAGGCGGTGAGCTCGTCCAGGGCCGCGCCGCGGGCCTGGAGCTGGGCCGTCTTGTTCTCGGCCCGCTCGATGGCCATGTTGACGTCGCCCATCTCCTCGGAGATGCCGCTGAACGCCTCGCCGATCTGGGTGGTCGCCTGCGCCGCGGCGTAGGTGGCCTTGATGGTCTCCTTCTTGGTGCGGAAGGCGTCGACCTTCTGCTGGAGACTCTGCGAGGCGCGGACGAGCTTTTCCTCTTCCCCTTGCAGCGCGGTGTACTGCTGGGTCATGTCCTCGATCTGCTGCTGGAGCGGGCCCCGGCGGACCAGCGCCTCACGCGCCAGGTCCTCGCGGCCTACTTCCAGGGCGCGCTTGGCTTGCTCGCCGCGCTTGTCGTAGTCGGCTTGGAGCCCTTTCAGCTGGATTTCTATGCGTTTGCGGCTCGTCGCGACCTCCGCGACGCCCCGGCGCACCTTCTGTAGGAGCTCCAGCTGTTTCTCGTAGGACAGGTCGAGCTGTTCGACCGGATTCTCGCGGCGCTCAAGGGCCGCGTTGGCCTTGGCCTCGACGACCAGCTTCATCCGCTTCATGACGCCGCTCATGGACGCTCCCTGCCCCCTTCGATACACGCGCGTTGGTTCAACGGATCAACGCTTCTGTGGTGACCGTGGTTCCCAGGATAGACGGGGTGGACTCTCCTTCGGAACGGGTGCTCTGCCCAATTCCGCGCTGGGCCAGGAACGCACCGGCCAAGACGATGGCGCCGCCGGCGATCTGGGTGGGGCTCAGGCGCTCACCGAGCGTCGCCCAGGCGATCACCGTCGCGGACGCCGGCTCCACATAGGCCAGGCCCGCCGCGACCGGCGCGGACAGCCGTTGGATGGCCGCGGCGCCGGTGAGGTAGGACAGAACTGTGCTGATCAGCACGATGAACACGGCCAGCGCCCAGCCCGGCACCTGGTGCGAGCCGAGCGGCACCGAGTGCCCCAGGATGTGCCACGGTGCGGACCACGGCGCGGCCAGCGGAGTCAGCACCACCATGCCGACGGCCATGCCGCCGGTGGTGAGTGTGAGCGGATCCACACTGTCGCGCAGGCGGTCGATCAGAAGGAAGAACGTGGCGTTGCCGGCGGCGGCACCGAGCCCGGCCGCGATCCCGATGGCGTCCAGGTGCAGCCCGGCCCAGATCTGCACCACGACCGCCAGGCCGAGCATCGCCACCCCGACCCCGATCGTCGACTCGCGGGCGACGTGCGCATGCCGCACCAGCTTCTCCCACGCGACGACCAGCACCGGCCCGGTGAACTCCAGCAGGATCGCTATCCCGACCGGCAGCCGAGAGGCCGCCACGAAGTACAGCGACTGGCACGCCGCGACCGCCACGATCCCGTACAACAGGATCTGCCACTTGTTCCGCACCATCATCGCCAGCTGCCCGGGCCGACGCAGCACCAGACAGAGCGCCACCAACACCACAACCGTGCCGATCAGGCGCACCCACACCGCTTGCAGCGGGCTGAACCCGGCGGCGATCAGGGCTTTAGCGAACGGCCCGCCAGCGCCGAAGGCCACCGAGGAGGTGACGCCGAACAGGACGCCGGCCGTCGTGCGGTTGGCGGATGGGGTGCTGGTCACATTGCCGAGGGTAATAGGCGCTGGGCTGGTTTGTCCTTAGACGATCACGGAGTGACGCCGAGTCGTGATGGGCTGCTTAGGGCTGACACTGGACGCGCTGCTTACGGCTGACAGCGGATGCGCTGCTTACGCTGCCTCGTGCCCGCTGCCCACATCGCGTCGGACATGCTGCTCACGCCGCATCCGCATCCGCACCGGCGCCGACCAGTTCCACGGCCTCGGCGAACGCCTCAGGCGCCTCCTGCGGCACGTTGTGCCCGATCCCGTCCAGCAGCCGGTACTCGAACCGGCCGGTGAACAGCTCCCGGTCCCCGGAATCCGCGAACGTCGGCCCGCCGACCCCGTCCGCCCCGGCCTCCAACACCACGGTCGGGACCCCGATCTCGGTCCCGAACGCCAGCCGCTCCTCGATCGCCGTGTAGCGCGGATCGCCCTGGGCCAGGCCGTAGCGGTGCCGATAGGAGTGGATCACCACCTCGACGAAGTCCGGGTTGTGCAGGCTCGGTGCGCTGGCCGGGAATTCGGCCGAGGCCGCCTCCCACTTCGGCGACCACGTCCGCCACAACAGCTCGCACAGTTCCTCGCGGTTCCGCTCCAGCCCGCGCAGGCCGCGCTCGCTGTGGAAGTAGTACTGATACCAGAACGTCGCCTCCCACTCCGGCTTCGACGGCTCGGCGGAGTGCGCGATGTCCTGCACGTTGTACCCGTCGACCGTGACCAGGCCCCGCACGCGCTCCGGCCACAGTGCCGAGACGATGCACGCTGCCCGGCCGCCCCAGTCGTAGCCGGCGACGATCGGCCGGTCCAGGCCCAGTGCGTCGATGAAGTCCAAGAGGTCCTGGCCGATGGCGCCCTGCTGGCCGGAGCGGAGATAGGTCTCGGACTGGAAGCGTGTCCTTCCGAAGCCCCGCAGATACGGTGCGTACACGGAGTAGCCGCCCCGCGCCACCAACGCCGCGGCGACCTTGTCGTAGGCGCGGACGTCGTAGGGGAAGCCGTGGAGCAATATGACGGGAATCCCCGAGGGGTCCCCTGCGTACTCATAGGCGATGTCGAGGACGGGCGTCGCTATGTGATCCACCGCAGTGAAGGTCATGAAGAAAGTTTCGCATGCCCGTTCGCATAAGCCTGGAAGAAAGCGGCCTCGGCGAGGACGGAGTTGCGCAGCTCAGAGAGTAGGACGCGCTCGTTGGGGCCGTGGAGCTGGCAGGCCGCGTCCTCGGCGCCGAAGAGCAGGATCTCAGCATTCGGAACCGCCTTCGCGAGCCCGTTGACCAACGGGATCGCGCCGCCGCTCGCGGCCTGCGTCGCCTCGGCGCCCCAGGCCGCCTTCAAGGCCGTCGAAGCAGCCTGATACGCCGGTCCGCCGGTCTCGGCGGCGAAGCCCGGGCCCGCGTCCTGCGGCGTCACGGTCAGCTCGACGCCGAACGGCTTGAGCGCTTCCAGGTGCTGGACCAACGCCTGCTGCGCTTCCTTCGGATCCTGCTGCGGGTGGATGCGCAGGTTGATCAGAGCCCTGGCATACGGCACGACCGCGAGCGCCGCGGTGTCCACGGCCGGTGCGTCCAGGCCGACGACGCTGATCGCCGGGCCGCTCCACAGCCGTTCGCCCAGTCCGCCGGTTCCCAGCAAGGGAGTGTCGGGCTCGACCGCGGCCAGCGTCCGGAATTCCTCGTCGGTGTAGGCGGTCCCGGACCACGGTTCGCGGCGCAGTCCGGGCACGGCCACGTCGCCCTTGTCGTCGTGCAGCGTGGCCAGCGCGGCGATCAGGGTGAGCAGGGCGTCGGGCGCGGCGCCGCCGTACAGGCCGCTGTGCCGTGCCTCCTTCAGCGTGCGGACCTCCACCTGCACCTCGGCGTCGCCGCGCAGCGCGGTGGTCAGCGTCGGGGTGCCGGGGCGGATGTTGCCCATGTCGGCGATGACCATCGCGTCGCAGGCGAAGGCCGCCGGGTTCTGCGGCGGGTAGTCGTCCAGGACGCTGCCGTACTCCTCCTGGCCCTCCAACACGATGCGGATGCCCACCGGCGGCCGGCCCTCGAAGGCGCGCAGGGCGCCCAGGTGCACGGCCAGGTTCGACTTGTCGTCGGCGATGCCCCGGCCCCGGATGGCCGGACCGTGCTCGGGGTCGGTGTACTCCGTCGGGGTGAAGGGCGGCGAAGCCCAGGCCGCCTCGTCGCCGGGCGGCTGGACGTCGTAGTGCCCGTACAGCAGTACGGTCGGGGCGTCCGGCGTCGGCGGCGGGATGTGGCCGGTGATGATCGGGGACGTGTCGGGCAGCCGCAGGTCCGCCAGGTCCTGCACGCCCGCCGCCCGCAGCAGCTCGACCAGCAGGTCGTGGCACTCGACGACCTTCTCCTGCGGATAGCCCGGGAAGGCGATCGAGGGGACGGCGGCCAGGCGCTTCAGATCGGCGGCGACGCCGGGCATCAGGGCGTCGACCTTGGCGGTGAGCTGCGCGATGTCCATGCGGTCAGTAACTCATACCCAGCCGCGGCGCGCCGCCTGAGCGCCGATCTGGAAGCGGGACGCCGCCCCCAGCCGGGCGGCCAGGTCGGCGACCCGGCGGCGCACCGTGCGCTCGCTGATCCCGAGCTGGCGGGCGATCACGTCGTCCTTCATCCCGGCGTTCAGGCACTGCAAAATCGCGTCGTCCTCCGAGGGCAGCTCCGGGTTCGCGTCGGCGCGCGGGGCGAACAGCGGCACCGCCTGCGTCCACACCGCCTCGAACAGCGCGATCAGCGCCTCGCAGAGCCCGGAGGCGTGCACGACCGCGCAGCGCGAGGCGGCGTCCCCGGCCCCCGGCTCGGACAGCGGCAGGATCGCCTCCCGCCGATCGGCGATCACCAGCTTGGTCGGCAGCGCCGGGGCCACCCGTGCCTGCTCGCCGAGCTGCACCAATGCCCGCACCCGGCCGGTGCGCAGAGGTTGGTCCAGCACCTCGGTGGCGTACACCGCCCGCACCGCGACGCCGCGCGACAGGGCGCCGGTCTCCGCCTCCGAATCGCCGTAGCTGGAGGCGACGTAAGGCGGGGTGTCGAACGCCAGGATCTCGCGATCGGCGCGCGCCATCAGGTCGTGGAAGCGCGCGGCAATGGCGGATCGGCCGACGATCGCCTCCACCGGTCGCGCCGCCCCGGTGCGCACCGCGCGGTCGTGGAAGCTGGCGGACAGCTCGTCGATGGTCTGGGTCAGGCGGTCCAACTCGGTGCGGCGCTCGCGCAGCAGGCCGGTGAGCGCCACGCGCGGGTCGACGGGCACGACCGCGACGCCGTCGCGCAGCGCCAGGCCGAGCTCGGTGAGCCGGCGGACGCTGCGGCGGACCTGCTCGGGCGGGGCGCCGAGGTCGTCGGCGAGGGTGCCCGCGGTGTGCGGGTCGCCGACGGTGAGCAGCCGGCGCAGGACGGATTCGTCGAACGCTGACAGGCCCGCGGGGGTCAGCATGGTTGGGTTCCCCTCCTGCGATCAAGAAGCGGCCACACTATAGCGCCGACATAGCGCCGACCGACCGGAACCGGCGGGTGTCCGGTAACGGTCAGGGAAAGCGCTTCCGCGATGTCGGGTGCCGCTGCCAGCATCCCTGTCACCGCTTCCGGTGTCGGCCGTCGCATTCGGCCGATCCGGAGGCGTTGTCATCAGCGCTTTGTCATCGGCGCTTTGCCATCAGCACTCAGTGATGTCGGGAGATCACCCTTGCCTGCGATACCTCAGTGCCGCCCCTGGCTGGCCGCGACGTTGGCCGCGACCGTGGCCGTGACGGTCTTCGGCGCGGCCGCCGGCGTGGCGAGCGCGGCCGACGCGGCCGCATCTGCTGCGTCCGCCTCGGCGCCCACATCCGTCGGCCTCCACCTGACCGCGGATCAGGTCCGCGCCCTGTCCGCGAAGTACACCGTCGGGGTCGGCGCCACCGGCACCATCGCGCAGCGGGTCGGGCTCGCGCAGGCCGCGGCGGCCGGTGTGAGCGCCGACCCGACAAAGTCGGCCGCGCCGAGTGCCCCGGCCGCGGGTCCGGCCGGGAATCAGAGCACGAATCAGAGCGCGAATCAGGCCTCGACCTCGGGCCTGTCCTTCACCGCCGACCAGCAGATCGAGACCGCGCGCGGCCTCGGCCTGACTGCTGCGGTCCCGGGCAGCGACGACTGGATCCACGTCGACACCTCCGGCCAGGTCCAGCGGGTCGGCCGGGACGGCAAGCCGGTGTGGACCAAGACCGAACAGGGCCTGGCCGCCGACTGGGGGCTGAAGGGCACCGTCCCGTACCTGCCCGAGCCGCCGCCGCTGGACATGTTCGCCGGCTACGACCCGATCTCCGGGACCGGCGTCAGCTCCGACCAGACCTTCGCGGTGGGTGACTTCGGCGGCGGATCAGGGGACGACATCGCCGTCGCCTACACCCTCGGCGCGAGCGCGGCGTTCCCGTTCACGGTCCCGGACTCGCCGCTCACCCACTACGCCTCCTTCGTCACCGTCATCGACGGCCGCACCGGCAAGACGTTGTGGCATCAGGTCTATCCCGGTGACGTCAACCGCCTCGCGGCCGGGGCCGGCGGCCTGATCGTCGGCGACGTCACCGGCCCGATGTGGAGCGTCGAGTCGGCGCCGTCGTCGGGGGAGAGCCGGACCGGCGTCTCGCTCGTGAAGTTCCACAAGTCCGGCGCCGCGGTGACGGGCACTACGTCCTGGACCTACAACACCCAAGTCCCGTGGGCCGCCCTGGCCACCCTCACCCCGACCGCCGACGGCATCGCGACCGGCTGGACCGACACCCCGATGGGCCTGGGCACGCCGCGTCCCGCCGACGGTCACGTGATCCTGCTGGACGCGGCTACCGGCAAGCTGAAGCTCGACGTCCCGACCCCCGGCTACCCGCGCATCATCCGCGACGATCCCGAGCGGCACCGCCTTGTCGTCGCCGAGGAGAACGACCCCGAGGACGCCGTCAGCTGGCAGCTGACTGCGATCGACCCGCGGTCCGGCGCTCGGCAGGTGCTCGCGACGCGGACCGGCACCTTCGTCACCACGCTGAGGGTCGCTGACACGGGCCAGGGAAATGCCAACCATAAGAACCCTGCGTATGTCGCCACCGAGCTGACCCTGGACATGTCAGGCAGCCAGCCGGTTCCGGTGAACTCGTCGGTCCTCTCCTTCGACGCGCACGGCAAGAACCTGTGGACCACACCGATCCCGGCAGCCTTCGCCGGTGACGCCCCGGTGGTCGGCGGCACGGTCCTGCCGGACGCCGACAAGGCGAGCGTCGTGGTCACCACCCAGGATCCACAGAATCCGACCGAGGCCGTCCCCAACGGTCCCGAAGGCACGCAGATCCTCTCCTTCGACGCCCGCACGGGCAAGCTCCGCTGGCGCCAGGCTGGCGCGGTCGGCACCGGCCTGGAACCGGCGCAGTGGGGAGACCGGATCCTGTCGGTGGCCGCCGACCAGACCGCTTACGCCTACAAGATCTCCAACGGCGCCCCGGTCGCGGTCCAGCCGCAACTCGGCGACCTTTACGCCGGCGTCCTCGTGCCCGGCGCGACCACCGCGCGGGACGGCGTCAAGAACATCGTCGCGGCCGGGCAGAGCCGGGGTGTGTTCCTGCTCGACGGCCACTCGCAGCCGAATGGCGTGCCGAAGGTGTTGTGGAGCGCGACCGTGCAGGGCGCCGTGCACCACGCCGAACTCGTCGACGACGGCAAGCAGGTGCTGGTCGCCGCGACCGGCGGCTGGGACCTGATCGACGTGGCCACCGGCAAGGTCAAGGTGGCCAAGGACGTCCCCGGCGCCTACACCTGGTCGGTGACCGCTGCCGGCACGGGTAAGAACACTGAGATCATCGACCCGACCCGCGCGCTCACCGCCTACGGCCTGAACGGCCGGCAGCTGTGGACGTTCAAGCCGGCCGGCAGCGCGGTGAAGTTCAGCAACGCGACCGTGGACGCCGACGGCCACGTCATCGCCGAGTACGCCACCGCGGCGGGCGACAAGGCGCCGAAGTACGGAGTCGTGTCGGTCGACGCTCGCACCGGCAAGACCGTCTGGGACCTCCCGGCCGATCCGTCGGTGCTCAGCACCGCTCCGCTGGACGCCGTATACGCGAGCCCTGACATCCCCGGCGCGGACGGCCACGGCGTCGCCCTGGCCTGGGCCGCGAGCGACGGTTCGCCGGCCGGGACCACTCGCGTCGAGGTCCGCGACAGCCGCACCGGCGCCGTGCTCACCTCGCACACCGGCGGCGGCTCGACCACGAACATCGACTTCAGCGCCGATCCGTCGGACGGCCTGGCCTGGTACCACTTCGCGGTCATCAGCAGACTGCTGCCGGACGGCAAGACCTGGACCGACACCGGCATGTTCTCCGACACCTACTCCGGCGGCTTCGCGACCTCCACCGGCGGCTCGACCGTACTGCTGGACTCGCCGTTCGGCGCCTCCGCTTACGATCCGGCGCTGTTCGACGGCAACAACGACTACCCGATGCAGGCCGCGCAGACCGGACCGCTTGACGACGCACATCAACTCGTCATCGACGGCTCGCAGGTGCTGGGGCTCCAGCAGGACGTCCGGGAGTGGGGCATCAACAGCGAGTGGATGGGCTCCTACTACTTCGACTACGACCAGAACATGCACGGCCTCACGGTCTCGACGCTGACCGGAACGCTGAAGCCCGGCGCCGCGCCGAAGCCCGCGCCCAAGCCGCAGCTGAAGGCCGCCGCGCCGACCCCGCAGACCGCGCCGCTGACGACGCCGGTGCTGGACCCGACCGGCGGCGGCCTCGCCCCCGACTCGATCCTGGTGAATCCGGACCCGAACACGCCGAACGCACCGAACGCACCGGCGACGCTGGCGGCCGCCCCGCCGATCCGCGGCTACACCCCGGCGCAGATCCAGCACAACCTCGCGTTGAAGGGCGACGGCAGCGGCCAGACCGTGGCGATCGTGGACGCCTACCACCACCCGGCGCTCCCGAGCGACCTGAATGTCTTCAGCAAGCAGTTCGGCCTGCCGCCGACGTGTGACGGCGCGGCAGCCGGAGCCGACTGCTTCGACTTCTCCGTGGACACCATGCCCGGCACGACCGTCGACGGCGGCGGCTGGGACGGCGAGGCCGCGCTGGACGTCGAGTGGGTCCACGCCGTGGCCCCGCACGCGAAGATCGTGCTGGTCGAGGCGCAGGACCCGTCGATGCAGCACCTGAACGAGGCCGTGGACGCCGCGGCCGCGCTGCACCCGGCGGCGGTCTCGATGAGCTGGGGTATGAATCGCGAGTTCTCCGGTGAGTCCTTCTACGACAACCGGTGCCTGTTCACCGACACGGTCTGCGTGGAATCGGCCGGCGACAGCGGCAACCCCGACGGCTACAGCGCCACCTCACCGAACGTGCTCTCCATCGGCGGCACCACGCTGAAACTGGACGCCGCGGGCAACACGGTGAGCCAGACCGCGTGGCGCGGCACCGGCGGCGGCCTGTCGGTCTTCGAGAAGCGGCCTGCTTACCAGGACGGCGCGAACCCCGACGCACACCGGGGGACGCCGGACGTCTCGGCCGTCGCCGATCCGCAGACCGGCGTCGCCGTCTACTACACGGACGTGACGCAAGGCAGTGCCGGCTGGGGCCAGATCGGTGGGACCAGCCTGTCGGCGCCGATCTGGTCGGCGATCCTGGCGAGCGCGGACCAGGCGCGGGCGGCGCTCGGAAAGCCGCACCTGGCCTCGGCCGACGGTTCGGTGTTCCGCGACATCTACGGGCTCGGATCCGCGCTCGTGGACGTCACGTCCGGGAGCAACGGCGCGTGCCCGCCGGCGGAGTGCTCGGCGCGCGCCGGCTACGACACCGTGACCGGTCTGGGGACGCCGGGTCCGGGGGTGGATCAGGCGCTGGCGGCGAAGCCGTAGGGCCGTTTTCCCTTATAGCGAAACCGAAGCGGTGTCCCGGGGGTACTTCCCACCGGGGCACCGCCTCTTGTTGGATGACTCGCACGCGCCTACGATGAGCGTCCCAGGAACATGAAGATGCTTCATATATCTGCCTCCCTCCCACCCAGCATCCCTGGAGCGCGCCTTGTCCCTCGAGACTTCGCCCGGCCCCGGCACCACGTCGTCCCCGTTCGACGCCGAGCCCACGGAGCGGGTGCGGGCGCCGTGGATCACCGGGTTCGTGTTCGCCGGGCTCGGCTGGCAGGTGGCGAGCCAGGTGCCGAGCACCTTCACGGTGCCGCAGCAGATCAAGGACATCGACCCGGCCGGGCACGTCGCGGACTTCGCGTGGGTGAACACGATCGGGACGCTGTCGATCCTGTTCCTGGGGCCGCTGTTCGGGATGCTGTCGGACCGGACGGTCTCGCGGTTCGGACGCCGGCGGCCGTGGATCGTGTTCGGCGGCCTGGCCGCCGCGGTGGCGCTGGTCTTCAGCGGGACGCAGAACTCGGTGTGGGGCGTGGGCCTGGGCTATCTGTTGCAGACGGTGTTCGTGGCGGCGTTGGCGGCCGGCATGGTGACGATCGTCCCGGACCAGGTGCCCGCCGGGCAGCGCGGGATGGTGCTCGGCTGGGGCGGGGTGCCGCAGGCCGCCGCGCTGATCATCGGCGGCGTGCTGGTCTCGCTGTCGAAGGGGTACGTCGGGCAGTACGCGGCGCTGGCCTCGCTGATGGTGTTCGTGGTGCTGTTCGCGTGGCGGGTCGGGGACCGGCAGCTGCCTCGGGAACGGCGCGAGCCCTTCAGCTTCCAGGCGTACGTGGCCAACTACCGGATCCAGGTGCGGCAGTTCCCTGATTTCGGGTGGGCGCTGGCGACCCGGTTCCTGATGGTGCTCGGATACGGCCTCGGAACCCTTTACACGCCGTACTTCCTGTCCGACGTCCTCGGCTTCAAGAACACCCCGAGCGACAAGAGCAACGACAGCCACCTGCTGATCGTGGTGGCCGTGAACAGCGTCTCCACGGTCGCGCTGGTGGTGATCGCCGGCTGGCTGTCGGACCGCTGGGGCCGCCGCAAGCCGCTGGTGGCCGCCGGATCGGCGGTGATGGCGGTCGCGGCGGCGATGATCGCGGTGCACCAGACCTGGGGCATGATGCTCCTCGCCGGGGCGGTGCTCGGGCTCGGGTACGGGGTCTATCTGAGCGTCGACGGCGCGTTGGTCACCCAGACGCTGCCCTCCGGCACCGACCGCGGCCGCGACATGGGTTTCGCGAATTTGATGACGATCATCCCGTTCGCGCTGGTCCCGCCGATCGCCGCGCTGCTCATCAAGTTCGCAGGCGGGTACGCTGCGCTTTTCTGGGCTTCGGCGATCGCCTCGGTCGCCGGGGCCGTGTGCATCAACAGAATCCGCGGCGTTCGGTAGCGATACCGAGTTCGGTAGCGACACCGAGTACAGACAGATCGGGTACCAATGACCACACCTTCACGTGTCCTCGTCATCGGCATCGACGGGGTGCGCCTCGACGTGCTCCAGTCCGCGGCGACCCCGCACCTCGACTCGGTCGCGGCCGCCGGCTTCCTCGCGCCGGTCCGCATCGACGACGCGACCCCGACCTGGTCCGGACCGTGCTGGGCGACGGTCGCGACCGGCGTCTGCGCCGACAAGCACGGCATCACGCACAACGTGTTCACCGGGCACCGCCTCGCGGAACACCCCGACTTCCTGACGCTGGCGTCGCTAGCGGGCAAGCGGACCTACCTGTCGGTCGGGAGCTGGGAGCCCCTGGCGACCGCGGCCTGCGGCGGACCGCTGTTCGCGGCACCGGACCGGGTGACGTTCACCTCCCACGGCCTGGACTGCGATCGCGGGGACGAGGCAGCGACGGCCGACGCGGAGCGCGAACTGCTGGCGGCGGACTACGACGTGGCCTTCGTGTATCTGGGCGACGTGGACGAGACCGGGCACGAACTCGGCGTCGGCGCGGAGTACACGGCGGCGGTGGAGCGCGCCGACGCGCGCGTGGGGCGGCTGTTGGCGACACTGCGTGCCCGGCCTGCTTATGAGGACGAGCAGTGGACGGTCATCCTGGTGACCGACCACGGCCACGTCGACGAGGGCGGGCACGGCGGGGACAGCGACGTGGAGCGGACCGCGTGGATCGTCGCCAGCGGGCCGGGGATCGTGGCCGGGGCGGAGATGGGGACGCTGCGGCATGTGGATGTCGCGGCGCATGTGTTTGAGGCGGTCGGGCTCGCGGGGGAGTTGGACGGGCTGGCCTTGGAGGGAAAGGCTTTTGCTGTAGTCGCTTAGCAGCGCCTCATGGACAGGACAGTCGCGCAGCAGATCTATCGGGACTTGTCGGTGTCCGGCTGCACTCGCTTCGGGAACGGGATGCGCATCAGGTCCTCTGCGATGTGGATCGGACCGTCGAACTCCTCGGCTGCCTCTCTCAGGTAGCGGGCCGGCGCCTCGTCGATCGGGTAGCGCTGCGAGAAGTGCGTCAGGACCAGTTCGCGGACGCCCGCGTCGGCGGCGAGGCGGGCGGCCTGGCGGGCGGTGAGGTGGCCGAACTGGGCGGCCTGCTCGGTTTCGGAGTCCAGGAAGGTCGCCTCGATGACGAGCAGGTCGACCCCGGCCGCCAGCCGCTCGGCGCCGGGGCAGCGGCGGGTGTCCATCAGGAACGCGAAGCTCTGGCCGGGTTTGGCGACGCTGACGTCTTCGAGCTTGACGTCGCCGAGCCGGCCCTCGGCGCGCAGGCGTGAGATGTCCGGGCCCTTGATCCCGGCCGCCGCCAGCTTGTCCGGCAGCATCCGGACGCCGTCGGCCTCGTCGACGCGGTAGCCCTGGCAGGGCATGCCGTGGTCGAGCGGGGCGACGGTCAGGGCCAGGCCCTTGCCGAGTTCGTAAGCCCGCTCGCCGGTGGCCGGGCGCGTCGCGATCTTCGCGCGGGCGTGGTGCGGCGTGGCGAAGCGGAGCCGCTCGAAGTAGTCCTCGTGCTCGCCGGGGAAGTGGCAGACCACCTCGTGCGGGACGTCGTCCAGGGACATGCGCTGCAAGATGCCGGGCAGGCCCAGGGCGTGGTCGCCGTGGAAGTGGGTGATGCACAGCCGGGTGATGTCGCCGACCGCCAGACCGGCGAACTGCATCTGGCGCTGCGCCCCCTCGCCGGGGTCGAACAGGAACCCCTCGTCGTCGAAGCGCAGGAAGTACGCATTGTGGCTGCGGTAGCGCGTCGGCACCTGCGAGGCGGTGCCCAGGATGACGAGTTCACGCATCACCGGCGGGCCTCCCGCTCCACCCCGCCGCGGACGCGGTCCCAGCCCCAGCCGTCCGCGAGGAGGTGGCTGACCAGCCCCGCGTCGAGGAGCGCCAGGACGGTGTAGGCGCGGAACTCGGGGTCGGGGTCTTCGGTGAAGAGCATGGTCAGGTGAGCCTTCCAGAACTGATACACGCCCAGGCGGTAGCGGGCGCCGGGGGCCGCGGTCTCGGCGGCGAGGAGGAGGTCCAGGTGCGCTTGGAGGTAGTCGAGGTAGGCGTGGACGAAGGCGACGCGGCGCTCGGTGTGGGTGGCGGCGGTGATTGTGGTGGTGGGGGCGATGGTGGTCGCCGTCGCCGTCGCCGTCGCGGTGGTGGTTGCGGGCGTGAGCGGCGCTTGACCTACTGGCGTTTGACCTACTGGCGTTTGACCTAGCGGCGCTTGACTTATCGGCTCCAGGCCGAGGGGCGCCGGACCGAGCGGCGGCGGGCCGGAGATCATCGCGAGTTGGAGTTCCTTCTCCTTGTCGTCGAGCAGAGCCGCGACCAGACCGCTCTTGTCCCGGAAGCGCCGATACACCGTGCCCTTGCCGACACCCGCCTCCTGCGCCACCGCGTCGGTGGTCAACGCCTCAACACCGCCGTGCGTATACAGCCGCCACGCCGCCTGCAACACCAGAGCTCTGTTCCGCGCGGCATCGGCGCGCTCCCGGGGCGGGGCGTCGAGGAGCGGCACGAGCGGCACGAGCGGTACGGCGGGCGGCGGCGATTCGGGCATGAACCCATTCTAGACAAGCGGACCCCGGTCCGCATACTCTCGAACCAGCCAACCGGACCCCAGTCCGGATAGCCCGAAACGGAAGGCACCACCATGACCACCCTCATCACCCGCGACGAACTGAAGGCCGCGATAGACAACGGCTCGGCCACCGTCCTCGACGCCCTCGCCGGCGAGTACTGGGAGAAGCAGCACCTGCCGAGCGCGATACCGATGCACGCCGACCACGTGGAGCAGGCGCACGCCGAGGCGCTGCCGGACCGCGCCGCGCTGATCGTCACCTACTGCTCCAACGCGGCTTGCCCGAACAGCCAGGCGGTGGCGACCAAGCTGGAGCGGCTGGGATATACGAACGTGCGCAAGTACCGGGAGGGGATCGAGGACTGGGCGGCGGCCGGGCTGCCGCTGGAGACGGGGGTGCTCGGGGAGTAAGAGCGACAAGAGCGACAAGAGCGACAAGAGCGACTAAGGCAGGGGGCTGATGCACGAGGCGGGGTCGGGCGCCGCACGCGGGTCGATGCCGCGAGTGGGAACCCGCTGTGCTGACGCTCGCCGAGGTGAGTGGGGTTGCGGTGCTGAACTTGGCTAGGCGGAGGCTGGCTGTGGGGTGGTCGGGGGTCTTTTTTGGGGCTGGAGTTTGCGGGCCGGGTTGCGGTTGGCGTGTGGGTTTCAAAGCTTTTTACGGCCTTCGGTTATGGTTGTGCCGGTTCGGGGTTCGGGTCGGTGGGTGTGTTCGTCGGCTGCCGGTTTCCGCGTTCACAACCCCGGCACGCCTCAGGCCTCTTCAACTCCGGCAAGTCGGAACAAGAGCCAGATCAAGAGCCAGATCAAGATCAAGATCAAGAGCCAGATCAAGATCAAAAACTGTGATGAAGAGCCGGCGCCTCCGGCGGGGGCTCTTGGCTCCCTCGGGGAACTGGCGCGGTTCCATAGGGTGGCCGGGTCAGGGCCCTGCGGCGGC
>NZ_JAAFZA010000380.1 GCF_015356865.1 Catenulispora pinisilvae
CACCGGGCCGGTGGTGCACCTGTTGTCCTCGGTCCCGCTGTTGGCCAGTCCGGCGCCGATGGTGTCGCCGCAGATCTGCACCGGCGCGTTCACGCTGCCCTGCGCGACGGTGCCCGTGACGATCCCGGTCTCGCCGGTGGTGGAGGCGATGGATGTGGTGCTCGCGGCGCCGGTGTTGGCGCAGCTGTTGTCTTCGGCGGTGTCGTGGTAGCCGCCGACGGCCGCTACCACCCCGCACACCTCGGTCGGGATGTCGATCGGCAGCTGCGCGACGTTGCCGGTGGCCAGACCGTTGTTGCCGACGGCCCGGCCGGTGGCGGCGGCGCCGCCCGCGGTGTGGTTCACGCAGTGGTTGTCCAGCGCGGAGTTGAACGCGCCGATCACGCTCACCGAGTCGCCGCAGGCGTTGATCGGAGCCTCGATCGGCACCTGCAGGACGTTGCCGGTGACCGCGCCGGAGGAGTTCGCGGTGACCGCGTTCGCGCCGGCGCCTGCGCGCGGGCCCATCCCCGGCTCCGGCAGGTCCTGGGTGCGCGAGCGGGCGCTCATCGGCTCGTCGCCGTGGTCGTGACCGTCGCCGTATCCGCCGTTGGCGCACTTGTTGCCGGCGGCGGTGTCGTAGACGCCGACCACGTTCGCGGTGATCCCGCACAGGTTCAGCGGGGCGTCCACCGGCACCTGGACGACGTTCCCGCTCACCAGGCCGGGCGAGTCCGACGCCACAGCCTTGGCGGTCGAGAAGTCCTGCCCGCCGCGGTTGGCGCACAGGATGTCCTCGGCCGAGTCGTGCCCGCCGACCGCGGTCACGGTGTCGCCGCAGATGTTCGTCGGCAGCGAGACCGGCACCTGCACGATGTTGTTGGACAGTGCCCCCGGGGAGCCGTGCGCCACGGCGGACGCCGCGCTGTTCGGCCCGCCGGCCATGCCCGGACCGTTCACGCAGTGGTCGTCGGCGGCTTGGTCGCCGCCGCCGAGCACGGTCACGACCAGGCCGCAGAGGTTGATGGGCGCGTCGACCGGCACCTCGATGGTGTTGCCGGCCAGCAGGCCGCCGCCGCCCAGGTCCGAACCCAAGGCCTCGGCCCCGGCGGACTCGTGGTGGAACGGCGGGTACTGCATGCTGTTGTGCGCCAGAGCCGGGGTGAGGGCGTCGTGGTGCGCCGCCGCGCCGTGGTGGGCCGCGGGGGCGTGGTGCGGCGCCGGAGCGTGGTGGGGTGCGCCCTGGTGGTGCGCGGCGGGCGCGTGGTGCGCTGCCGGGGTGTGGTGCGCGGCGGGCGTGTGGTGCGCCGCGCTGTCGTGGTGGGGCGCCGCCGGGTGGTGCGCAGCGACGGCGTGGTGCGGCGCGGCGCCGTGCTCCTCGTGGGCCTTCTGAGCCTTGTGCCGCCCTGCGTACTGCGTGACCTGCTCGCTGCTGACCGGAATGGCCGCGTGGTGTGAAGAGCTGCCCGTTGGCTGGCTCTTCTTCCCAGCGTGCTCCGGGTTCTCGGGGTGCGGGGACACCGCCGAGACCGCGGGTGCGGCTCCAGTGATCAGCAGGCCGCCGGTCGCGACCGCGAGCGCGAGCCCGCGCTTGGTCACGTCGTGCATGCCTGTCCTCATTTTCTTCACGGGGGGTTCGGGTGAACCGGGAGATGCAGATGCGGCGGGCCGATGCTGGCGACACCGGGCCCGCGGCGAGCCGATGAGGCCCGTCCACCGCGACAACGGCCCTGGCTCCGCCGCGTCACGCCGCCGTGCTCCGTGCGGATGAATAGTCGTTCTGTGTGATCTATCGCGCAGGGCTGAGGTAACGCGCAGGTCAGCGCAGTAGTGCGACTCGGTTTGTAAGCCCGTGTGGCTGAGCGGGAGAATCAGGCCTCATGACGGCTGATCCGACTATCGATCCGGCGGCGATCCGCGAGCTGGCGCTGAGCACCGCGGTTGAAGCCAAGGGCGCTCTCTCGTCCCTCGGCGGCGACTACATGTCTTCCCAGGCGGCCCGTACCGCTGCCAAGGACCTGGGGATGAAGGGCTGGCCGTTCTACTTCGGCGGCCGGGTCGGGGTCCTGGGCCCGGTCTCCCCGGAGGTGGTGCACGCGGTCGTCGGCTTCTTCCCGCTCGACCTGGCGATGCAGAGCTGGGCCACGGCCCGCGACCCGAAGCAGAGCCCCCCGCTGGACCGCGTGGTGGACCGCTACCGCGATGTGCAGCGGCTGTGGGCCGACGAGTTCCTGACCGCGTTCCCCGAGGACGAGGCCCACGAGCTGGCCGACATGCTCCGCGAGATCGCCACCACCTCCGAGACCGGCCTGTCCCCGCTGGCCGCGGCCTGGGGCGCGATGCCCGAGCCGGCCCCGGCCCGGCACCGGGTGGTGCACTGGTCGATGGTGATGCGCGAACAACGCGGCGGCCTGCACATCGCGGCCGTGCAGATGGCCGGCCTGGACCCCCTGGAGGCGATCGTCACCGGCCCGCTCGGCGAGGCCGGCGCGAAGTTCTTCCGCTGGCCGGCGCCCTACCCGCATCCGGACGACGCGACGCTGCTGTTCCGCGAGCAGGCCGAGGAGATCACCGACGAGCTGGCCTCACGCGGCTACCGCGGCCTGTCCCGGGCACAGGCGGAGCGACTGCTGACGCTGCTGGCGCGGGCGGCCGAGCTGGCCGTCGGGGGCGGTGGGCTGGCCACGACGCTGGCTGAGCGTGAGACGCGGGACGCCGCGGCGCAGGCTTGAGGCTGAGGTGATGCCGGGCCGCGGCGTTGGCTGAGTGCGAGGCGAGGGGCGCTGCGGCGACGGCTTGAGGTGATGCCGGGCGGCAGCGCTGGCCAAGCGTGAGGTGCTAGCCGCTGCGGCGACGGTTTGCGGTTGAGGTTGATGCCGGGCCGCCCTGACTAGTTCGGGGCGGTTCCGGAGCAGGTCTGGGCCATCCTGGGGAGATTCGGGCGGCTCCAGTCGGAACCGAGCGCGGCTCGGCCTGCCTCAGCGCAACCCAGTGCCTAATCGGTGCGCGCCGCACCCAGTGCCTGTCGGTCCGCCTTAGCCGAGTGCCCCTCAGAGCCCCTCAGCGCGGGTTCTGCCAGGGCCCATCCGGGTGCAGCTCCGGCGGCAGCCACAGCTGCGGCTGCACCGTCCGGCACCGCAGCCCGCACCCGGGCTGCCACGGGAACAGCCCGTGGCTGTCCGGCCAGACCAGCTGCACGAACGGCGGCACCGCGCCCCGGTAGAACCCGACCGCGAACCCGAAAAGCGTCGGGTACCACCCCGGGTGCACCCGCTTGGCGACCACCGGCTGGGCGTCCAGCACCCCGTCGATCTCGATGTCGTACCCGAACGGCTTGTTGTCCCGGATCAGCCGCCCGGCCCGGTTCACCCGCTGCTGCATGTCCGGCAGCAGCAGGCCGAACAGCGACACCTCGGGGGCGCGGTAGCTGTGCCAGAGCCCGACCGAGAACGCCCATCCGGGGGTCCTGGTGCCGGGCATGATGCCGATCGAGGTCCAGCCGGTGCGCCGCACGTGCGCGGCCGCCTCGCCGAACCACCCGGGAACCAGCGCGCGGACGGCGTCGTCCTCCTCGTCGGCCAGTCCGTCGTCCTCGGCGAACGACTCGTTCTCGGCCGCGGTGAGGGTCTGGCTGACGGCGGTCTCGCTGTCGCAGATCACGCAATGGCACGGCGGGATGTCGGCCGTCACGCGACGCCGGTCTTCGTGTTCGCCCGTCGGTTCCGCAGGACCGCCGTGGCCAGGACTCTCCGCCATGGTGTTCACGATATGCGATGAGTGCATGAGAGTACCTATCCAGGACGCCCGGAGTTCACCTTTCGGACGAAAGGGTCTCCTACGGTGTCCGACCGGTCACGCAGGGCGTATCCTCGCGCCTTTGGGTAGCGGAGACGTCACGCTCCGCCGAGCCGGCGCCGCCCACAAGCCCATCGTCATCCCGATTGCAGCTTCCACTACATCCCCTGCCGCGGCCGAGAGCTACACACAAGCCCTGGATCCCTTACAACTTCAGGGGTTCGCCGAAGTCTCGACCTCAGCGAACCCCGGCCAGAACGCATCGGCCAGCAGCACCGCCGTCTCCCGCGGCCCGGTCCCGGACCCGTCCCGCAGCCGCCACCGCGCCACCCGCTCGCTGGCCCCGACCAGGCCGTGCGCCAGCACCGCGACCCGGGTCGGGGAGGCGTCGGCCAGCCAGCGGCCGAGCACGTCCTCCAGCAGTCGGGTCTGCTGGCCGCGGATGGCCTCGATCGCCTCCTCGGCCGGACCGGCCACGATCACCGACTCGTTCAACAACACGGCCCAGGCCCGGCCGTGCCGGTCGGCGAAGTCGAAGTACGCCTCCAGGCCGGCCTCCAGCACGGCGCGCGGACCGCCCGCCTCGGCCGCCGCCATCGCACCGAGTGTCGTGCTGTGCAGATCCGCACGGATCCGCGCCACGCACGCCAGCAGCAGCCCTTCCTTCGACGTGAAGTACTCGTACAACATCGGCTTGGAGACCCCGACGCGCAGCGACACCTCGTCCATGGACGTGTTCTGGAACCCGCGCTCGGCGAAGACCTCCTCGGCGGCGGCCAGGATCTGTTGCTCGCGCTCGGCGCGGGGCACACGCTTGCGGCGCGGGGCGTCGGTCATGGCCCCGGACTCTATCGACTTCTCTACCTACTCTCAGTAGGCTACCCGCCGGTAGGTTGTCGCCGAGCAGGGGCAGGGGAGCATGGCCGATCAGCGATTCCACACCGTCGTCGCCTTCGACGGCGCCGAGTTGCACGTCGAGGAAGACGGTCCCGCGGACGCGCCGGTCACCGTCGTGCTGGCCCACGGCTGGACCCTGTCCACCCGCGCCTGGCGGGCCCAGGCCGAGGCGCTGGCCGCGGCCGGGGACGTCCGGGTCCTGCGCTACGACCAGCGCGGCCACGGCTCCTCGACGCCGGGCGAGGCGTGGCTGGAAGGCGTCACCGGCGCCGCCGCGCAGCGCTTCGGCCCCGGCCCCTCGGTGGACCAACTGGGCCGCGATCTGGCCGCGGTCCTGGACCAACTCGTGCCGACCGGCCCGGTGGTCCTCGCCGGCCACTCGATGGGCGGGATGACCATCATGGCGCTGGCCGACCAACGGCCGGATCTGTTCGCCGGCTCGGTGTCTGGCGGCAAGGGGTCTGGCGGCAACGTGTCTGATGGCAAGCTGTCTGATGGCAAGGTGTCCGGCGGCAAGGTGTCCGGCGTCCTGCTGACCAACACCTCCAGCGGCGGCCTGTCCCGGATCACCCTCGGCTTCCCCGAACTGATCGCCAAACCGGTCCGCAACTCCATCGTCAACACCCTGCGACGCATCGCCGCCAACCCCGGCAAGGCGGACGCCGTCCGGGCCAAGCAGGCGACCGGCTCGCGAGCCGCGGTCGTGCAGACCCGCTGGCTGCTGTTCGGCCGGCGCGCGCCGCGAGCGGTGGTCGTGGAGTGCAACGAGATCCTGAAGACCTGCTCCAGCGCCACGCTGGCCGGTTTCTTCCCGGCACTGATGGTCCACGACAAGCGCGCGGCACTGAAGAATCTGGCCGGCGTCCACGTGGAGGTCGTCGCCGCCACCCGCGACCGGCTGACGCCGCTCGCGCACGCCCGCCGGATGGCTGACGCGATCCCTGGTGCCCGGCTGACGGTCGCGCCGGGAGCCGGGCACATGGTGCCGATGGAACGGCCGCAGGTCCTCACCGCGTTGCTCACGAAGCTGATCGCTTCGGCGCGGACTCGGTCGGACAGCGCGGCGTGAATTCCTGCGCGGTGCAGGACTATCGCTCCCGGTGCGGTGCGCGAACCGTACTAACGGAAAGGTATTAGCGCTTACCGCGCGTACCGACGCACACCGCCCAGAAGACGCCTATCGCCTCAGAACCGCATGGGCCGCCTCGCGGCGGCCCCGCGGCGCGGAATCAGGCCGCGGCCCGCTCCCCGGTCGTCACCAGCACCGCCAGCACCGTCCGCGAAGGGATCGAGAGCTTGGCGAAGATGCGCGACAGGTGCGCCTCGACGGTCTTGGTGGACAGGCCCAGAGCGCGGGCGATCTGACGGTTGGTCCGGCCGTCCCGCACGAGGCGGGCGATCTCCATCTCGCGCGCCGTGAGGCGGTCGAGCGAGGCGGTGCGCTGGCTTCCGACGGTTGTGGTGCTCATTGGTGGTTCCCCCCTGTTGTGATGAGAAATGCTGGCGCTCGCCGGGCCCGGACGGCCGGTTCAAGGCCGGTCGGGACGCCGTCGGCGCCGTGTTCACCGTCCGCGTGGTGCCTGCGGGCGGCGTGGGGCGTGGCCCAGGGGGAGGTGGCTTGGCGGTCGGCGATCGTCGGTCGGGACGCCTCAGCGACCCCGTCCGACCCCGTGCGCGCGGAACCGCGCGGCGTGCCTGGCTGAACCCGCACACCGATTCCGGCGACCCGATCGACCAACTCCGACACAAGCGTCGGCAGGCCAATTCCCCCATCCTGGCCCATGCACTGAACTATAGGGTGGTGCATTCCGGCGCGATAGGGGTTCTCCCATATTCAGCCGTGGTTCAGCACGGCGAGCTGGCGTACGCCACCGACGAGTCCGCCCCGGAAGCGCTTGCCACCGCGTCGATGTACGGAGCCGAGCCGGCCGAGCACACGCCGTGCACATCGACTCCCGGATCGAGGTCGTACGACGTCTTCCCGGACAGCGTGAACGACTGGCTCTGCGCGCCGACCGAACCCGGTGAGTCCCCGGACGCCGAGCCGGCGAAGGTGACGGTCACCGTGACGCTCCCGGTCCCCCTCGTGGTCACATGGACGTGCGCGACGTAGTTGAAACCACCGCTCTGGTCCGCGCTCAGCGAGGACACACTCAGGGAGCTGACACCGCCGGACGGCGGCGGGGGCTGCTGGTGCGAGGTCTGCAC
>NZ_JAAFZA010000381.1 GCF_015356865.1 Catenulispora pinisilvae
ACAGATCTGTTCGATGCCGCCACGGTGGAGCGGATGCTGGGTTGGCTGCAGCGCCTGGTGCAGGCGGCGGCCACCGAACCGAGCCTGCCCCTGCACTCGATCCCGATGCTCGATGAGGCCGAGCGTCGCAAGATGCTGACGGAGTGGAATGACACTGCTCATGCGGTGCCTGATGCGACGTTGGTGAGTCTGTTTGAGGAGCAGGTGCGGCGTTCGCCGGATGCGGTGGCGGTGGTGTTTGAGGGTGAGCAGGTTTCGTATGCGGAGTTGAATGTTCGGGCGAATCGTTTGGCGCGTGTGTTGGTGGTGCGGGGTGCTGGTCCGGAGTCGTTGGTGGCGGTGGCGGTGGCGTTGCCGCGTTCGGTGGAGCTGGTTGTGGCTTTGCTGGCGATTCTGAAGTCTGGTGCTGCCTATCTGCCGGTGGATCCGGAGTATCCGCCTGACCGTATCGAGTTCATGCTGGCCGATGCCGCTCCGGCGTGTGTGATCACCACCTCCGATGTCATGGCGGATCTGCCGCAGACGGCTGATGCGTTTGTGGTGGTGGATGACCGGCAGTTTGTGGGTGAGGTGTCGGCGTATGCGGGCGCGGATCTGGGTGTCGCATTGGGTTCGGAGAGTCCGGCGTATGTGATCTTTACTTCGGGTTCGACGGGTCGTCCGAAGGGCGTTGTCGTCTCGCATGCGGGGATTGTGAACCGTCTGTTGTGGATGCAGGACCGGTTCGGTCTTGACGCTGATGATCGTGTGTTGCAGAAGACCCCGTCGGGTTTCGATGTCTCGGTGTGGGAGTTCTTCTGGCCGCTTGTGGTGGGTGCGGGTCTGGTGGTGGCACGGCCGGGTGGTCATCGTGATCCGGCATATGTGGCAGGCCTGATTGCCTCGGCTGGTGTGACGACGGTGCATTTTGTGCCGTCGATGCTGGCGGCGTTCGTGGCGGAGCCGTCGGCTGCCGGCTGTGTGGGGCTGCGTCGGGTGGTGTGTTCGGGTGAGGCGCTGCCGGCGGAGGTGGTCCAGCGGTTCTTCACCCTGCTGGACGGGGTCGGGCTGTTCAACCTTTACGGCCCCACTGAGGCGTCGGTGGACGTGTCGTGGTGGGAATGTGTCCCGGGCGCGGGGTCGGTGCCGATCGGCCGTCCGGTGTGGAACACCCAGCTGTACGTTCTCGATTCTGCGCTGTCTCCGGTTCCTGCGGGGGTGGCTGGGGAGTTGTATCTGGCTGGTGTTCAGCTGGCACGTGGCTATCTCGGGCGCTCGGGGTTGACCTCGGAGCGGTTCGTGGCGGACCCGTTCGGTCCGGCCGGGTCGCGGATGTATCGCACCGGGGATCTGGCGCGCTGGACCGTCGATGGCGTGGTGGAGTACCTGGGCCGCACCGATGACCAGGTGAAACTCCGCGGCTTCCGCATCGAGTTGGGCGAGATCGAAGCAGTCCTAGCCGGACACGACGCAGTGGCCCAGGTCGCGGTGCTGGCGCGCGAAGACCGCCCCGGCGACAAACGCCTGGTTGCCTACCTCGTCCCTGCCGACAGCTCTGCGGCGCTGGACACCGAGGCGCTGCGCGAGCATCTCAGTGCTGCACTGCCCGACTACATGGTCCCCTCGGCATTCCTAATGTTGGACGCGCTGCCATTGACGTCGAACGGCAAGTTGGACCGCCGCGCCCTGCCGGCGCCGGAGTTCGGTTCTGATCCTGCCGGTCGTGCTCCGCGGACGATGCAGGAGGAGATTCTCTGCTCTCTGTTCGCTGAGGTTCTGGGTGTCGAGTCGGTGTCGATCGATGACAGCTTCTTCGACCTTGGTGGCCATTCGCTGCTGGCTACGCGTCTGGTGAGTCGGGTGCGCTCGGCGCTGGGCGTGGAGCTGGGGCTTCGGGTGCTGTTCGAGGCGCCTACCGTCGCCGGGATCGCAGCACGTCTCGATATGGGTTCTGACACCCGCCGTGTGGCGCTACGTCCGGTGGTGCGTCCGGAGCGGGTGCCGTTGTCGTTTGCGCAGCGTCGGTTGTGGTTCTTGAGCCGACTGGAGGGTCCGTCGGCGACCTACAACATCCCGCTGGTCGTGCGGCTGTCCGGCGATCTGGATCAGGGAGCTTTGAAGGTCGCTCTCGTTGATGTCCTTGCCCGGCATGAGAGTTTGCGGACGGTGTTCCCGCAGGTCGACGGGGAGCCGTTCCAGCAGGTGCTGCCGGTTGATCAGCTTGGCGTGGTGGCGGATCTGGTCATGCAGGACTCCTCGCCGGAGACGGTCGCCGCCGACATCGCCGCTGCGGTGGGTGTGACCTTTGATCTGGGGTCCGATATTCCGGTTCGAGCTTCCTTGCTGCAGGTCAGCCCGCAGGAGTTCGTGTTGGTGGCGGTGGTGCATCACGTTGCTGGTGATGGTTGGTCGCTGGGGCCGTTGGCGCGGGATTTGGCTGCTGCCTATACGGCTCGTGTCGGTGGTGGGGCGCCGGAGTGGGAGCCGTTGCCGGTGCAATACGCGGACTACACCCTGTGGCAGCGGGAACTGCTCGGCGATGAGAACGGCCCCGACAGTGTCTACTCCCAGCAGATCGGCTTCTGGCGAGACGCTCTGTCTGGTGCTCCGGATCAACTGGAGCTGCCGTTCGATCGCCCTCGCCCGGCGGTGTCGTCCTACCGCGGGGGTCGCGCATCTGTGGTCTGGGATGGCGAGCTGCATGCTGGTCTGCTGCGGTTGGCCCGCTCGCGCGGTGTCAGCGTGTTCATGGTGGTGCAGGCTGCTGTGGCCGCGTGGCTATCGCGGATGGGTGCGGGTACCGACATTCCCATCGGCACTGCTGTCGCCGGCCGCCTGGATGAGGCGCTGGATGACCTGGTCGGGTTCTTCGTGAACACGTTGGTCTTGCGGACTGATGTGTCCGGCGATCCAACATTCGCAGAGCTCATCGATCGTGTCCGCGACGCCGATCTGTCGGCGTTCGGGCATCAGGATGTGCCCTTCGAGCGCCTGGTCGAGGTGTTGAACCCGGCCCGTTCGATGGCGCGGCATCCGCTGTTCCAGGTGATGCTGTCCTTCCAGAACGCACCGGCCGCCGACTTGGCCATGCCGGGCCTGGAAGTGCAGCTGGAGCCGGCACAGGTCGGCACAGCGAAGTTCGACCTCTCCTTGGGCTTGGGCGAGTCCTTCACCGCCGGCGGCGAGCCGGATGGGATTGTCGGAACGCTCGAGTTCGCCACGGATCTGTTTGACGCCGCCACCGTGGAGCGGATGCTGAGCTGGCTGCAGCGCCTGGTGGAGGCGGTGGTCGCCGACCCGAGCCGGCCCCTGCGCGCGATCCAGATCCTGGACGAGGCCGAGGCCCGACAACTGGTGTCCGGGAACACCGACTTGGTTCAGCCGGTGGTCGATACAACCCTCGTGGAGCTGTTCGAGGAGCAGGTGCGGCGTTCGCCGGAGGCCGTTGCGGTCGTGTTCGAGGATGAGCAGGTCTCGTATGCGGATGTGAATGCTCGGGCGAATCGTCTGGCGCGTGTGCTGGTGGCGCGGGGTGCTGGTCCGGAGTCGCTGGTCGCGGTGGCGTTGCCGCGTTCGGTGGAGCTGGTCGTGGCTTTGCTGGCCGTTCTCAAATCCGGTGCGGCGTATTTGCCGGTGGATCCGGATTATCCGGCGGATCGTATCGGGTTCATGCTGTCTGACGCCTACCCGGTGTGTCTGTTGACTGATTCGGTCTCGCAGGCGGAGTTGTCGGCCAAGGGTGTGGTTGGGCCTGCGTCGTTGGTTCTGGATGGTGTTGAGCTGCGGGCGGAGTTGGCGGGGTGCTCGGGTGCGGATCTTGTCGATGGGGAGCGTCTGGGCGCGGTGGGTGCTGGTTGTCCGGCGTATGTGATTTATACGTCTGGTTCGACGGGGCGTCCGAAGGGTGTGGTGGTTGAGCATCGTCAGGTGGTGCGGTTGTTCGCCTCGACGGATGCGTGGTTTGGGTTTGGTGCTGGTGATGTGTGGACGTTGTTCCATTCGTATGCGTTTGATTTCTCGGTGTGGGAGTTGTGGGGTCCGTTGTTGTTCGGCGGGCGGTTGGTGGTGGTGCCGTTCTCGGTGAGTCGGTCGCCGGGGGAGTTTTTGGATCTGTTGGTGCGTGAGCGGGTGACGGTGTTGAACCAGACGCCGTCGGCGTTTTTCCAGTTGATGGCTGCGGATCAGGATGATCTGGTTCGTGGTGGCGGGTTGGCGTTGCGGTATGTGGTGTTCGGTGGTGAGGCGCTGGATCTGGGCCGGTTGGCTTCGTGGTATGTGCGTCATGGTGTGGATGGTCCGTCGTTGGTGAACATGTATGGGATCACTGAGACGACGGTGCATGTGACGTATTCGGTGCTTGATGAGGTGATGTGTGTTGCGGGGGCGGGGAGCCGGATCGGTCATGGGATTCCGGATCTTCGGGTGTATGTGTTGGATGGTGGGTTGCAACCGGTTCCGGTGGGTGTTGCCGGGGAGATGTATGTGGCTGGTGCGGGGTTGGCCAGGGGGTATTTGGGTCGTTCTGGTTTGACGTCGGAGCGGTTTGTGGCGGATCCGTTCGGCCCGGCCGGCTCGCGGATGTATCGCACTGGTGACTTGGCGCGGTGGTGCGCTGATGGTGATTTGGAGTATCTGGGCCGTAGCGATGACCAGGTGAAGGTTCGGGGTTTCAGGATCGAGCTGGGTGAGATCGAGGCGGTTCTGGCCGGAGACGCTGCGGTGTCTCAGGTTGCGGTGCTGGCGCGGGAGGACCGGCCCGGTGACAAGCGCCTGGTGGCCTATGTCGTTGCCGCCGCTGAAGACGGCGTGGATGTGTCGGTGTTGCGGGAGCGTGCGGCCCGGTTGTTGCCGGATTACATGGTGCCGTCGGCGTTTGTGGTGTTGGGGGCGCTGCCGCTGACTGTGAACGGGAAGTTGGATCGTCGTGCTCTGCCGGTGCCGGAGTTCGGTGGTGCTGTGGATGGTCGTGGGCCGCGGACTGTTCGTGAGCGGTTGTTGTGTGAGGCTTTTGCTGAGGTTTTGGGCTTGGAGAAGGTTGGTATTGATGACAACTTCTTTGAGTTGGGTGGTCATTCGCTGCTTGTGGTGTCGTTGGTGGAGGTGTTGCGGCAGCGTGGTGTTGTGGTGTCGGTGCGGGCGTTGTTTCAGGCTCCGACGCTGGCGGGGGTTGCGGCGGTGGCTGGTGATGAGGCGGTTGCGGTTCCGGCAAATCTGATTCCTGACGACGCTCAGGTGATGACGCCGGAGATGCTGCCGCTGGTTGAGCTGTCGCAGGCGGAGATTGACCGCATCGCGGAGACGGTCCCCGGCGGCGTGCCCAATATCGCTGACATCTATCCGTTGGCGCCGTTGCAGGAAGGTATTTTCTTCCATCATCTGATGGCGGCGGGTTCTGGTGCTGATGCCTATGTCCTGCCGACAGTCCTCGATTTTGATTCCCGTGATCGGCTTGATGAGTTCGTGCGGGTGTTGCAGCAGGTGGTGGATCGTCACGACATTCTGCGGACCGCGGTGGTCTGGGAAGGTATTGCGGAGCCGGTTCAGGTGGTCGTGCGCCAGGCGGAGATACCTGTCCGGGAAGTAGTGCTTGATGCTGCCTTGTCGGCCGACGACGTGGTCCCGGCGATGCTGGCTGCCGCGGGTTCGGTGATGGATGTCTCGCAGGCGCCGTTGATCCGGCTGACGGTGACGGAGCGGCCGGGGGCGGCCTCGGGCTGGGTGGGTCTTCTTCAAGTTCATCACCTGATTCAGGACCACACCGCTCTTGAAGTGTTGTTCGGTGAGATCCAGGCGTTCTGGGCCGGGCATGAGCGGTTGCTGCCGGAGCCGTTGCCGTTCCGCGATTTCGTGGCGCAGGCGCGGCTTGGCGTCTCGCGGGAGCGTCAGGAGGCCTTCTTCACCGAGTTGCTGGGCGCGGTCACTGAGCCGACTGCGCCGTTCGGTGTGCTGGACGTGCAAGGTGATGGCACCGATGTGCGGGAGTCCCGTCTGGTCCTCGATCCCGCTGTCGCATCTGGAGTCCGGCGTGCGGCTCAGCGTCTTGGGGTGAGTGCTGCGGCGTTGTTGCATGTGGCGTTCGCGCGGGTGGTGGCTGCCACCTCTGGTCGTGAGGACGTGGTGTTCGGCACCGTGTTGTTCGGCCGGATGCAGGCTGGCGCTGGTGCTGATCGCGTACCGGGTCTGTTCATGAACACTCTGCCGGTACGGTTCGAGGTCGGCGGCATTGGTGTTGGTGAGGCTGCGGGCCGGATGCATGCGAGTCTGGCCGAGTTGCTGGCGTTCGAGCACACCCCGTTGGCGCTGGCGCAGCGTGTGTCTGGGGTGGCTTCCGGGTCTCCGCTGTTCACGGCGCTGTTCAACTACCGCCACAGTCCCGGAGCGGACGGCACGTCGGTTGCCTCGGACAGCGGCCTGGAAGGCCTCTACAACATCGACCAGGCAAACGTGACCGTCGTTGACGGTGTCGAGCTGCTCTACGCGCATGAGCGGACGAACTATCCGTTGATGGTTGCCGTCGACGACGCGGGCACCGGTGCCGGGTTCGCGGTCTCGGTGCAGTGTGTCGCGCCGATCGACCCTCACTCGGTCGCTTCGCTGATGCGGACTGCGGTGTCTGCGTTGGTTGCCGGTTTGGAAGATGATCCCGACCTTGCGCTGCGGTCGGTTGCGGTGCTGGATGATGCGGCGTTGACCGAGCTGTTGGTCGACAACAACGACACTGCTTACCCGCTGCCTGATGCGACTCTTGTCGGTTTGTTTGAGGAGCAGGTGCGTCGTTCGCCGGATGCGGTGGCGGTGGTGTTCGAGGGTGAGCAGGTTTCGTATGCGGAGTTGAATGTTCGGGCGAATCGTTTGGCGCGGTTGCTGGTGGCGCGGGGTGC
>NZ_JAAFZA010000382.1 GCF_015356865.1 Catenulispora pinisilvae
GTCCCGGCGCGGGCGCCGATGCTTGTCCCGGCGCGGGCGCCGATGCTTGTCCCGGCGCGGGCGCCGATGCTTGTCCCGGCGCGGGCGCCGATGCTTGTCCCGGCGCGGGCGCCGATGCTTGTCCCGGCGCGGGCGCCGATGCTTGTCCCGGTGCTGGTGCGGATGCTTGTCCCGGTGCCGGTACTTGACCCGGCGCTGGTGCTGATGTCGCCCCTGACGCTGGTTTCGGCCCTGACGCTCGGCCTGGCGCTGCCGCTGAACCTGACTCATCAGCCGGACCGGCTGCCGCCCCCGGCTCGGCCGCGTGCACTACAGCCGCCTCGTTCCTGACAGCCGCCTCGTTCCCGGCAGCCGCCTGGGGCGCCGAGGCCGCGTCGGCAGGACGCCCCTGGGACGGAACCGCCGCGAGGCCTGGTTCCTGCGTACTCGATATCTCAGGGTTCGCCATCATCCGCCGTTCTTCGTGATCGCCGCGTCGTGATCGCCGCGTACGGGTGTGGCGCTCATGCTGGCCCAGGCTACCCTCCGGACGCCAGCGTCGCTGCTAGTCGGCGTCCGGGTCCAGAGCGTCCGGGGACAGGACACTGATGAAGTGTGCCGCGGTCCCGGCCATGGCCTCACGCGCCGGCGCCAAGTACTTGCGCGGGTCCACGGCGTTCGCCGGCGCCTGCTCCAGCCAGGCGCGCACCGCCCCGGTGAACGCGATGTTCAGCGCGGTGCCGACGTTCACCTTCACCACGCCCCCGGCGACGGCGTGCGCCAGTTCGGCGTCCGGCACCCCCGAGGAACCGTGCAGCACGAGCGGGACCCCGACCGCCGCCCGCAGCCGGGCTATGAGCTCGTGGTCCAGGACGGCGCTGCGATCGGTCATCGCGTGCGAGCTGCCGACCGCGACCGCGAGCGCGTCCACGCCGGTGCCGGCCACGAACTCGCGCGCCTCGTCGGGGTCGGTGCGGGCGCCGGGCGCGTGCGCGGACAGCGGCGGCTCGCCGTCCTTGCCGCCGACCTTGCCCAGCTCGGCCTCCAGCCACAGCCCGCGGGCGTGGGCCCAGTCGGCGGCCTCGCGGGTGGCCCGCACGTTCTCGGCGTAGTCCAGGTGCGAGCCGTCGAACATGACGGAGCCGAAACCGTAGTCGGCGGCCTGACGGAGCAACGCGGGATCCTCGACGTGGTCCAGGTGCAGCGCCACATCGATCCCCGCGGCCTCGGCGACCGCGGCCGTGGCGCGCGCGATGGGGGCCAGGCGACCGTGGTGGAACTTCACGGCGTTCTCGGATATCTGAAGGATCACCGGCGACTGCCGGCTCTCGGCACCGGCCACGATGGCCTCGGCGTGTTCGAGGGTGATGACGTTGAAGGCGGCCAGGGCCCGGCGCTCGGCGCGGGCGGCGGTGATGAGGTCGCCGGTGGGCTTGAGAGGCATGGGGATCCTTAGCTTTCGGAACGGGCGCTGAGCTCGGGGCTGATCTCGGAGCTGAGCTCGGGGCTGGCCTCGGGGCTGAGCTCGGGCCTGACCTCGGGGCTGGCCTCGGGGCTGAGCTCGGGCCTGACCTCGGGCCTGACCTCGGAGCTGACCTCGGAGCGGATCTCAGAGCGGAAGCGCCGGTAGGCGTCGGCGTCGAAGACCCCAGCGCGGTCGGTGAGCACTGTCGCGGCCGAGAGCGCCGCGGCGTCGGTGAGCATGTCGGGCCACGGGCTGCCGTCGGCCAGTCCCCTGGCGAGCGCCGCGACCGACGCGTCGCCAGCCCCGGTGGGGTTGCCGCCGTCGATGCGCGGCGGTCGTGCGGTCCACGTGCCCTCGGCGGTCAGGGCGGTGAGCCCGTCGGGGCCGTTGGAGGACACCACAGCCCGAGCGCCGCGGCCGAGCAGTTCGCTCGCGGCCGCACGCGGATCGGTGAGGCCGGTGGCGTCGAGCAGTTCGTGGGCGTTCGGCTTCACGATCGCCGGGCCCGCGGCGAGCGCGGCGAGCAGCGGTACGCCTTCGGTGTCCAGAATCGTAGGCACGCCAAGGCTTTCAGCGACTGTTATGAGCTCCGAGTAGACGTCGTCGGCCAGCCCGCGCGGCAGCTTGCCGGACAGCACCAGCACCGCGGCCGTGTCCAACGCGGCGGTCTCCAACAACGACGCCACCGCCGCGCATATCTCGGCCCACTCCTCGGCGCCGATCTCGGGCCCGGCCTCGTTGAAGCCGGTCGCCAGGCCCGATTCCTCGACCACCGTGACCGTGCGCCGAGTCGCGCCGGCGATGGGTATCGCATAGTGCGGCACCCCGGCCGTCTCCAACTCCGCACGGACCGCTTCGCCGTCGAACCCGCCGAGCGGCAGCACCGCGACCGTGTCCCGGCCGAGGGCGTGCAGGGTGCGGGCGACGTTCACGCCCTTGCCCCCGGCCTGCGCGTGAACCCGCGGACGGTGCGTGGTCCCGGCTTTCAGGGCCGGGACGGTGTACGTGATGTCCAACGCGGGATTGAGCGTGACCGTGACTATCACGGCGCTGAGTCCCCGGGCATCGAGTCTCCCGGCACCAGATCCCACGCCAGTAACCCGGCACCGAGGCAGCCGGCCAGGTCGCCGAGTTCGGCGGTGACCAACTCCGGCAGCACGTGATACGTCGCCTTCGCGCCCAGCGCCTCGGCCAGCGGCCGCATCAGGGTGTCGCCGGCCTCGGCCAAACCGCCCCCGATGACCACGCGGTCCGGGTCGAGCAGGGCCGCGGTGGTGAGCAGAGCGTCGGCCAGGACGTCGACCGCCTCGTCCCAGATCCGGCGCGCGACCGGGTCGCCGGTGGCCAGCCGGGCCGCGACGTCCAGGGCGCCGGTGTTCGCCGTGCCGGCCGCCGCGGCGTAGCGGGCCGCGACCGCGCCCGCCGACGAGTACTGCGCCAGACAACCGTGCAGGCCGCAGCCGCACGGCAGGCCGCCGGGCCGGACCACGATGTGCCCGAACTCCCCGCCCATGCCGTGCGGGCCGAGGTTCGGGACGCCGTCGATCATGATCGCGCCGCCGATGCTGGTGCCCAGCGGCAGGAACACGAAGCGCGCGGAGCCCCGGCCGGCGCCGATACGGGCCTCGGCCACTCCCCCGGCGCGCACGTCGTGGCCGATCGCGACCGGGACCGCCAGGCGCGCGCCGAGCAGGTCCCGGAACGGCACGTCGCGCCAGCCCACAGTGGCCGAGAAGACGCCGACACCGGTCCGTTCGTCGATGATCCCGGGCAGCGCGAAGCCGGCCGCGGCGACCGGGGTGCCCTCGGCCGCCGCCTCGTCGACCAGCTCGGCGGCGAAGTCGGCGATGGTGTCGATGACCGCCTGCGGGCCGCGCTCGATGCGGGTGGCCCGGCGCCAGGTGCGGGTCAGGCGGCCGTCCCGGGTGACCAGGCCGGCTTTGATGCCGGTGCCGCCGACGTCCAGGGCCAGGGCGTGACCGCCGCCTGACGCCTGGCTGTCCGCCGCGTGCGCGGGCGGCACGTGCCCGGCTGGCACGTGCACGCCTGGCACGTGCCCGGCCGACTCTTGGCCGGCCAGGACATCCCCTGCTGGGGCATCGGCGGCACGCGCGTGGCGGGGCGCCGCGGCGGGCTGCTCGGGATCGGACATATCAGACCTCGGACAGAATGATGGAGCGGGTCAGGTTGCGCGGGTTGTCGACCTCCAGGCCCTTGCGGCCGCCGAGCGCCACGGCCAGCCGCTGCACCCGGATCAGCTCGGCCAGCGGGTCGCGGCCGTCGGCGGGGTCCAGCCACTGCCCGCCGGTGGCCTGGACCTGCTCGGCCAGCCCGCGCGGGGCCGTACCGAGCATCCAGGTCACCGTACCGGGCGAGGCGATGCTGATCGGCCCGTGCCGGTACTCCATCGCCGGGTAGGACTGGGTCCAGGTGAGCGAGGCCTCGGTCATCTTCAGCCCGGCCTCGTTGGCCAGCCCGATGGTCCAGCCCCGGCCCAGGAACGCGAACTGGGTCTTGTCCAGGATCGCCTCCGGCAGCGGCTCGGTCACGCAGCGCTCGGCGTCGGCGACGATCTTCTCCAGGTCGAAGGCGGTGCCGGACTGCGCGGCGACGTGCGCGCGGAACAGCGTCAGCGCGGTGGTGGCGAAGCGCGTCTGCACCACCGAGCGCTCATCGGCGAAGTCCAGCACGATCGTCGCCTCGGCCAGCTCCGGCGCCGGGGTGTTCGGGTCGGCGATGACCGCGACGGTCGGGGTGAGGCCCTTGAGCCGCTGCAACAGCTCCAGCACCTCGGTCGTGGTGCCGGAGCGGCTGAGCGCGACCACCCGGTCGTAGGCGCGGCCAAAGGGGAACTCGGAGGCGGCGAAGGCGTCGGTGTCCCCGAGCCCGGCCTCCTCGCGCAGCACCGCGTAGGCCTGCGCCATGTACAGGGAGGTGCCGCAGCCGACGACGGCGACGCGCTCGCCCTTCTTCGGCAGCAACGAGCCGGTCGGACCGGCGGCGAGCGCCGCCGCCCGGCGCCAGGTGCCCGGCTGGCTCGCTATCTCGGCTTCGACGTAGGCGGATCCGGACATGGTCTCTCCCCAGGCTGGCGACGTTCGTGCTTGTATCTGAACGATAGCCAGACGAGTCGAGCAGAATCAAGCAGGAAGAAATACGGCGTGGTCAACCGGGATCCGGCGCGGCCGGCCGAATAATTCCGGCGCACACCTTTTACCGCCTGCCATAGAACGCGCGCCGTGCTGCTCGGGGCGCACCCGGGGCGTACTCAGTCCGCGCTCAGCCCCTGCTCAGCCCGTGCTCAATCCACGGTCAATCCACGCTCAATACGCATTCCGCCGCATTCAGCCCGCGGTCAGTCAGCCTTTCAGTCCGCAGTCAGTAGCCCGCAGTCAGTCAGCGCTCAGCCCGCGTTTCAGTCCGCATTTCAGTCCGCGAGGTGGATCCGCACGCCGAGTTCGCGCAGCGCGTCCAACTCGCCGGGGTCGGCGCTGGGATCGGTGACCAGATCGGAGACCAGCGCGGCCTCGGCGATCCGGGCGAAGGCCCGGCGGCCGACCTTGGTGCCGTCGGCGACCACGATCACCCGGGCCGACTGCAGGATCATCGCGCGGTTGGTCTGCGCCTCGACCTCGTGGTGGGTGGTCACGCCGGCCGCCGCGCTGACCCCGCCGACGCCGAGGAAGGAGGCGTCCAGGTTGAAGCCCTCCAGCGCGCGCTCGGCGACCGGGCCGATCAGCTCGTAGGACTCGGTGCGCACGGTGCCGCCGGTGACCACCAGGTCTATCGCCGGGCGCAAAGCCAACTCGGCCGCGATGTTCAGGGCGTTGGTGACGATCTTCAGCCCGCCGCGCATCCCCAGGAACCGCGCCACCTCGCTGGTGGTCGTGCCGCCGCACAGCCCCACGGTCGCCGCGCTCTCGTCGATCAGCCCGGCGGCCAACTCGGCGATCCGGCTCTTCTCCTCCTGCTGGCGCGCGCCGCGATAGCGCATGGGGAGTTCGTAGAGCACGCCGGCCGGGACGGCGCCGCCGTGCGTGCGCTTGACCAGACCCTGCTCCTCCAGCGCCTGAAGGTCGCGGCGGATGGTGGCCTGGGAAGTGCCCAGGCGGTCGGCGCTCTCCACGACCCCCACCGAACCGTGGTCGGCCAGCAGGGCGAGGATGGCTCCCAGGCGGTCTTCTTGACGCATGGGGACACAGTAGCGCGCGATCCGCTCACTGTGATGCTCGTTCGCGCAAGATCCGAGCATGAATGATCATCTCCGGCCCCAGCCGTCCCACCAGCGATGTTTTTCTGTGTTCGATGACAGTTTCGTAACTTAGTGGTGACTCGTACCGATCATGCTCGTTGGTCCGGACATGGTCTGGATTAACCGACGATCGTCGGATCGTGCCCTGGTCGCCACTTTGACGGCGCTGGCGGCGGTGATGTTCGGGTGGGGCTTCCAGCGGGGGCGGACGCACCCCTTCTACACGGCCGCCGTCCGCTCGATGGGCGCGAACTGGCACGACTTCGTCTACGGGGCTTTCGACCCCTCCGGCTTCATCACCACCGACAAGCTGCCCGGCGCGTTCTGGGTGCAGGCGCTGTCGGTGCGGATCTTCGGCTTCCACGCCTGGGCGGTCCTGCTGCCGCAGGTGCTGGCCGCGACGGCGTGCGTGCCGCTGCTGTTCGTCACGGTACGGCGCTGGGCCGGGCGGGGCGCGGCCTACGCGGCCGCCGTCGGCTACACGCTGACCCCGGTGACCGTCGCGCTGTCCCGTACGAACATCCCCGACGCGCTGATGGTCTTCTTCATGGTGGTCGCCGCGCACGCGCTGTGGCGCTGGGCCGACGGCGGACGGCGCGCGACCTGGTGGCTGGCGGCCTCGGCGGTGTGGCTGGGGGTGGCGTTCAACGTGAAGATGGGGCAGGCGCTGCTGGTGGTCCCGGTGTTCGCCGGGACCTGCTTCCTGCTCGGCGCCGGGAGCCGCTGGTGGCGGCTGGGCCGGGCGGCGGCGTACGGGACGCTGGTCGCGGTGGTGTCGCTGGCCTGGATGGTGTTCGTCACGCTGACCCCGGCCTCGCAGCGCCCTTACATCGACGGCTCGGTGCACAACTCGGTCTGGGAGATGGTCTTCCAGTACAACGGGTTCGGCCGGATCGGCGGCCAGGGCGCCGGGACCGACCCGCTGGCCGGCGGCGCGGTGCTGTCCGGGGCCGGCGGACCGGCCGGGCTCGGCCGGATCTTCGGGACGGCTTCGGCCGGACAGATCAGCTGGCTGGTGCCGACCGCGGTGGTGGGGTTGGGCGCCGGGCTGTGGGCGGCTTGGCGGGCACGGCGAGCGAGGCTGGCGGCGGCGTCGGTTGCGGCGCTGCCGGTTACGGC
>NZ_JAAFZA010000383.1 GCF_015356865.1 Catenulispora pinisilvae
CCCCCCCCGCGATGCCGCCTCACCGCCTCACCGCCTCCGCCTCACTCACCGCGACGCTGCCCGACTCCAGCACTCCATCGAAAGGTTGAGATCTCCATGCCCGACTACACCGGCGACGTCACCCAGGGCGGCCCGCCCGCCGTCCGCGACCTCCCCGAGCTGACCATCACCAAGGTCACGGTGGGCCCCATGGACAACAACGCCTACCTCCTGCGCGACAAAGCCTCCGGCACCCGGGTCCTGATCGACGCCGCCAACGAACCGGCGACCCTGCTGGCCCTGGCCGCCGAAGGCCTGCAAGCCGTCATCACCACCCACCGCCACGGCGACCACTGGCAGGCCCTGTCCGAAGTCGTCGCCGCCACCGGCGCCCCCACCTACGCCGGCCGCGCCGACGCCGAGGGCATCCCGGTCCCCACCACGGTCCCGGTCGACGACGGCGACGTCCTGCGCTTCGCCGGCCTGGAACTCACCGCCATCCACCTGGTCGGCCACACCCCGGGCAGCATCGCCCTCCTCTACCGCGACCCCGCCGGCACCCCGCACCTGTTCACCGGCGACTGCTTGTTCCCCGGCGGCGTCGGCGGCACGTTCGGCGACAGCGCGGCGTTCGACTCGCTCTACGAAGGCGTCAAGACGAAGATCTTCGACCGCCTCCCCGACGAGACGTGGGTCTACCCCGGCCACGGGAAGGACACGACGCTGGGCGCGGAGCGTCCGCAGCTGGCGGAGTGGCGGACGCGGGGTTGGTAGCCGCCGAGGATCCGTGGGCCGCGCTGGCGGCGGCGAGCGGGAAAGCGCGGGTGGATTGGCTGCTCGGGCTGGGCTCCAACCCGAGCGCGCCGGATGAGCTGGTACTCGAGCTCTTCGACATGCCGACCAACTGGCACAAGCTGAGCTTCCTCTACAGCCGGAACGCGCGGCCCAGCATTGTCGAAGCCGCCATCAATCATCCGGACCGCAAGATCAGGCTCGTGGCGGCGGAGAGCGGAAATCTGACCGCCGAGCAGTGGGACCGCCTGACCGCGACCTTCACCGACGGCATGACCCTGCGCCTCCTGGCCGAGCTTCGCGAGGACATGGCCTTCGCGCAGCCGTGGCCCCATCGCGGCGTCGGCATAGATCGCCCTCCGCACCGGGACGCCGCGCCGCCGTGCACCGCCGCCGAGATCGCGACCTGGGCTCAAGAGGCAGAGGACATCCTCCCGGAGCAACATACCTATGCTCTGTGGTGGGTCGCCGCACTCCACGACGACCCCGACGCCATGCGCCAACTGGCCGCCCATCCCAACCTGCTGATCCGGCGGAGCGTCGCGCGGGCCCGTCACCTGCCGCCGGAGGTCGTGGACCGGCTCGGGCGGGACGAAGACCGAATAGTGCACCTCTTCTTATCCGAGTCCTGCGACGACACACCCGCGGAGGTACTGCTCGGCGTGTGGAGTTGGTGGTCCGGCAGCTTCTCGTTCCCGGGACGCCCGCGCAATCACCCGAACTTCCCGAACACCGGCCTCCTGAAGTACGCCGACGACCCCGACCCGCACTGGCGCCTGCTCGCACTCGCCGACGAGGCTTCGACCCCTGAGTTGGTCGACCGGTTCGCGGCGGACCCCGAATTCGATGTCCGCCTCGAAGCAGCGCGCGATCCGCGCATCTCCCCGGCAGCTCTCGTCCACCTGCTCCTGGAGGAACGCCTCGCGACAAGCGCCGCGCGCAACCCCAGCATCCCGGTGCCCGTCATGCGCTCCATGATCGGGCTGGCTCGGGACGCGGCCGGGCCCCGCGACTAGCTCGCCTGCGATTAGCTTGCCTGTAACTAGCTCGCCCGCGACTAGCTCGCCGTCATCGTGCCGGACTCACGCGAGCCCGGCACGATGGCCGCCTCACATCATGTCCCACACCGTGGCCGCGCCGGTGCGCGCGTCGCCGACGGCGATGACCGGGCGGGTCGGGTGGAAGGCCAGGGCGCCGGAGGCGGTGGCCAGGTACCAAACCTTGGTCGGGTTCGTGGGATTGGTGAAGTCCAGGAACTGGAAGTCCTGGCTGTTGCTGTCCTGGCTGACGATGCCCACCACCAGCATGTGCCACCTCCACCGCCGCGCACACCTGCGCGCCCCAGGCCAGCACCCGGCGCGCACCGCGCTCGTCGTTGCCGACCGCCGCCAGCGTCCGGCCCTGGAGCAGCTCCATCACCAGATACGGGACGTCACGCCCGCCCAGGTCCGGCGTGGCCGTAGTCGTGCAGCGTCACGATCAGCGGACTCGACAGCCCGCCGGCCACCCGCGCCTCACGCTCGAACCGGGCCACCGCCTCGTCGCCGAGCCGCAGATCGAGCAGCAGCTTCACCGCGACGTCGCGCCCGATCCGCTGGTCCCGGCACCGCCACACCTCACCCATGCCGCCGGCCCCGAGCCGCTCTTGAAGAAGATAGCGGGAGTCGAGCACCAGCCCCGTCAGATCACATGGCCGGTCATTCTGCCAGGTCACTGCGGAACTTCGGAATCACGGGTCCGGGCGCGCCTGCACCGCCCGCGCCGATCCCCGGGCCATCCTGTATTCCCGTGGCGCGAAAGCGGAAGGTGCACGGCACCGCGGGGTTGATAGTGCTGCTCACCGCGATCGCGGGCTGGGTGGACTCGGTCGCCTATGTGCGCTCGGGGTCGGTGTTCGTCGCGAACCAGACCGGGAACGCGGTGTTCCTCGCCGTGCAGATCGCCGAACGCTGGGTGCCCGGCGCGCACCATGCCGGAATCGCCGCCGAGTCCGACACCTACGGGCCACTGGCCTCGCTGTTCGGATTCTGCGTCGGAGTCGCGGTGTCGGTGCCGCCGCTGCGCCGCACGCGCCGCAACGGCGACGGACACGCGCCGTGGATCCTGCTGGCCGTCGAGGCCCTGCTGCTCGGGTCGGTGGCGGTACTGGGCCCGGCCCCGCGCGAGCTGCGACTCGGGCTCGCGGCCGCCGCGATGGGGGTGCAGAGCGTGTACGCGGCCGGGATCGCCATACGCGGCGTGTCGACCACCACCCTCACCGGCACGCTCGTGACCCTGATCTCGACCTTCGCCGAGACCCCGGGGCGGCACGCGCGCCAGGCCATCATGCTGCTGACGCTGGTCTGGACCGCCTACACCCTCGGCGCCTGGGGCGGCGCGGCAGCCGGGCTGAGCTGGTCGATCGGGATGGTGCACGGCGTGGCCGCGACCGCCGCCGGGCTGACCGCGCTCGCGGTGTGGTGGGACCGGCACGGGCAGTCGAGCGCCGCAGAGTCCTGACGGCGTCGAAAGACCTCCTCGATCCGCGCTGACCCCTGGTCACGGACTCGGGGACGACGCAGGCGGGGTCACCCACGGCGCGCGCCGCCACCCCGGCTCCATGTCGGCGTCATCGCGCCAGTAGCGCAGCACCGGTCCGGTGACGATCTCCAGCCCGCCGGCCGCGATCAGCCCGGTCATCGGCGCGCACCCGCACTCCGCCTCGAAGGCGACCAGGACCGGGAACGGCTCGCCGGTCCGCCGCACGAGCCGTTCCTCCTCCGGCGTCGGCTCGCGGAACACCGGATCGTGGAAGAGAGCCGGGCACTGGACGTACACGGGGTCGGTGAACACCAGCTCCAGACTGTGGCTGTAGCTCAGGTCGTAGTTGGATCCGATCACGAACCTCGCGCCGTCCCAAGCGACGACGTCCCAGTCCCACCAGTTGCCGTCCGGAATCTCCAGCATGAGCCAGCACGGTATCCGGCGCGCGCCAGCCCGGGCACCGCAATAAGGCCACCGCGACAGCCACCACAACGAAGCCGCCACGACAAAGCCGCCGCTGCCCGGCGTAACCCGAACCGAGCGGCGGCGGCCGTCAAAGACAGCGCCGAATCAGCAGGCGCCGTCGTCCTTCCAGATGTTCCAGGCGATCGCCGAACCGGGCGTCACACCGGTCGAGTAGTACGTGGCGGTGTACTGGTGCCCGCTGTACGACACCACGTCACCGGGCACGTACGACGACGTCGAGCTCCACGCCGAGGCCGAGCAGCCGCTACCGCCCGTCGACCCGCCGGTAGTACCGCCCGTCGTCCCGCCGGTGGTGCCACCGGTCGTTCCACCCGTGGTCCCGCCGGTGGTCCCGCCGCTCCCGCCACCGCTGCCGGTGTAGGGCACGAAGGCGTCGGCGAAGGCCAGCTTCGCGTCGCCGACCCCTGAGCAGGTCGACGAAGCCGCGGGCTTGATACCGGCGCTGCTGCTGCCGCCGCACGGCTGGTCCCGGTCGATCGACCAGTACGCCAGCCGTCCGACGCCGTTGGAGGCCGCGAACTGCTCGACCGTCGCGGCGTTGGCGGTGGTGAACACCGAGCCGTCGTCATTGACCCCGATCATCGGGGTGATGCCGAGGTTGGCGTAGGTGTAGCTGGAGTCCACGGACTTCATCTGCGCCAGCGTGCTCTGCGCGGCCTGGATCGCCGCCGCGCCCATGTCCTGCTGGCCCTGGTAGTAGTCCATGGTCATGATGTTGACCACGTTGATCTTCACGCCGACGTTCTTGGCCGACTGCAGGATGTTGACGCCGTCCTGGGTCAGGCCCGAGGGCAGCACCGGCAGCGTCATCGAGAACTGCAAGCCGGGGTTGGCGGCCTGCAGCGCCTTCATCGCGGTGAAGTTCCGGGTGGCCGAGGTCTGGTCGGCGACCGCGGCGCCCTCGACGTCGAAGTCGAGCTGGTTCACCCCGTAGTCGCTGATGATCGCCTGGTAGCCGGCCTGGATCGCGGACTGGTCGGTACAGGTCCAGGCCAGCGCCTCGCCGGCGGCGCCACCGGAGGAGATGATGACCGAGGCGCCCTCGGACTTGGCGCGGGCGATCTCAGGGTCGGTATAGGAGTCGTTGCCGACCGGGAGCGTGTCGCCCCACTCCTGGTTGCAGCCGACACCGATGACGAAGGCGGCGGTGTAGGCCTTCAGGCCGTGCCCGGTGATCGCGGTGTCCAGGACCGGTTCCTGGCCGTTGGACATGTCGACGTACGGGGCCACCGAGTACACGCTGGCACCGGCCGCGGCCTTGGTGGGCGCCGCCGAGGCGCTGGCCGCGAGCGCCGTCGCGGTCGCGGCTATCGCCGCGACGAGAAGGGCGCCGGAGCGCACCGCCAAGCGGCGGCGGCCCTGGGCTGGAGTCGTCATGGGAGGGTCGTACCTTTCCGTGTGGGGGCAGGAAGGTGACAGTGAGGGGCGGTGTAACCGCCCTGACACACAAAGTGGATTAGACCACTCACCGATGTCAAGGGTCTAAACCATTGATCTTTTCCCGCAGGTCAACCGAGCGATCACCGCATCTTGACCGTTATTTGCCGGGCCTTTACCCGTAACCCTTGACGGGGAGCTGGTCTAGTCCAATCATGATTCGCACCTACAGCAGCCTGCTTTCCCTCCCTCCCCCCACGTACGGAGGCACCATGGCAACCGCGAGTCTGAAACGCCGATTGGTCGTCCCCACAGCGGCCCTGGCAATCGCCGCCGGCACCACCATGGCGCTGGCCGCCACCGGCAACGCCGCCCCAAGCCCGTCCGGCGCCGCCCCGGCCGCACTGAGCAGCACCTGGTACGCCTCAGCGCCCTACCTGATGCCCGAGGACAACTCACCGCCGGACATCTCGACGGTGATGGACGCCACCGGCCAGAAGGCCTTCCAGCTGGCCTTCATCCTGGCCCCCAACGGCGGCGGCTGCACGCCCACCTGGGGCGGCACCAGCCCGATCAGCTCGGACACCACCATCCCGTCGGTCATCAGCACGATCCGCGCCAAGGGCGGCGACGTCTCGGTCTCAGTCGGCGGCTACGGCGGCACCAAGCTGGGCCAGACCTGCGGCACCGTCGCGGCCACCGCGGCGGCCTACCAGCAGGTGATCAGCACCTACCAGCTCCACGCCATCGACTTCGACCTCGAAGAACCCGAGTACGAGAACACCGCGGCCATCGCCAACGAACTCGGCGCGGCGCAGACCCTGCAACAGAACAACCCGGGTCTCTACGTCTCGGTCACCATGCCCGGCACCAGCGCCGGCACCGGCTGGTTCGGCACACAGCTACTGGACCAGGCACACTCGATCGGCTTCACCCCGAACAACTTCTCCATCATGCCCTTCGACGGCGGCTTCAACGGCGCGGCCTCCCAGGTCTCAGCCCTGGAGGCATTCCACGGCCTGCTGGAAACCCACATGGGCTGGGACTCCACGACCGCCTACCAGCACGAAGGCGTGTCGATGATGAACGGCCGCACCGACTCCGCGGAGTTCTTCTACCAGTCCGACTTCCAGACCGTACTGAACTACGCCACCAGCCACGGCCTGGCCCGCTACACGTACTGGTCAGTGAACCGCGACCGCCAGTGCAGCCCGCCGGACAACAACGGCACCCTCTCCGGCAGCTGCTCCTCAGTCCCGCAGAACGACTGGGACTTCACGAAGTACACGGCGCAGTTCGCCGGCGCAGCAGTCCCACCCCCGCCCCCGACCTCCAGCACAC
>NZ_JAAFZA010000384.1 GCF_015356865.1 Catenulispora pinisilvae
TTGTTGGTGGGGCGGTGGTTGTTGGTGCGGTGATTGCGTTTGGGGTGTGGCGGAGGGTGCGGCGGGCTTGAGTGGGGCCGTCGGCGCCACTGGGTGGCTCGGTTGTGGTCGGCGTTGGGAAGGTACTGGCTTTGGGTGGGGCAAGGTGCGGTGACGTGGCTGGTGTTTGCTGGGTAGGGTCGTGGGAGTGGTATGGGTGTTTTTATATGAGTAGTTAGAGATAGTCTATTTAGGCCACATCTATCTGTTTGGCCAGCTATCGTGGATCGTGTCAGAACAGGCGTGCGGGGAACACGTCGAAGGGATACGACGATGGTCGACCCGCTGCGCCAGCTCAGTGATGCCACGGCTTGCCTGGCTGCGCTCGATCCGCTCGGCTACGACGCTGATGGCAGCTTGGCTGTGGCCAAGGCTGCGGAGCAGGTGTCGCGGGCTGCGGAGGGGGTGCTGGTCCGGTGTGTCCGGACGTGGCATGACCGGGGTGATCCGGTGCAGACGCCGGAGACTACGCGCGAGGAGTTGTCGTGGCGCGCTACTGATGCTGCTCGTAAGGCGCTCATTGTCAATCTTGGGCGGACGCGGGGGGATGCTGGGCGGCTGATAGCCACGGTCAAGGCGTTGCGGAAGGATCCGCTGACTGAGGAGGCGCTGCGGACCGGGGATATCTCGGCGCCGCAGGCGCGGATTATTGCTGAGGCGTTGGCTGCGCTGGTGCAGCAGCCGGATGCGGTGGTTGAGCAGGTTCGTCGGGCGCTGATTGCCAGGGCTGTGGCTGAGGGGGCCGAGAGTCTGCGGCAGCATGCTGAGGATGCTGCGCATCGGGTGGCGCCGGCGACGGTGCTCAATCGGGCTCGGGCTGCTGAGGAGAAGCGCGGGTTCTTTATGACGCCGGTGCTGGATGGCTATCTGCCCGGTGGGTTTCTGTCCACCACCGGTGGTGATGTGTTGCTGACGGCGTTGGATGCGCTGGCCGGGGACGAGAGTGGGCAGGCTGACCAGGCCGATGATCTCGCCCAGGCGCGGGCTGATGCCCTGGTGCAGATCGCGGAGGACCGGCTTCGGACGGGGGATCTGCCGCAGCGGCATAACGGTCCGACGACCATGACCATTGTGATGCGGGCCGATGCGGCGCTGGGGTTGCCGGGGGCGCCGGCTGCGCGGACGGGGCGTGGGCGGGCTGTGCCGGCGGCGGAGGCGCACATGTTGCGGTGCGAGGCGGCGTTGCGGGCGGTGTTGGTGGATGGGGACGGGGAGGTTCTGTGGCAGGGGCGGAAGCGGCGGCGTGCGACGCGGGCCCAGTACGAGGCGATGGCCGTGCGCGACGGGGGTTGCACGGCGGCGGGGTGTGATCGGCCGACGCGTGAGTGCGACGCACACCATGACATGCCGTGGGCTGAGGGCGGCCATACCGATGTGCACCAGATGCGGCTGCTGTGCCGTCGGCATCATCGGGAGCTGCACGATGAGCTGTGGCTGCGCCAGCACGGGTGGCAGGAAGCGGAGGTCAAGGCCCACAACGAGCGGCGGAAGTTCGATCGGCCGCGGGTGCCCTGGTACGCCGACACGCCAGCCTGGTATCCGGGGCCGAGTCCGTGGCGGCCGGAGGCTGAGGATGCGGAAGTCGCGAGCGCGAAGTCCCAGCGTGCGGAGTCTGCGGGCGGTGTTGCGTGATGAACGGCATCATCCGGCGGGTCTGGCGGTCAGCCCTTCAGGTTGCGCACCTGTCCGTAGACGCCGAGAACGGCCATCAGCACCGGCAGCACGGCAAGGAGGATCACGCCCTCGACCATCTCGACGGCGCGGGCCCAGCGCGGCGGCATGATCGGTTCGGAGGTGCCGCGGCGGGGGCGGATGGAGGCCAGGCCGAGGGCCAAGAGCGCGATCACGATCAGGAGCGGGGCGAGCCACATGGCACGGAGGTCGGGCAAGGCGTTCGCGGCCATCGCGCTGAAGGCGATCACCAGGCCGGTCAGGCCGCTGATAGCCGCGGCGAGGACCTGGGCGCGTTCGCGAAAGAGCCGGGCACGGCAGAGCATCACGCCGGAGACGAGGATCGCGAGCGCCTGCTCCCAGACCGTGTGCGGTCCGCGCGACGAGGTCTGCATGGCGCTGATCGGGATGACGAGGAGGGCGACGCTGAGCACGAGCAGGGTGCCGACGCCCGCCGTCAGGCCGGTCAGCATGTCGAGGGTGCGGGCCACGCGCAGGCCGACCACGTAGTTGTTGACCGGCGAGCCTTCGAAGTCGCCGGGTTCGACGCCGCTGGTCGGGGGTTCGATGACGAAGCGGGCGGCGGCCATCGCGGCGAAGGGCAGCAGTTCGACGGCCAAAGCGCAGAAGGCGGCGACGACGCCGATGCCGGCGGCTGGGCTCGCCTTGGTCACCAGCAAGCCGATACCGGCGGCGGTGGCGACCAGGCCTACGGTCGCCCCTGCCACCGGCACCGCGATCCGGCGGCCGACGCCGATGATCGCGGCGAGGGCCACGATGAGGACCGCGATGGCCCCGGCGGTGAAGTGGGCACGGCCGAGACCGTGGCCGGTCGCGGGATCGGCGGAGAGCAGGCCCGCGCCGGCGATGAAGGCGTAAGGGAGCGACGACGCCGACAGCACGACTGCCGCCGTGTAGTCACGCTGGTGGTGCGCGCCGGTCGCCCAGGCCATCGCTTCGGCGACGGTGGGCCAGGCCGCGAGGCTGCCGAGGCCGCCGTCGCGGACACTGCGGGTGGCGCGGTTGGCCGCGGCGCTGGAGACAGAACGAGTCGTGGCAGGCCGCGGGTCGGGAACGTCAGCACCGAACGACGAGAGATCGAAGCTCGTCTCCGGTTCGGCGTGGCCGGAGTCCGGGTCCTCGTACGAGTAGCCATACGCAGGGCTCTGACCAAGTGGCGGGCCGAAGCTCGACGTCGACTGGTAGCCCGGTTCGGCATCGCGAGGATTCACTCGATCGTGTGCAATAGCCGGATGACCGTGGAGTCGGCCACGTCGCGGAAGACCGGAAGGCCCAGCCGGCCCAGCGCTGTCTCCGTACCCGTAATAACTACCCCGCCCGACGGCGGACTGGTCGTACCGGGCCCGCCAGATCGCGAGCCCGAACAACACCAGCGTGATCGCGCCTGCGATCAAGCCCTTCCAGCCGTGGAACGTCCCAGTGTTGGAGGACCAGAGCACCACCGCGCCGAGCGCCGAGGCGACGGCGACGACGGCCAGAGCCGTCGCGCGCAAGGCGGCGACGCTCCACTGCGAACCGCCGGCGATGACCGCTTCGGCGACGGCGTCCGCGATGTCGTCGTGGACCGCGGGCTCGGGGACGTCGTCGGCGGAGCGCAGGCGCAGCACGCTGCCGTGGACCACGCCCTGCTCCGTCAACGACGTGGCGGTGTCCAGCGGGACGCCGTCGGCGCCGGTGAGGACGTAGCCGGTGAGGGCGGCGGCGATCGCGGCCGGGGTCACAAGCGGGTCGCCGACGAGGCGGAGGAGTTCCGGGAGCAGTTCGGCCAGCGGGACGTCATCGGGCAGCGCCACATCGACGCGACGGGTGGGGGCGACGACGGTGACCCGGCAGTGGCCGGTTGCCGTGCCGGGTCGCCCGGCGACCCCGGAACCTGCAGTCATGCCGTAATGGTAGCCAGCCGGTCACTCCGAATACCCTTCACAGGTGAGTACGACCTCTGTCATCCGCGGACCGCGTCGCCCGTCGCCGGAAATGCCGAGCGGCTCCGTGGTCCTGCATCCGCCGCCGGAAGTACCGCGCGGCGGCGGGGACGGGCATTGGGCCCTGAACCTGCTGCCGATGGTGGCCGGACTGGGGTCGGTGGTGTTCTTCTTCGTACCGGGCGCCAATGCCCTGATGATGATCATCGGTGCCGTGACGTTCGCCTCCAGCCTGGTGTTCGGCCTGGTGTCGGCGGTCCGGCAGCGCAACGGCGGCAAGGGGAAGTCGGCGGACGCCCGGCGCGACTACCTGCGGCATCTCGCGCTTGCCCGAACAGAAGTCGCGGCTGCGGCGCGGGCTCAGAAGGTGGCTGCCCGCTATGCGAATCCGGACCCGGACACGTTGTGGAGTCTGGTCGCGCTGCGCGAACGGCTGTGGGAGCGGCGACAGTCCGACCCGGACTTCCTGACCGTACGGATCGGCCGGGGTACCGCGCGCCTGGCGACACGGCTGGTGCCGCCGGAGACCGCTCCGATGCAGGAGCTGGAGCCGATGTGCGCGGACGCGCTGCGCCGCCTGCTCGCGGTCCACGGGACCCTGCCGGATCAGCCGGTCGCGATCCCGCTGCGGTCGATCTCGCGCCTCGTCGTGGGCGGTGGGTCCGGATCTTCGGCGGTGTGTGCGCTGGTGGCACAGCTGGTGACGTTCCACTCCCCCGACGACCTCAAGGTCTGCGTCGTCGCGGACAGCGACCGGATCCCGCGCTGGGACTGGCTCAAGTGGCTGCCGCACGCCCAGCACCCGAGCGCGCAGGATGCCGCCGGCCAGCAGCGCATGATCTACGACGATCCGGCGGACGCCGAGGCGGGCCTGGAGGAACTGCTGGGCGAGCGACCCCGGTTCACGTCGATCGTCTCGTTGATCGATCGCCCGCATGTGATCGTCATCCTCGACAACGCGTCGAAGCCGTCGGCCGACGTGCAGCTGATCCCCGACGATGGCTTGCTGGGCGCGACGGTCGTCGAGATCGTGGCCGCGACCGACCCGCGGCAACGGTCCAAGCGACACCAGATGGCAGTGCAGATCGGCCCCGACCGCACCGCGACCGTGGAATTGCCGGATGGCCGGACCGGTTCCGGCGAGCGTGGCTTCACGGTTCGCGTCGACACGCTGAGCCTGGCGCAGGCCGAAGCGCTGGCCCGGCAGCTGGCTCCGCTGCACCTGTCGGCCGGTGGCGGCGAGGAGCCACTGCTGTCGGCGCTGGACTTCACCGACCTGCTCGGGATCGAGGACGCCGCCGAGATCTATGCGCCGAGCTTGTGGCAGCGTGGCGCGAGCTCGCCGAACGAGCGCTTGCGCGTGCCGATCGGGGTCGGCGAGGACGGCGAACCGGTTCTGCTGGATCTGAAGGAGGCCGCGCTCGGCGGCATGGGTCCGCACGGTCTGTGCATCGGTGCGACCGGCTCGGGCAAATCAGAACTCTTGCGCAGCCTGGTCTCCGCGTTGGCCCTGACGCATTCGAGCGAGCAGGTCAACTTCATCCTGGCCGACTTCAAGGGCGGCGCGACGTTCGCGGGTTTGGCGGCGCTGCCGCATGTGGCCGCGGTGATCACCAACCTCGCGGACGACCTGACCTTGGTGGACCGGATGCGCGACGCGCTGACCGGCGAGCTGAACCGCCGCCAGGAGCTGCTGAAGCGTGCCGGGAACGTGAAGAACGTGCACGACTACGAGAAGGCCCGCGCGGGCAACGCGAGCCTGGTTCCGCTGCCGTCGCTGCTGCTGGTCGTCGACGAGTTCTCCGAACTGCTCACCGCGCGGCCGGAGTTCATCGAGATGTTCTTACAGATCGGCCGCATCGGGCGCTCCCTTGGCGTGCACCTCTTGCTGGCCTCGCAGCGGTTGGAGGAGGGGCGGCTGCGTGGGCTCGATACCTTCCTTTCCTACCGGCTGGGATTGAAGACCTTCTCCGCCGCCGAGTCGCGCGCCGTGCTCGGTGTCTCGGACGCCCACAACCTGCCGAGCGTGCCGGGGTCCGGATATCTGAAGTTCGACAACGAGTCGATGACCCGGTTCAAGGCCGCTTATGTATCAGGGTCCTATGGCCGCGCCGCCAAAGCGCCTTCGGCGCCGGTGACGCGCCGCGCGCTCCACCAGCGCCCGGTCTGGTTCACCGCCCTCCATCAGGCGCCGGTCCTGGCATTGCGCGCCGGCTCTACAGAACGGGAGCGAAGTCTGGGTAATACCTCGTCGTTGAATGCGCTGGAGCCGGTCGGGGACTACCAGAAGTCGGCCGCGACGGTGCTCGACGTGATCGTGGACCGGTTGGCCGGGTTCGGGCCGGCGGCACACCAGGTCTGGCTGCCGCCGCTGGCCAAGCCGCCGACGCTGGAGAGCTTGCTGCCCGGCCTCGCGGTCAGCGCAGACCGCGGGCTGTCGGCAGCAGGCTGGCAGGGCAACGGTCAGTTGCGCGTGCCGGTGGGCATCATCGACCGGCCGGCCCACCAGCGTCAGGATCCGTATGTGCTGGACCTGTCCGGCGCCGGCGGGCACGTGCTGGTCGCCGGCGGGCCGCGGTCAGGCAAGTCGACGACGTTGCGCACGCTGATGTTCGGCCTCGCGCTGACCCACACGCCCACGGAGGTGCGCTTCCTGGTCGTCGACCTCGGAGGCGGGACGCTCGCACCGCTGGCCGGGATGCCGCACGTCTCGGCGGTCGCCGGGCGGGCGAATCCCGAGCTGGTGCGGCGGATCGTCGCCGAGGCCGTCGGGATGCTCGACCGGCGGGAGGCCGCCGGCGAGGCGGGGGTCGGCGAGGCGGGGGTCTGCGA
>NZ_JAAFZA010000385.1 GCF_015356865.1 Catenulispora pinisilvae
ATAAGAGACAGGCCGGGGCCTGGGCCGGTATCGGGGTCGGCGTCGGCGGCTGCGGCTTCGATCGGCTCCGCTATCGGTTCGGCATCGGCGCCCTTACCAGCTATTCGCCCATCCACCTCGCGATAAGGCATACCCGCCTGCACCGGGAGCCCATCGGGTCGCGACTGCCCGGGGGCACCCGCCTCAGCCCCGCGCCTTGCCGCACTCGCCATCGATTGCGCCTGCTCCCTGCGTCCGTGTGACCGGAATGCGATCTCCATGATATCCGAGCTGGTCCGACCCGTCCGCGCGAGCGAATCACCAGGTCCGGGCCTCGGTGACATGCCCGTCGGGCCGGATCAGCACTGACCCCGGGGCGTCCCAGCCGGCACTCAGGGCCCAATCCGGCCCCAGCACGCCGGTCGCGGCGATGGTAGCGGCCTCGATGCCGGAGCCGCCGCCGATCCGCTCACCCACCGCGCTCCCGCCACCGATCGCCAGCCGCACGAAGCGTCCCGGCCCGATCTCCCGCAGCAGCTCGTACAGCTGGACCGGCGGACCGTCCGCGCGCGCCAGCAGCAGGTCCGGGACGCGCGCGCCGAGCCGTACGTCCCCACCGCCGGCCCCGTCTCCGTCGCGCCCATTGCTTCCGTCGCCCCCGTCGCCTGACCTGCCAGCCGCCGGCCGCATCGGGTACCGCACCGCGATCCCCGACAACCGCCGCGCGTATTGCAGATTGACCTGCGGATGCTCGGCCAACAGCGCCCCGAACCGAGCCCGCAGCGCAGCGCCGTCGGCCCCGGTGGCCGCGACCAGCGCCATCTGCGCGTGCACGTCCTCCAGCACCCGCTCCCCGGCCGGCCGCCGCTCCGCCTCGTAGCCGTCGAGGAGGGCGTCGATCGCCTCGGCCTTGACCGCCTCTTGCAGGCTCTCGTCGTCTTGCGGACCCTCGTCGTCTTGCAGACCTTCGTCCAAGCCATCGCGCAGGCCATCGTCCAGGCCACCGCGCAGGCCTTCCTCCCGGTCCTCCCGGTCCGCCCGCACCGCCGCGGCCAGCCGCCACGCCAAGTTGTGCGCGTCCTGGATCCCCAGGTTCATGCCCTGGCCGCCCATCGGGAAGTGCACGTGTGCGGCGTCCCCGGCCAGCAGCACCCGGCCGTCGCGATAGCGATCCGCCTGTAGGGCCGAGTTCCCGATCGTGGAGATCCGCTCCACCTCGCCGAGCCCGTAGTCGCTCCCGGTGATCCGGATCAGCGACTCCCGCACCATCTGCGTCGTCCACGGCGTGACCAGGTCGGTCATCACGGTGTGGTCGATGGTCGAGACGATGAACCGGCCGTCCGGCAACGGGATCATCAGCAGCAGCCCCTGCTCGCTGTCCTGCAAGTACTCCTCCGGCGGCGGCGGGGTGGCCAGTTCCACCAGCGCGGCCGGGCTGACGATGGTGTCCGGGGTGCCGTTGAAGCCGATGCCGGCCGCGTCCCGCACCGCGCTGTGCGCGCCGTCGCAGCCCACGACGAACCGCGCGCTGACCTCGTACTCGCCGCCCTCGTCGGGCTGGATCCGCACCAGCACCCGGTCGGCCCGCTGCCGCAGCCCCACGACCCGCCGCCCGCGCAGCACCGTGCCGCCGCACCGGACCAGGTGCTCCTCCAGCAACTGCTCGGTCTGCGCCTGCGGCTGGAGCAGGATGTAGGGGAACGTCGTGGGCAGCGCGGTGAAGTCCAGCCGGGTCGTGCCCATCGCGAAGTGCCACGTCGGCGAGCGCCGGCTGGTCGCCACCATCGGCGCCGCGACCCCGCGCGAGTCGAAGATCTCGATCGTCCGCGGATGCACCACGAACCCGCGGGACCACGTAGGGCGGCTCTGGCGCGCTTCCACGAGCTGGACCCGCACCCCGGCCGCGCTCAGTTCGGCGGCCACCCAGCAGCCGACCGGACCGGCCCCGACCACCAGCACATCCACGTCTGGTGGTGACGACATCCGTTCCTCCCGGTCGGCCTGAGTACGAACGATGATAGCGGGCGGTCTGCAACCTTTCGGTAGGCAGCCTGATCGGAATCTTGTGACGGGGCCGAAGGCAAGCAGGGCCGAAGAGCGGCAGGCGCGGCATGGCATTGGGGGAGGGATTCAGTGGACCGGCTAGAGGGGTTCGCGGAGTACGCCGGGGCGCGCCAGCGTCACCTGCGCAGAAGTGCCTACCTGCTGTGCGGCGACTGGCATCTCGCCGAGGACCTGACCCAGATGACGCTGGTCAACCTGTGTCGCAGCTGGGGACGGGCCCAGCGGGCCGCCTCGCTGGACGCCTACGCGCACACGGTTCTCGTCAACACCTTCCTGCGCCACAAACGCAAGTATCAGCGGCAGGCGGAACGGGCGGCGCAGTATTCCTCGGGCATACCGGAGACGGCCCCCGCGGACTCGCCCGATCTGCGTCTCTCCCTGCAAGCCGCGCTGCAACTCCTCCCGGCGCGGGCACGCGCCGTGGTGGTGCTGCGGTTCTGGGAGGACCTGAGTGTGGAGGCCACGGCCGCCGCGCTCGGGTGCTCCATCGGCAACGTCAAGAGCCAGACGTCCCGGGCCCTGGCCAGGCTGCGGGAGATCGTCGGCGATTCCCTCATCGACACCGGACTCCGGTGAAACGGATGGAAATCAGATGACTGACGAAATGTTCCCCGGCTACGACCGGGACGAGCACGACGGATATCGGGAACACCCCGGGGCTGCCTTCGCCGGCGAGTTCGGCGACGAGCCCGCGCTGGTCGACATGGTGCCGCGCGCGCTGGCGGGGTACGAGCGCGGGCGGCGGCGCCGGCAGATGGCCGGCGTGGGCGGCGGGGTCGCGGCGGCGGCCGCCACGGTGCTGGTCGCGACCCAGCTGGTCGGCGGTGCCGGGGCCGGCGGCACGGTTTCGGCGACGGGGCCGGGCGGGGCCGTGGGCACCTCGGCGGCGATGGGGAAGCCGACGCCGACGCCGGTGCGTCCGCCGAGCACGTCCAGCGCTACCCAGCCGGGCCCCACCTGCGACCAGACCTTCCAGCTCGTGGATTTCCCCGGCGATCCGGTCCTGCCGATTCCCGACGCCACCGCGGCGAGCGCGCTGTGCCACCTGGGTGTGAACACCTTGGACCGACTGCTCCCGGGCCACACCTGGGGGCCGGGCCGAGTACGGATTGATGCTGACACCCTCTCCTACGTGCCGGACAACTTCACGGCCGACGGGTACCACACTCCGGGTGCCGGCGACACCACTTCGGTGGCCGTGGAGATCAGCCCCCGGCCCGTCTTCTCGGCCCTCTGTTCCAATGTCTGGTACCCGCAGACCACCTGCCGGGACGTGACCCTGGCCGACGGCACACCCGGTATCGAGTTCGATTCGGCACCCAGCGGCGACAAGCCGGGCGGCTACACGCTCTACATCGATCTCCCGGGCGGCCGTCAGTTCCAGTTCGCCGCCGCCTACCAGGCCGGCGGTCCGCAGCCGGTGACGCTGGACGGGTTCCTGACGCTGATCAAGTCTTCGGGGTTCGATCAGTATGTGGAGCAGTACAAGGTGCTGATGGGCACAATGTCCTAACGACCGCGGTCCCAACGACCGCGGTCCCAACGACCGCGGTCCCAACGACCGCGGTCCCAACGACCGCGGTCCCAACGACCGCGGTCCCAACGACCGCGCAAGTCTGCCGCGCGCCGCGCCGACCACCGGAGGACGACCAGTGCCCACCCCCGCCGACCAGACCCTGCTCCGTCGCGCGATCGCCATCGCCGCCCACGCCGTCACCCTCGGCGACGCCCCCTACGGCTCGCTGCTCGCGTCCGCGGACGGGACGATCCTGGTCGAGGACCACAACACAGTGCGCCGCGACGACGACATCACCGCGCATCCGGAACTGAAGCTCGCGCGCTGGGCCGCCCGCGAGCTCAGCCCCGAGGTCGCCGCCACGACGACGATGTACACGAGCTGCCAGCCGTGTGGGATGTGCGGCGGCGCCATCGTGCGCTCGGGGCTCGGGCGGGTCGTCTACGCGCTGGGAACCGACCAGCTCATCGGACTGAATCCGGGTTCTGAGTGGCCGGTGGTACCGCAGGACGGGCCGGCTTTGTTCCAGGAGGCGCGGGTTCCGATCGAGGCTTACTACCAGAGGTAGCCACGGCTTTCATGGCTCGCGGCTCTCATGGCGTGTAAGGCAACTGCGGCACCTCGAAGCAGTTGGTATCCATGTCAGGCACCTGCGTCACCCACCCGCCCTTGCCGCCCTGCGCAGAGTCCTGCCACCGGGCCGCGTTCAGGCACGCGCGGGTGTCGCCGGTCGGCGGGGGAGTGGGGGTGAAGGAGGCCGGCAGGATCAGGTTGTGGGCGTCGTAGGGCTGCGGGCGGTTCATGAAGCGCTCGACGCAGACGCGGGTCACGTCGGCCCCGCAGGAGCTGATGGCGTCGGTGAGCCACTGCGCGGCCGCCCAGCCTTCCAGGTCCCAGGCCGAGAGCTGCGGCACCTGGTCCGGGAAGTAGCGGGCCATCGCGGCACGGAACTGCTGGACCGCCGGGTACTGGACGTCCTCGTAGTTGCGGCTGGAGGACGTCGCCCACAGGACGTTGCGGCAGCTGGGGGAGGAGCGGTAGTCATCGCGTACTGATTCGCCCCAGTTCTCGACGTTGGTGACCTTCGCCAGCACCTTCACCCCGGCGGTGTCCATCGCGTCGCAGAGTTCGGCGTTACCCCGGGTGTCCATGGCGTCGAAGACCAGCTGGGTGCCGTCCGCTTTCATCGACGCGACGACGGCCTGGAAGTCGGGGAGCGCGAGGTCCACGGTCTGGGACAGGACGTGGTAGCCCTCGGCGCGCAGGCCGGCGGCGAGCTGCGAGGCGTAGCGGGTGGAGTCGGCCTGGTTGTAGGCGACGACCGCGGCGCGTCCGGTGCCGAGGCGCTGCTTGAAGAAGCGGAAGATCTCGGTGCTCTGATAAAGGGTGCCGTTCCAGCCGACCGTGCGGCCGTCGCGCGGGGAGCTGCTGCCGCCGATGGCGTACAGGTGCGGGTACTGGTCGTAGACGGTGGTGATGGGCTGGCCGCCGACGTCGGGGACGGCCTTCTTGGAGACGTAGGAGGCGCCGGCGTAGTCCAGGGCGGCGGTCGCGTTCAGGGCGAAGACCTGGTCGTGGTCGATGAGCTGGTGGACGCAGTCCTGGTTGCCGATCCCGCTGCCGCCGTCGTCGCACACCGAGACCGCGACGGTGCGGCCGTGGACGCCGCCGCTGTCGTTGAGCGCGCGGAAGAAGGCTTGGGCGCCGTAGCTGGGGGCGCTGAAGGCGGCGGAGCCTACGGGGCTGGTCAGGGAGGCGAGGATACCGACGCGGATCTGGGTCGGGGTGACGCCGGTGTCGCTGGCGGGGTTTTGGGAGTTCTGACCGGTGCCGGTGCCGCCGTTTTGCGCGGGGGCGGTTGTCGTGGGGCGCGGGGCGAAGGCGCTGGCGGAAAGGCGGGTGCCGCAGCCGGCCGCTGCCAGCGTTGACGTCGCGAGCAGCGTGAGGAGGGCTAGCAGTCTTGGCGTCACAGGCTCGGTTCTCAGCTGCATCCTGGGAGCGAGGTGTTGCCGGTGAGCGCGACCAGGCCGCACAGCGTCGCGTCCGCCACCTTCCAGGTGCCGTCCTGCAACACCGCCTTGCCCGTGGCGTTCGGCTCCACCACGGTGCCCTGCAGGGACAGCGAGTAGGTCACGGTGGCCGTCGTCGGCGACGTGAACGCCACGTTCGACACCACCGCCGACACCTGCTTGACCCGCGGATCCGCGGCGAAGCCCTGGAGTAGTGGGCCGAGTGCGCCGCCGTTCTCCAGGTACTTCGCCTTGTCGGCGATCGTGGTGTTCGGGTTGAAGAACGCCTGCCAGTTCTGCTTGATCTGCGCCTCGGCGGCGGTCGAGTCGGCGGGCCCGCCGGCGGTGGCCGTGCCGGTCGGCGAGGTCGAGGTCGAACCGGTCGTGCTCGGCGTCGAACTCGTCGACGGCGGCGTGCTGCTCGTCGTCGACGAAGACGGCTTGCTGCTGCCCCCGCCGCACGCCGCCGTCGCCATCAGCACCACCGCCGCGATACCAGCCGCACGTCGTGTCATCGCCATGGCTTCCACTCCGCCTTTAGTGCGATCGAAGGACCCAACATCACCTCAGCATGTCCCTTTATGTATAAACCGCAACATAAGCGGTAGAAACCCGCCATGCCCCGGTTGCCACACCTCCCGGCGACCCCCAAGCCGCCCGAGCCGCCCAAACCGCCCGAGCCGCCCGAGCCGCCCCCGGCCCTGTCGCCTGCGGCGCTGATCCGCGCCGCCCGCGAATGGGCCGGCTGGTTCGTCGTCGCGGCCGGCGCGGTCTTCGACGATGCGGTGCTGCCGGACGGCGCCGCGTTCCTGGCGCAAGCGGCGGCCGCCCGCCTCGCACTCCCCGGAGCCGGAGCCGGAGCCGGAGCTGGAGCTGGAGCTGGAGCCAAAGCCG
>NZ_JAAFZA010000386.1 GCF_015356865.1 Catenulispora pinisilvae
GGTTCGGGGCGGGCGGCTTCGGGTTCGGGCTGGCCGGGATGCGGGAGCGGGTGTCGCTGTTGAACGGGTCGTTCGCGGCCGGACCGCGGCCGGAGGGCGGGTTCCGGGTGGAAGCGCGGATCCCGGCGTGATCGGCGGTACCGGCCAGATCAGGGTCCTGCTCGCCGACGACCAGCCGCTGATCCGGGCCGGGCTGGTGATGGTGATCACCGACGCCCCGGACATCGAGGTGGTCGGGCAGGCCGGCAGCGGCGCCGAGGCGCTGCGTCTGGTGCACGGTCTGCGGCCGGATGTGGTGGTGATGGACATCCGGATGCCCGGCCTGGACGGGATCGAGGCGACCCGCCGGATCCGGGCCGAGGCGCCGGGGACCAGGGTCCTGATGCTGACCACGTTCGACGACGATGAGAACGTCTACGGCTCGTTGCGCGCCGGGGCCAGCGGCTTCCTGTTGAAGGACATGGCCCTGGAGGACATCCTGGCCGCGGTGCGGGTGGTCGCCGCCGGGGACGCGCTGATCGCGCCGAGCGTGACCCGCAGGCTCATCGCGGACTTCACCGATCGCGACGCCGCCCCGGCCCGGGACCCGCGGGCCGGAAGCCGCGCCCGGGCCCGGCTGGCCGGCGTCACAGAGCGCGAACACGAGGTGCTGGCCCTGGTCGCGCGCGGCCTGGCGAACAGCGAGATCGCCGCCGAGCTGGTGATCAGCCTGGCCACGGCGAAGACCCACGTGGCGAACCTGTTGACCAAGCTGGACGCCCGGGACCGGATCCAGTTGGTGATCCTGGCCTACGAGGCCGGGATAGTGGGTTAGCCTGGCAGATCGCGCGGCGGCTGTGCCGGATGACAGAACTCTTGGGTGCCGTGCACAAACATCCCGCAACGGGTTGTCGCGCGGGCGGACACCTGAAAGCATTCCGCGCATGGAGATCAGTGAGTCACCGCTGGCGGAAGCCGGCCGGCAGTTCTTCAGCGCGGAGAACGCCAAGAAGTGGGTCGAACTGCTGCGCCCGGGATTCCACCTGCGCGAGCAGAACGAGGGTGAGCCGCTGGTCGGCTATCTCGGCGGCGAGCCGCTGCTGCCGGCGGACGTCGCCTGGCCGCAGTGGGAGGGGCACGGGCCGCTGTCGTTCATCGCGGCCGTCGACTGCGGCGAGATCCCGGTCGAGGAGCTGGACATCCCGGTGCCCAACGACGGGATGCTGTTGTTCTTCTACTACAACGGTGTCGGCGACGACGCGGTGCAGTACCTGGACCCGGACAGCATCACCGGCGGCACGCGCGTGATCTACGTGCCCGAAGGTTCCGCGGACGTCTCGCAGCGTCCGGTGCCCGACGGTCTGGAGGCGTTCCCCCGCATCATGCTGACCGGGGAGTTGATAGCGACCGCCCCGGACAACGAGAACGCCGCCCTGGTCGCGGCGTTCGGTGACGCCGACGCCGACCCCACGGCCGACGACGATTACACCGAGTTCCCGTACACCGACGACGGCGACGGCTTCTACGACGCCCTCACCACCTTCCGCCGCGACCACTCCCCGCACCACCGCGTCGGCGGGTACTCGCTGCCCAAGGCGGGCTCGGTGGCCAAGGAGGCGTCCCACGCGGTCGCCCCGGGCGATGACGACGCGGCCAAGGCCGCCCGCCGCGAGCTGCTGTCCGAACTCGTGATGCTGATGCAGGTCGACAGCGACGGCCGCGCGGCCATGGAGTGGGGCGACACCGGCCGCCTGTACTGGCTCATCAAGCGCGCCGACCTGGAAGCCCGGGACTTCGGCAAGGCGACCTTCACCTGGCAAAGCGAGTAATGACCGAAAGCGGACCGTCGCAGCTTCCGGAGCTGGCCGCCTGGGCGGCCTCCCAACTGCCGAGGCTGATCGACCAGGCCTGCGCCGCGACCGTCGAGCGCATCCCGTTCTACCGGGACGGGAGCGTGGTCGACGGGCCGGAGCTGCGGCGGTCCGTGGAGGAGAACCTGCGCTTCCTGATCGCCGCCATCGGCCAGCCGGCGGCCGTCCCGCTGGACCTGGCGGCGCCGTCCGCGACCGGACGGCGCCGCGCGCACCAGGGCGCGCCGCTGCCCGAGGTGCTTCAGTGCTACCGCCTGGTCTTCACCACGCTGTGGGACGCCCTCCTGGCGCACACCGGCGACCACCGACGCCCGGCCGCCGCCGAGGCGCTGCTCGCCGCCGCTGGCCGCATCTTCCAGCTCACCGACCAGCACGCCATCGCGCTCACCGAGGCCTACCGCGCGGCGACCGCCGAACTGATGCGGGCCCGCCAGGCCCGGCGCTCAGCCCTGGTCGAGGCACTGCTGACCGGCTATCCGGGCCCTGAGGCAGCCCCCTGGGAAGCCGCGGAGTTCCTGGGCCTGCACCGCGACGGCGTCCTGGTCGTGGTCGCCGCCGACACCCGCGGCCTGGCCGAGGCGAGCCTCCCGGACGTCGAGAAGCGGCTGGAGGACCAAGGGATAGTGTCCGGCTGGCGCCTCACCCCGGCCCAACAGCTCGGCGTGGTGTCACTCCAGGAGGACCGGTACGACAAAATGCTGACGGTCCTGCGCGCCACCGCCCGGGCCCGCACCGGCCTGAGCCCCGCCTTCGCATCAGTCCACGACACACCGCGCGCCCTGCGACTGGCCCAGGCGGCGCTGGCCGGACTGCCGACGGGACGCGCGCAGGTGCGGGAGTTCGACCCGAGCCCACTGGCCGCGCTGATGGTCTACGAGTCCGACGAACGACGCCGCCTCACGACCAAAGTCCTCGGCCCGGTCCTGGGCCTACCGACAGACGACCGCGCCACCCTGCTGGAAACGCTGAACGCCTACCTGGACAACGCCGGCTCCGCGGAACGCGCGGCCGAGGTGCTGCACTGCCACGCGAACACGGTGCGGTATCGGCTCCGGCGGATACAGGAGCTGACCGGACGGTCGCTGGCGGATCCGCATGGTGTGGCGGAGTTGGCGGCGGCGGCTTTCGCGGTGCGGTTGGAGGGGGCCGGCGGGTGAGGCGGCGATGTCGTGCCTCGCGGCTGCCAGTCAGCCCGCTGTCCTACGCCGCATAAAGCGTTCCGTCTCACGGCGACGCTTGAGCAGGTTCCAAAGGTAGCCGCCGCCGACGATGACGACACCCGCCGCGACGACGATCGGTGCCGTCAGGAGGGCGGCGCCGACGCTTCCTCCTTCGGAGATCACCGCTGCGCTGCCAGCCGTGCCAAAACCCCCGAAGATCACGACACCGGCGATGCCATACCCGAGCCAACGGCGCGAGTACCCGAAGATCAGGTCGGTCAGCACCGCGCCGAGGACGGTGATCCCGGCCAGCAGCACCGTGAACGCGGCCGCGACGAAGGCACCGGTCAGTTGGGAGCGATACCGCTCGGACGGCGCGTTGGAGGTGGTTTCCGTGTCGCTTTGAGCAGTGGCGGAGACGATGGCGCCGTGCCACGTCCGCAGGGCCACGAAGTCACCATCCTGGATCTGCTCGAACACCGGCCGCACCCCGCGCGGGAACGTGAGTGGCGACTGCGTGCCCCCATAGGAGACCTTCAGCTTGGCGACCGTGCCCCTGGCCGCCACCCGCAGCGGTCCGACTGCCGCACCCGCGACGTCCTCGACGCAGTCGCGGTCCCCGGCCACCTGGCTCGCACAGGGCCGCGCCCGGGCGAGCGCCTGCTCGTCGGCCTTCACCCCGGTCGCCCGGTCCGTCAGGTACACCGTGCCGGCGACCATGATCAAGGTCAGCGCCGCGAAGCCCGACGCCCCCGGGTGCTCTCGCACGCCCATCGGTTCCCCTGTCCCGATTGCGGCTTTGCTCCGCGCGAAGCCCGCTGGAGAGTATGACACCCTCCGCGATCGTGGACGCGCATCGGCCCGGACCCCTGGCTAGTGACGGAGCCAGATTTCCTCGGCGCGGATGCTGGCCTGCGGTGTGAAGTAGTCGCCGGCCTCAAGGTCCTCAAGCAGGGTCGCATGTTTCGGCGTCAGGCCCAGGAGCCTCTGGGTGTGCGCGCTTGAGACGGGGACGTCCAGCGAGAAGAACTTGGCCAGGAACGGGTTTCCGAGGTGCCCAGCTGCCTCGTCGAGGGTCAGCGACGCGGTGGGGATGCCGAGTATCTGCCCGATCTTCGCGGCGACGCTCTTGATCGTGACGGCGCTTTCGCCGACGCCGTGCAGCACGCTCGCGGCGGGAGCCTTCTCCAGCGCCAGCCGGAAGACGGCTGCGGCATCGAGGCGGTGGATCGCCGGCCAGCGGTTGGTGCCGTCACCTATGTATGCGGCGACGCCCGCTCTGCGTGCCGCGGCGATGAGAGCGGGGATGAATCCGTAGTCGCCCGGGCCGTGCACGGTCGGCGCGAGCCGGACGACGCTGGCGCGGACCCCCGATTCGGCGAACGCGAGACAGGCTTGTTCGCCCGGGATGCGGAACGCGGCGATCGAGTCGGGATCCGGTGCGTCCTGCTCGGTGGCGATCTTGCCGGCTCCGGTCACCAGGGTTCCCGAGGTGCTGACGAACGGCTTGCCGGACCCGACCAGCGCCTCTCCCAGCGCGCTGATCGCGGCGCAGTCCCGGCGGATGAGGCCCTCCGGATCGGCATAGTCGCCGCCGTACGCCATGTGCAGGACTCCGTCGGCGGCTTCGGCACCGCGGCTGAGGCTGTCGAGGTCGTCCAGGGATCCGCGGTGCACCTTGGCGCCCAGTGACTCCAGCCGTGCGGCGGCGGCCTCCGATCGGGCCAGCCCGGTGACGGTGTGACCCGCCGCGACCAGTTCGGCGACGACGGCGGGGCCGGTCTGGCCGGTGCCGCCGGTGACGAAGACGTGCATGAGCTACCTCCGAGTTAACGCCAGTCACTGGCGCTTCTTAGCGCCAGTCGCTGACTCTACACGTTGCGCCAGCGGCTGGCGCAACGCGGTAGACTCGGCGGGTGCCCAGAAGTGGAGAAGATGCGCGCCGCCGACTCCAGCAAGCGGCCCTGGAGCTGTACCGGGAACGCGGATTCGAACAGACCACGACCGCGGAGATCGCCGCGCGGGCCGGCGTCAACGAGCGCACGTTCTTCCGGCATTTCCCGGACAAACGCGAAGTGCTCTTCGCCGGCGAGGCCGACCTGCGTGCCGCGTTGACGCAGGCGGTGGCCGAGGCGCCCGATGGTCTACAGCCGTTCGAGATGCTGCTCCGCGCCTTTCGGCGTGCCGGACTCATCCTGGAGGAGAATCGATCGTTCTCCGAGCCTCGACTGGAGATCATCGCGGGGACGCCGACCCTGCGTGAACGCGAATTGGCAAAGAACGCGTCGCTGACTCAGGCCCTCGCGCAGGCGCTGCGGCAGCGGGGTATCAGCGACCAGGTCGCCGATCTCGCTGCGCAGACTGGATGGGCCACCTTCCATCACGCCCTCGAATCCTGGATCGAGGACCCCTCGCAGAGCGTGGACGAGCATCTCGCCCAAGCCTTCGACGGCCTGCGCGTCCTGTCCGCGACCGCCGGTTCGTCACCGACACAGACCAAGGACTGATACCCGCGCCGGCCCGGGGACCGACCAGATGCCGTCGGGGTCGGTCCAGTCGGTCCAGCCGACCTCAGCCGGTCAGGGTCGCGACCGCCGCCATCCACTGGTGATCGCAGGCCCCTGATGCCTGGAAGCTGCCCGACCCCACGCTCTCGTAGGCACTCGCCAGCTGGTCCGCCGGTGCCACGACAAGCGTGGGCAGCGCGGTGAATCCCGAACCCCAGGTCGCGTTCTCGCCACCCTGCACCCCCGCGACCCCGAAGACGATCCCGGCGCCGGAGGCAGAACCGGAGGCGAAGGGCCCAGAGGCCGCAGTCGCCGACGAGTGCCCGCCGATGCCGGTCACGCCCGAGAAGTCGTCGACCGCAACGTGATGCTCCGAGGTGGCCGGGAACCTGAGCGTCACCGAGCCGCCGCCGGCGAGTGCCCTGGCCCCGACCGCAGCGAGAATCAGGGTACGGTCACCCGCCCCGTCGCTCTGGTCCGCGACCACCGAGTAGCTGTTGCCCGCGCTGTCGGAGGCACCCACGCCGCCAGAGTGCGTGTTGGTGAGCATGACCGACACCACCAACGTGTCACCGCCGGCCGAGGAGCCCGACGTCTGCAAAGTCACCGAGGTCGAAGACGACGTCTGCGCCGCATTCGACGCCAGCCGCCCGACGTAAGCCGGAGCTTTCGCAGCCTGCTGCGACGGCGGAGCGCTGGGGCCGCCGGTCCCGACGGCGCTGGGACCGCCGGCACTGGAAGGCGCCGAACCGGACGGCCGGCCCGCCTTGCTCGCGCTGGAGGAGCCGCCCGGCTGGCCGGCGCTCGTCGGCGCACCCCCCGCGCTGCTCTGACCACCGGCCGAGCCGGCCGAACCGAGCAAGCTCGGAGCCGTCGCGCTCCCGCCCGCCGCGCCCCCGCCGCCC
>NZ_JAAFZA010000387.1 GCF_015356865.1 Catenulispora pinisilvae
CGAACCCCGAACCGGCACAACCATGACCGAAGGCCGTAAAAAGCTTTGAAATCCATAGACTAACCGCAGCCCGCCCCGCAAACCCCAGCCCCGGGAGCAGGGCAGGGCAGCATGACCCGCCACTACATCATCTGGCGAAACCGCCACGCCGACGACTTCCGCCTACGCCATATCCGCGCCATATCCGCGCCACATCTACGCCAAATCATCACCAGAGTAAACGTTGCCTGATACGGCACGGCACCGATCACAACGGACCGCCGTTGGCGCCGCGCCGCACCAGCGAAGACCGCCGCACCACCAACTCCGGCTGCAACACCACCTGCCGGTGCTCGTGCGCCCCGCTCTCGCCGGCCAACTCCTCCAGCAACAGCTCCGCCGCCAGCCGCCCCATCGCCGCCGCCGGCTGCCGCACCGATGTCAGCGGCACCGCGGCCGCGGCGGCGAACTCGATGTCGTCGTACCCGACGATCGCCATGTCCTGCGGCACGCCGACCCCGGCGGCGAACAGCGTTTGCAGCACGCCCAACGCGATCAGGTCGTTCGCGCAGAACACCGCGGTCGGGCGCTGCGAGAGCCCCAGCAGCCGGCTGGCCGCGTCGCGTCCGGCCGCCACGTCCAGGGTCTCGGTCGGCAGCTCGATCAGCGCCTCGGCGCCGATTCCGGCCTCGGCCAGCGCCGCCAGCGCCCCGGCGCGCCGGTCGCGGATCTGTTGCAGGTGGGGCGGGCCGCTCACGTACGCGATCCGCCGGTGCCCGGCCGCCGTCAGGTGCCCTACCGCCAGCGTGCCGCCGGCCACGTCGTCGACCGACACCGAGCAGCCCGCGCCGCCGGCGCCGACCCGGTCGACGAGCACGAACGGGATCCCGTGCCGGCCGAAGGCCTCGACGGTGCGGCCGCTGCCGTCGGCCGGCGTCAGCAGCACGCCGCGCACCCGCTGCTCGGCGAACAGGGCGAGGTATTCCTCCTCCTCGCTCGCGCTCTGGTTGCTGGTGCACACCATCACCCCGAGCCCGGCCCGGTGCGCGGCCCGCTCGGCGGCGCGGGCCACGTCCACGAAGAACGGGTTCCCCATGTCCAGCACCAGCAGCCCCAGGATCCGGCTGTGACCGACCCGCAGCTGCCGGGCGTGCACGTTGCGCACGTACCCCAACTCGGCGATGGCCGCCTCGACCCGCCGCCGGGTGTCCTCGCCGACCCGCTCGGGGCTGTTGATGACGTTGGAGACGGTGCCCACGGACACGCCGGCCCGCCGTGCCACGTCCTTGATGACGATCATGGAGCCCGGCCCGGCGGATGAGCTAGAAGTTGTACTGGCCGATGTTCGAGGAGTCGAACACGGTCGGCGCGCCGAGCGTGACCACCCCCTGCGCCCCGATCGTGAAGCTGCCCATCGACCCGGCGGTGAACGTCTGCCCCTGAGCGCCGGTGATCTGCCCGGAGGCCAGCGCGACCGCGGTGTAGGCGGCCAGCTGGCCCAGTTTTCCCGGGTCCCACAGCTCGAACGCTTTCACGGTGCCGTCCTGGACGTAGGACCGCATGTCGTTCGGCGTCCCCAAGCCGGTCAGCAGCACCTTGCCCTTGTACTGCGAGCCGTCCAGGTACTGCGCGGCCGCCTTGATGCCGACCGTGGTGGGGGAGATGATCCCCTTCAGATCCGGGTATTGCTGCAACAGCCCTTGCGTCTGCTGGAACGACATCTGCGGATCGTCGTTGCCGTATGCGATCTTGACCAGTTTCATATTCGCGAACTGCGGCTTCTTCAGTTCGTCCTGCATGTAGCCGATCCACGAGTTCTGATTGGTCGCGGTCTGGGCCGCCGACAACACCGCGATCTGACCGGTGTAGTTCAGTTCCTTGCCCAGCAGATCCACCTGGCTGCGGCCCAGGTCCTCGGCGCTGGCCTGGGACACGAACGCCTGTCGGCAGCCGGGGTCGGTGTCCGAGTCGTAGGTGACCACCTTGATCCCCGCGCTCATCGCCTGCTTCAGCGCCGTACACAGCGCCCCGGGATCCTGCGCGGAGACGGCTATCGCGGATACGTGCTGCTGCGTCAGGGTGTTGACGTACGACACCTGCCCGGCGGTGTCGGTGGCACTGGTGGTCCCGACCTCCTTGTAGCTCTCGCCGAGCGCGCTCAGCGCGGTGTTCCCCCCGGCGTCGGAGATGTTGAAGTACGGGTTGTTGACCTGCTTGGGCAAGAACGCGACCGTCAGCCCCTTCTTCGTCGCGGCGTTCGGGTCCGCCGACCCGCTCTGCACCGCGGCCGGGGCGCTGGACGCCGCCTTGTCGGTGGAACTCTTGGTGGCCCCGCCGCACGCGCTCAAGCCCAGCGTCAGCAGGCCGCCCGCGGCCAGAACGGCCAGGGTGCCGGATGTTCTGCTCATAGCTTTCCCCTTGTTCTCTGATGGATCGAGGCGGCGAATACCTGCCGGGCCACCCGCGGCCCGAGTACGGAGACGGTGAGCAGCACGCCGGTCACCACCGTCTGGGACTGTGCCGAGACGTCGGCCAGGCTCATCACGTTCTGTAGCGTGCCGAGCAGGAACACCCCGGCGATCGCGCCGCCGAGCGTGCCCCGCCCGCCGTCGAAGTCCACGCCGCCGAGCAGTACCGCGGCCACGACCGACAGCTCCAGCCCGGTGGCGTTGTTGTAGGTGGCGCTGGCGTAGTGCAGCACCCAGAACACGCCGGTCAGCGACGAGACCAGCCCGGTCGCCACGAACAGCGACAGCTTGACCCGCTTGACGCGCACCCCGGCGAACCACGCGGCCTCGGCCGAGGCGCCGGCGGCGAACACCGAGCGGCCGAAGCCGGTGGCGTGCAGCACCACGACCGCCGCCGCGGCCAGGACCAGCCACGGCAGCGCGGCGGTCGGCAGGAACGTGCCGCCCAGCCGGCCCGAGCCGAAGTTCAGGTAGTTCTGCGGGAAGTCGGTGACCGAGTTCGACCCGAGCACGACCTGCGCCAGGCCCCGGTACAGCGCCATCGTGCCGATCGTCACCGCCAGCGAGGGCAGCCCGAGCTTGGTCACCAGCAGCGCGTTGACCAGGCCGCAGGCCACCCCGAGGACGGCGCAGATCACGATGATCTCGTTGATGTTCATGCCGTGGTTCCACAGCGCGCCCATCACGGCCCCCGACAGCCCGACCGTCGAACCCACCGACAGGTCGATCTCGCCGGCCGCCACCAGCATCGTCATCGGCAGCGCGATCGCCGCGACCGGCAGGGTGTTGCCGATCAGGAAGCTGATGTTCAAGGCGTTGCCGAAGCCGCCGACGGTGCTGAAGGAGATGAGGAGCAGGACGATCAGCAGCGCGCCGACGACGGTGTCCCAGCGCAGGGCGCCGTTCAGCGGTGGGCGGCGCAGGCCCCTGCTCTGCTCTGCGGTTCCCGCGATGTCAGTCATTCGTGCCGGTCCTCGCCGGTCGGGCCCGGCTGCGCAGCAGCCCGGCGATCCGCAGCGCCATCACCCGGTCCACCGAGATGGCCAGGAGCAGCAGGATCCCGTCGATCGCCTCGACCCACACCGAGCTGACGCCGATCGCGGGCAGGACGCTGTTGATGGAGGTGAGCAGCAGCGCGCCCAGCGCCGCGCCGTGGACGCTGCCCGAACCCCCGGTGAAGCCCACGCCGCCGACCACCACGGCCGAGACCACCGTGAGCTCGTAACCGCTGCCGGTCCCGGCGTCGGCGTAGCTGAACCGGGCCAGATACAGCGCCCCGGCCAGCCCGGCGAGCGCGCCGCACAGCACGAACGCCGCCAGCACCCGCCGCCGCACCGGCACCCCGGCCAGGGCCGCGGCCTGGGCGTGCGAGCCGAGGGCGTAGCACTCCCGGCCGCTGCGGTAGTTGCGCAGGAAGTAGCCGACCGCGATCAGCACCACGGCCGCCAACAGCGCCAGATACGGGACCGCCGACACGCCGTCGTGGCCGAAGGTCTTGTAACCGCCGGGCAGCAGGCCGGCGGTGATCTCCCGGGAGCCCACCCAGATCGAGTCCAGGGCCCGGATGATGTAGAGCGTGCCGAGCGTGACCACCAGCGAGGGCACCTGACCGATACCGACCAGCACGCCGTTGAAGGCCCCCAGGGCCGCGCCCAGCACTACGGCCAGAGCTACAGACAGGACCGGGTTCCCGCCGTGCTTAAGGAGATCGCCCGCGGCGAAGGCCGTGACGCCCAGCACGGAGCCGACCGACAGGTCGACGTTGCCGGTGATCACCACGACCGCCTCGCCGACCGCCACCAGCACCAGGATCGTCGCGTTCAGCAGCAGGTCCTTGATGCCCTGCTCGGACAGGAACGAGGTGTTGTCGATCTGGGTGGCGACCAGCATCACGGCCAGCACCACCAGGATCGCCAGCTCGCGCATGCGCAGCACCCGGTCCAGCAGGCCGCGCGCCGACCCGGCGGCCGGCGGCGGCTGCTGCTCGGCGGCAGCCGTGGTCGGGGCCGTCATATGGCGCTCCCGGCGGTGGCCCCGGTCGCCGCGGCCACCACGGCCTGTTCGGTGGCGTCCGCCCGGCTGATCTCCGCGCTGATCCGGCCCTCGCGCATCACCAGCACCCGATCGGCCATGCCCAGGATCTCCGGCAGATCCGAGGAGATCATCAGCACCGCGACACCGTCCGCCGCCAGCTGCGAGAGCAGCCGGTGCACCTCGGCCTTGGTGCCGACGTCGATGCCCCGGGTCGGCTCGTCCACGATCAGCACCCGCGGCCCGGTGGCCAGCCACTTGGCCAGCACCACCTTCTGCTGGTTGCCGCCGGACAGGGTGCCGACCAGATCGGACAGGCGCGCGTACTTCACCTGGAGTTTGGCCGCCCAGTCCACCGCCCGATCCCGCTCGGTACGCCGGCTCACGAACCCGGCGGTGGTGGCCGCCTTCAGATCAGCCAGGCCGATATTGCGCTCGACACTCATCTGCATGATCAGCCCTTGCGCCCGCCGGTCCTCCGGGACCAGCGCCAGCCCGGCGGCCATCGCCAGGCTCGGCGAGCCCGGCCGCAGCCGGCGCCCGCTGACCGCGACCTGTCCGGCGTCGAAGCGGTCGATGCCGAACACGGCGCGGGCCACCTCGCTGCGCCCGGCGCCGACCAGCCCGGCCAGGCCCACGATCTCCCCGGAGCGGACCTGGAAGGAGACGTCGGTGAAGACCCCTTCGCGGGTCAGCCTGCTGACATCCAGCGCGACCGCTCCGACCTCGGTCTCCTGCTTGGGGTAGAGCGAGTCCAGCGTCCGCCCGACCATCCGGCGCACCAGATCGGCCTCGGTCAGCCCGGCCAGCGGCTCGGCGGCGACCAGCGCGCCGTCCCGCAGGGTGGTGACCCGCTGGCAGAGCTCGAACACCTCCGAGAGGCGGTGCGAGATGAACAGCACCGCGGCGCCCTGCTCCCGCAACGCCCGCACCACGGCGAACAGCCGCGCCACCTCGCTCCCGGTCAGCGCCGCGGTCGGCTCGTCCATGATCAGCACCCGGGCGTCGAACGACAGCGCCTTGGCGATCTCCACCAACTGCTGGTCGGCGATCGACAACCCCTGCGCCGGCCGCTCCGGATCCATCGCCACCCCGAGCCGCCCGAACAAAGCGGCCACCGCCTGGCGCACCGCCCGATGATCGACCCGCCCGAACGACCGCCGGGGCTGGCGCCCCATGAAGATGTTCTCCGCCACGCTCAAATCGGGGAACAGCGTCGGCTCCTGATAGATGACCGCCACCCCGGCGTCCCTGGCCGCGGCCGGCCCCCCGAACTCCACCACCGAGCCGTCCAACAGGACGGCGCCCTCATCCGGCCGGTGCACCCCGGCCAACACCTTGATCAAGGTCGACTTCCCGGCCCCGTTCTCCCCGGCCAGGGCGTGCGCCTCGCCGGCGTACAGCGAAAGCGACACCGAACGCAGGGCACGAACAGCACCGAAGGACTTGCTCACCCCCTCTAATGCGAGAACCGGAACAGCGAGGTCCGGACCGGGCTCATTCATGAGACGCCACTCCAAGGTCGGCCGGTCCGCACCAGCGGAGGCGACGAGTGAATTGTTTCAATGAAATTGCCGCGAGGTTAGCTCCGGGGGTGGGGTGCGTCAAGGGTCGCGGCGCGTCGCGCGGGGGTCAGGGAACGGATTTCGGCGCCGGGCGCGCGCCGAAAGATGCATCTGATCAGCGAATCTCTGTCGGACTCGATGAATATGAGGGTCTTGAGATAGCCGGGAAGATCTTGCAGGGCCCTGCGATGATCGAATGTGAATCGATTTTAGAAAGGGCGGATTCTAGGAGTCGTTGCAACACCTGAGCCTGAAGGTGTTGTTGACTATGGATCAGTTCTCTGCGGGCCGAAAGCGTGGTCGTCCCGCCGGTGGCCGGTTGGCCGACGAGCGGGAGGGGTT
>NZ_JAAFZA010000388.1 GCF_015356865.1 Catenulispora pinisilvae
CAGATNTGTATAAGAGACAGGAGCAGCCCGGCGGCGGGGGCGGGGCGCGGCATTCGCAGTGAGGTGGTTCGGCGGCGGCACATCTGGGAGCTGAGATACCTCAAAGTTCGCGGTTTCTCGACGCCGGTCGTCTCTTGATGCCGATCCCGATGCCGATCCCGATCTTGACGCCGATCCCGCCGCCGATCGCGATGCCAGGCTCGACAACAAGCTGACTTGCCGCCGAGGTGCGCCGCCTACTCACTGTCGGCGTCATGCCGATGGGCCCGCTCGCCGTCATGATCGAAGATCGTCAGGATCTCGACCGCCTTCCCGTGCGCGGTGATCAGGTGCGGCGTCATCGTGCTGAACTCCGCGGCGTCCCCGGCCTGGACCAGCACCACGCGCTCGCCCAGATGCAGCTCCGCGACGCCCGACAGCACCGTGAACCACTCGTGTCCGGGGTGGACGCGCAGCTCGGCGGGGCCGGACGGGCGCTCGTCGGTGATCCGCATCTTGGCGACGCTGACGCCGTTCAGCGACCGCTCCCGGGACAGCAGCCAGCTGGTCAGGCCGCGGGTGTGGACCGGCTCGGGCCGGATCACCACCCCGGCCTCGTCCGGGGCCTCGGCCAGCTGGTCGATCGTGGTGCCCAGGGCGCGGGCGATCGGCACCAGCTGGTCCAGCGCGATGCGCCGCTGGCCGGTCTCGATCCGGCTGAGGTTGGACGGGCTCAGGCCGCAGCGGGCGGCCAGCGAGTCCAGGGTCCAGCCGCGGGCCAGCCGCAGGCTGCGGATGCGTTGGCGGACCAGGGCGTCGACGTCCGGTTCTTGCGTCATACGCAAGATGATATGTCTTAGGCGCAGACGGCGCCTACGCTGGAGGGATGGAACACAGCCACGGATCCCATGGCCACGGTAGCCACGGCGGTCACCACCCAGGCGACGAAAGCCACGGCGCCCACCACCCGGAGGACGAAGCCTCCATGGCCGACGTCCTGGACCTCGACGCCGAGGTCGTCCGCCCCTACCTCGACGAGCTGACCGCCTGGGCCGCCGGCCACGCCGAAACCGCCCCGCGCACCATCCTGGACATCGGCGCGGGCACGGGAACCGGCACGCTCGCCCTGGCCCGGCGCTTCGCCTCCGCCGACCTGGCCGCCGTCGACCGCTCGCCGGGCATGCTCGACCGGCTCCAAGCCGCGGCGGCCGCCGCCGGCATCGCCGACCGCCTGCGCACCGTCCAGGCCGACCTCGATTCGGCCTGGCCCGCGGCCGCGATCGGCACCGCCGACCTGGCCTGGGCCTCCTCCTCCCTGCACCACGTCGCCGACCCCGACCGGGTCCTGGCGAACGTCCACGGGGCGCTGAACCCCGGCGGCCTCCTCGTGGTCGTGGAGATGGACGCCATGCCGCGTTTCCTGCCCGACGGCGTGTACCCGGGCATGGAGGAACGCTGCCGCCGAGCCGCGGCCGGCAAGGGCTGGAACGCTTGGCCGAACTGGACCGGCCACCTGGAGCGCGCCGGCTTCACGGTCGCCGAGGAGCGCACCTTCGCCATCGACCTGAGCCCCGCCCCGCCGGCCGCCAACCGCCTCGCCCACCGCATCCTGGGCGGCATGCGCGGACGCCTCGCCGACCAACTGCCGCCGGAGGACATCGCAGCGCTCGACCGCCTGCTGGATCCCGCCGACGAGGAGTTCGTGCTGCGACGCAGTGATCTGGAGGTGCGCAGTGCCCGGACCGCGTGGGCGGCGCTTCGGCTGACCGGGTGATGCTGACCGAGTGATACCGGCCGAGTGATACCGGCGTCTCACCGAGCGGTCCCGGGGCTACCGGCGGCACCGGCGTCACCGGGGGCGCGGCGGGTTCGGCCGGGCCACGGCCACCCGGACGGCCCTGCCGTACCGGGGCACCGTCGGCCGGCCGCGCCTACCGTGGGGGTCCGGGGCTGATCTTGAGGAGGCCTTATGAGCTCGGAAACGGTGCGTGCTCCCGGTAGTAGCGCCTCAGTCCTCGATCAAGTCGAGGGCGGCTGGCGATCGCTGGTGGCGGAGTTCGTCGGGACGATGCTGCTGGTCCTGCTGGCGGTCGGGACGGCGATCTTCGCCGGCAAGTTCGTCGGGGACATCGGGATCGCCCTGGCGTTCGGGTTCACCCTGCTGGCGCTGGTCTACATGATCGGGCCGGTGTCCGGCTGCCACGTCAACCCGGCGGTGACGCTGGGCATGGTGCTGGCCCGCCGGATGACGCCGATCGCCGGGGCGCTGTACTGGATCGCGCAGTTCGCCGGCGGCATCATCGGGGCGGTGCTGCTGCACTGGATCGCCAGTTCGGTCCGGGACCCGCTGGGCGGCGGACCGTTCCTCCGCAAGTCGTTCGGGTCGCCGGGCTGGGGAAAGAACTCCGACCTGTTCATCTCCGCTTCCGGCGCGTTCCTGGTCGAGATCCTCCTGACCGCGGTGCTGGTGCTGGTGGTCCTGGGCACCACCCACGGCAAGGGCGACAAGCCGGTGGCCGGCATCGCGATCGGCGCCTCGCTGACCGCGATCCACCTGATCGGCATCCCGCTGACCGGCACCTCGGTGAACCCGGCGCGGGCCCTGGGCCCGGCGCTGTTCGCCGACAACAACGCGCTGTCGCAGACCTGGCTGTTCATCGTGGCACCGCTGTGCGGGGCGATCGTCGCGGTCGCCATCCACTGGCTGGTGCACGGCGAGCCGGAGTCCGCGCGCCCCGCGCCGGGACGGCCGGATCCGGGGCGGCCGGAACCGGGACGACCCGAGCCGGTCGGCGGCCCCGCCGCCTGAGGTCCGCACCGTGCTAGGCGGTAGCGTGGCTGCATGCCCGACACACAGTACGAAGACCTGCTCCGACGCGTCCTGACCACCGGAACGGCCAAGGCCGACCGGACCGGCGTCGGCACCAGGTCACTGTTCGGGCACCAGCTCCGCTACCGCCTTCAAGACGGCTTCCCGCTCATCACGACCAAGAAGGTGCATTTCAAGTCGGTCGCCTACGAGCTGCTGTGGTTCCTGCGCGGCGAGGGCAACGTCCGCTGGCTCCAGGAGCACGGCGTCTCGATCTGGGACGAGTGGGCCGCCCCGGACGGCGGCCTCGGCCCGGTCTACGGCGTGCAGTGGCGCTCCTGGCCCACCCCGGACGGCCGGCATATCGACCAGATCGCCGAAGTGCTGGACCTGCTGCGCACGAACCCCGACTCGCGCCGCATCATCGTCTCCGCCTGGAACGTCGCCGAGCTCACCGACATGGCCCTGCCGCCCTGCCACGCCTTCTTCCAGTTCTATGTGGCCGACGGCGAACTGTCCTGCCAGCTCTACCAGCGCAGCGCGGACATGTTCCTCGGCGTGCCGTTCAACATCGCCTCCTACGCCCTGCTCACCCACATGATCGCGGCCCAGACCGGGCTGGCCGTCGGCGACCTGGTCTGGACCGGCGGCGACATCCACGTCTACGACAACCACGTCGAGCAGGCGGAACTGCTGCTGACCCGCGAGGCCCGGCCGTTCCCGACGCTGGAGCTGAAGCCTGCGGACTCGCTGTTCGACTACGGCTACGAGGACTTCGCAGTGCTCGGATATGACCCGCATCCCGCGATCAAGGCGCCGGTCGCGGTGTGAGCAGGTTCATGCTGAGCATGCTCATGCTCACAGCGTAGGAGAAGGCTGCGGCAGCGCGTGCGCGCCCTCCGGCCGCAGCCCGTCGAAGATGATCGCGAGATAGCGCCGCCACAGGTCAGGTGACCCGTTCGGGACGTACTCGCTCACGTAGTTCGGCGCGCACATCAGCAGGAAGACGTCGGTGCCGGTGACGTCGGCTCGCACCGCGCCGTGCTCGCGGGCCCGGGCCACCAGGGTCTCGATCGCCTGGAACAGCCCGGCGTGGGCCTGCTGCACGTCGGGCTTCCACTCCCCGGAGCCCATCAGGAACGACAGGTCCCGTTGCTGCCGCCGGCCGCCGGCGATGGTCAGGAACTCCAGCAGCGCCGCTCCCGCGTCGTCGGCGTCCAGCAACCGCTCCCCGGCCGCCCGCAGGTCGTTGATCCGGTCCACGACGATCGCGGCGATCAGGTCGTCCTTCGTCGGGAAGTGGCGGAAGACCGTGCCCTTGCCGACCCCGGCCCGGCGCGCGATGTCGGCGACCGAGGCCTCCAGCCCGTGCTCGGCGAACTCGTCGGCGGCCGCGGCGAGCAGCAGCGCGCGGTTGCGGGCGGCGTCGGCGCGCAGTGGACGGGCCTGAGCTGGGGTGGTCACCACCGCAGCCTAACAAGTTGACCGCGCGGTCCGGTTATCGCTAACCTCCCGTCGGGGGCGGAACCTGACCGCCCGGTCCGTTTACTGAGGGGTAGACACATGGTAAAGCAGGGCTCGATGAAAGCTGTCGTCGCCACCGACTACGGCCCGCCCGAGCAGTACGCCGTCGCCGAGGTGCCGGTGCCCCGGCCCGGACCCGGGCAGCTCCAGGTGCGGATCGCCGCGTGCTCGGTCAACCCCTCCGACGTGAAGCTGGTCGGCGGAGAGTTCCGCGAGGTGATGCCGACGCGGTTCCCGCACACCCCGGGCATCGACTTCGCCGGGACCGTCACCGAGGTCGGCTCGGGCGTCACCGGCTACGCGGCCGGGGACGAGATCTTCGGCATCGCCGTGCCCCGGGTGCTGCGGGCGATGGCCGGGACCCGTCCGTCGCTGGGCACCGGCGCGCTGGCCGAGTACGCCGTCATCGAGGCGGACACCCCGCTGATCGCGCACCGGCCGGCCGCTCTGGCCGCCCCGGACGCCGCGGCGCTGGGAGTCGTGGGCCAGGCCGCACTGGCCACGGCACGGGCCGCCGAGGTCCGCCCCGGAGAGCGAGTGCTGCTGGTCGGGGCCACCGGCGGCGTCGGCACCGCGCTGCTCCCGCTGCTCGCCGCGGCGAAGGCGCACGTGATCGCGACCGGGACCGAGGCCGACGCGGCCGCACTCGGCGAGCTGGGCGCGGACGAAGTCATCGGGTATCAGGAAGCTGACTACCCGACCGAGGTGGACGTGGCGATCAACGTGGTCCTGCCCGGCGACCGCCTGTCCGCACTGGCCGCGACGCTGCGCCCCGGCGGCCGGCTGCTGAGCATCACCTTCCCGTTCACCACGCCGGAGACGATCGGCCGGGACGACGTCAGCCTTCGAACGATCCTGGACATGGACGGCGAACTCGCGTCCATGCGCGATGTCGGCGAGGCCGGAGCCCGCGGCGACCTGCGCGCGACCATCGTGCGCCGCTACAGCCTGGACGAGGGCCCGCAGGCCTGCGTGGACTTCCTGCGGGAGCACTCGCTGGGCAAGCGGGTGGTCGTTATTTAGGCGTGGTTGGCTACGTTCGCCCTGGGGCGGGTGTCGGTGGCAGGGTTTTGGGTTGTGGCTTGTGGCTTGTGGCTTGCGGCTTGTGGCTTGTGGCTTGTGGCTTGTGGCTTGCGGTTTGTGTGTTGGTTAAAGGCATTTTTACGGAACTACCTGGTATTGACTAATCACGGATCGAGACGCAGTTCGCTGTGCCACTCGATGTGCGTGGGCGGCTGCCGGTTGTGTGGGTGGTGCGCGGCGGTCCGAGTCACTACCGCACACGTTGCGTTGGCGGGCGGCGGTCGTGCGTGGTGGGCACCTGAAGTCAACGGCAGGCGCCTCCGGCGGGGGCTCTTGGCTCCCTCGGGGAACTGGCGCGGTTCCATAGGGGGGTCGAGCTAGTCTCAGCGGCGGCGGTTTGTGAGGTGGTGCGGTTCGTTCCCCACGGTCGCGTCGTCAGCCCCAAGGGGTACAGCGCCGAACCCCGGGAGTAAAGTCCGCGCCCTCACGGTATGTGCGCAGGTGGCGGCCGCGTACAGCGCGAACTTGACTCCCGAGAACCGGCACTGTAGGCAAAGCCCTGCCGACGCGACCGAGGGGAACGAACCGAAAACCGACCGGAGAAGTACAAAACTGGTGGTGCGGTACCGGCGACTCGGCAAGTTCGGCCGCCGGTCCAGGTGCTGGCCAGCGCACCGGCGCCGGGGTGCGCACTCCGGGTTGGCGGCCGCGAGACCGATCGATCCGGCGGCCACAACCGATACCGCCGCGATAGCGACATGCCGAGATGAAGCATCAGAAGGCGGGCATGTCACCGACCAGCTGCCCACCGGCCCGTCACCACACTCTTACCGGCGGCCGTATCACCAGCCCGCGTCTACGGGCCCTTCGATTGGTATTCTTCCGGTCGGTTTTCGGTTCGTTCCCCTCGGTCGCGTCGGCAGGGCTTCGCCTACAGTGCCGGTTCTCGGGAGTCAAGTTCGCGCTGTACGCGGCCGCCACCTGCCCGCCTGACCGCAAGGGCGCGGACTTTACTCCCGGGGTTCGGCGCTGTACCTGTC
>NZ_JAAFZA010000389.1 GCF_015356865.1 Catenulispora pinisilvae
GCCTCCGACCCCGGCGGCGCAAACCCCAGCGCCCCCGACACCCCGGAGGCCGCCGGATGACCACCACCCGCGCCCTCGGCTCCACCACCGGGGTCGAGATCACCTTCATCCTGATCGGCCTGCTGACCTTCGGCGCCGCCGTCCTGACCGTGACCGTGCGCAACCTCGTGCACGCCGCGCTCTGGCTGGTCGTCGCGCTGGGCGGGCTGGCCGGGTGCTATCTGCTGCTCGCCGCCGAGTTCGTGGCGTGGGTGCAGGTGCTGATCTACGTCGGCGCGGTCGCGGTGCTCCTGCTCTTCGGGCTGATGCTGACGCGCGCGCCGATCGGGCGGACCACGGAGCTGGACTCCGGTAACCGCTGGGCCGCCGCGGTGGTGGGGCTGGCGACGGCCGGGGTGCTGGTCAGCGTGATCGGCGACGCCGTGCGGACCACGTGGTTCGACCCGCGCCAAGCGGTCGTGAACGGCACCGCGAAGGCCGTCGGCACCAGCCTGTTCCGCTACTGGGTGCTGCCCTTCGAGCTCCTGTCGGTGCTGCTGCTGGCCGCGCTGGTCGGGGCGATCGTGCTGTCCCGGCGTGACGTGTCGGACGACGTGGACGCCGCCGAAGGCACCCCCCGGGCCCAAGCGACGGAGGCCGAAGCCTGACATGCACGCCATCTACCCCCTCACCCTGGCCGCCCTCCTCTTCGCGGTCGGCGTCTACGGCCTGCTGGCCCGCCGCAACGCGGTGGCCGTCCTCATGGCGATCGAGCTCCTCCTCAACGCCGTCAACCTCAACCTGGTCACCTTCTCCAGCCTCCTGCGCGACCAGTACGGCATGGGCCAGGTCTTCACCGTCTTCCTGATCACCGTCGCCGCCGCCGAGACCGGCCTGGGCCTGGCGATCGTCCTGCTCCTGTACCGCAACCGCGGCACGGCGGCCATCGACGACGCCCGCGAACTCGGCGAGGACGGCGCCCTGGGCCTCAAGCGGGTCCCGCAGCAACCCGACGGCGAAGGCAGCGAAGCCGGAACGGCGGCGGGCGATGGCTCGACGGACAACGCCTCGACGGACAACGCCGCGGCGGGCAATGCCGCGGCGCCCACCGCCCCGGCGCCGAAGGCGGTGACCAAGTGAGCACCCTCGCCCTCTGGATCCCCCTCCTCCCGCTCCTGTCCGCCGCGGCCCTCGCGGGGGTCTCCCTCTCCGACCGAGGCCGCGCTCAGAACGGCCGCAGCCGAGCCCGCGCAGCGGTCCCGGCCCTAGCGGTCCTCCCGATCGCCGCCGCAGCCGTCCTCACCTTCGTCGTCCTCTTCGGCCACGGCACCGGCGCCGCCACCGAATCCCGCATCCGCTACGCCGCGACCGGCGGCCCCGAGATCTGGCTCGGCGCGCGCGTCGACGGCCTGGCCGCCCTGATCGCGGTCCTGGTCGGCGTGGTGGCCACCGCGGTCCAGCTCTACTCGGTCAGCTACATGGCCCACGAGGAGCGCTACACCTCCTACTCCGCCATGATCTCCCTGTTCACCGCCGCGATGCTGGTCGTCGTCTACTCCACCGACCTCCTCGTCCTGCTGGTCGGCTGGGAGATCATGGGCGCCTGCTCCTACTTCCTCATCGGCCACCACTGGGAACGCCCCGAAGCCCGCAGCGCGAGCATCAAAGCCTTCCTGGTCACCAAATTCGGCGACGTCCCGTTCCTGCTGGGCATCCTGTTCCTGGCCCACGGCGCGGGCAGCTTCCGCATCCAGCCGATCCTCCAGCACGCGATCCAGCAGGGCGGCCACGGCTACACCGCCGCCGGCGCGATCCTGCTGATCGGCGGGGTGATGGGCAAGAGCGCGCAGGTCCCGCTCCAGACCTGGCTCCCGGACGCGATGGCCGGCCCGACTCCCATCAGCGCCCTGATCCACGCGGCCACGATGGTCGCCGCCGGTGTCTACGTCGTGGCCCGCCTCTACCCGGTGTTCCTGGTGACGCCGGCCGCCTTGTGGATCCTCGCGATCTCGGCCAGCCTCACCGCCGTGACCGCCGCGCTGTCCGCCTTCGCCCAGCGCGACCTGAAGCGCATCCTCGCCTACTCCACGGTCAGCCAGCTGGCGCTGATGGTCGCGGCCCTGGCCGCCGGCGGCCGCGACGCCGCGGTGTTCCACCTGATGTCCCATGGCGGATTCAAGGCCCTGCTGTTCCTCGGCGCCGGCGTCATCATCCACAAGGCCGGCACCGGAGACGTCGACGAGCTCAACACCCAGGGGCTGCGCCGCAAACTCCCCGTCACCTTCGTCACCATGACGATCGGCCTCGCCGCGCTCGCGGGCTTCCCGCCCTTCTCAGGGTTCTTCTCCAAGGAGTCGATCGCCGGCGCGGCCTACGAAACGGCCACGCACTCCGGCCCGACCAAATCGCTGCTCGGCATCACGCCTCCGGCCGGCATCGGCTGGCTGGTCCTGGTCGCGACGCTCCTGACCGGCTTCCTCACCGCCGCCTACGCCCTGCGCACCTGGTGGATGCTCTTCGGCCCGCTGGAACGCGGCTGGTTCCGGTCGGCCGTGGAGATCTCGCAGCGCCAGCTGAAGCCGCCGGAGCCGGCGGAGGAAGCCGCGACGCCGACCGCGGCCGAGGTCGCCGCCGCCAGCGAGTGGGCCTTGGAGGCGCTCGTCGCGGAGTCGATCCGCGAGCAGGACGCGGCGGCGCAAGAGGCCGCGGCCAAGGCGCGGGCCGGCCGCCCCGAGGCGCCCCGCGCCGAACTCCTCCCGCTGGTCGTCCTCGCGGCTGTCACCACCGCGTTCGGCTTCGTCGGCCTGAACCTCGGATGGTTCGCCTCGTGGCTCGGTGACGCCGACGGGAACGCCTACCGCGCCTCGGCCGCCAAGGCCGGCAAACTCATCCAGCCTGCCGCCGCCTATCATCTGGCGCCCGCGCTGCTCTCGACGATCCTGGCGCTGATCGCCCTGGCGCTCGGCTTCGGCGTGGTCTTCGCCGCCGCCCGCGCCAAGCCCGGCGCCGATCCGAACCACGTCCTCGGATTGCTGCGTAAGCCGGCCTTCCTCGGCTTCCGTGCGGACGACCTCCAAGACGCGGTCGTGGTCCGTCCGATCCAGATCGCCGCGGACACCGTCGGATTCCTCGATACCGAGGTCGTGGACGGCTACGTCCGGGGCAGCGGCCACGCGGCCCGGCTCCTGGGCGAGGGGCTGCGCCGGCTCCAGACCGGCAACGTGCAGCTCTACCTGACCGGGGTGCTGACCGGAGTCGTCGTCATCGCCGCCGCCCTCGGATTCGGAAGGTAGGACGCGATGGGTGCCCTTCTGCTGGCGATGCTGCTCGTCCCGCTCGTCACTATCGCAGTGCTCTACCTCATGCCGCGGGACACCGTGGAGCGCCAGGCCACGCGCCTGGGGTTCTACGCCGGCGCGGCCGTGCTGGTGCTGGCGGCCGCCTTCGCCTGCGCCTTCGACTACACGAAGACCGGCTATCAGGGGTCTGTGAACTGGAACTGGATCCCGGCGCTGCACATCCGGTTCCAGCTCGGCGTCGACGGCATCTCGTTGCCGCTGGTCCTGCTGACCGCGCTGTTGTCGGCGCTGTGCTTCTTCTACTCGATCCGGCACATGCCCGAGGGCGGGAGTCAGCGGTCTTACACCGCCGTGCTGCTGCTCCTGGAGATCGGGATGCTCGGGACGTTCCTGGCCGCCGATCTGATCCTGTTCTTCGTCTTCTTCGAGATCGTGCTGCTGCCGATGTGGGCGCTGATCGCCTACTGGGGCACCGACGGGGCGAAGGCCGCGGCGAACAAGTTCATTCTGTACACGCTGCTCGGTTCGGCCGTGATGGTCGTCGGATTCCTGGTGGTCTACGCCTACGCCGACAGCTTCGACATGGCGTGGCTGACGGCGCACGCGCGGGGCGACGTGCCGAAGGGCGCGGCCCTGACGGCGTTCGCGCTCATCGCGCTCGGATTCGCGGTGAAGACGCCGATGTTCCCGCTGCACACCTGGCTGCCGGACGCGCACACCGCCGCGCCGACCACGGGTTCGGTGCTGCTGGCCGGCGTGCTGCTGAAGATGGGGACGTACGGGTTCGTCCGGATCGCGGTGCCGATCCTGCCGCAGGCCGCGCCGACCTACGCGCCGGCGCTGGCCGCGTTCGGGGTCGTGGGCGTCATCTACGGGTCGCTGGCCTGTCTGTCGATCGCGCGCAAGCCCGATGGGGACCTGAAGCGGCTGATCGCTTACTCCTCGATCGGGCACATGGGCTTCGTGCTGCTCGGGATCGGGTCGCTGACGACGGTCGGGATGAACGCCGCGCTGTTCGCCTCGGTGGCCCACGGCCTGGTCACCGGGCTGCTGTTCTTCCTGGTCGGCGGGCTCAAGGTGCGGGTGCACTCGGCGAAGCTCGACGACATCGGGCGGGCGCTGTATCGGCGGGCTCCGAAGTACGCGGCGCTGATCGCGTTCGCGGCGATGGCCTCGCTGGGCCTGCCCGGGCTCGCCGGGTTCTGGGGCGAGGTGCTGGCGCTGTTCTCGGCGACCAAGCCGGGCAGCGGGCTGACACAGGGTTCGTACATCGCCATGGCGTCGATCGCGGCGCTCGGGCTGGTGTTGACGGCGACGTACCTGTTGGCCGTGGTGCGCCGGGTGTGCATGGGGCCGGCCGCGACGCAGAGCGAGGAACCGGTGACCGAGTTGACCGCCGTGGAGACCGCGACGTGGACTCCGCTGGTTCTGCTGACGTTGGCTGCCGGGCTGTGGCCGGCGTTGCTGTTGGGCATCACCAATCCCGCTGTCCGTGTCCTGATGAAGGGAGTCTGACGTGGCGATCTCCTCCCTGGTGCAGAACGTTTCGTACGCGCAGATCGCCGCGCCGCTGATCGTCGCGGCCGGCGCGGTGGCGGTGCTGGTGGCCGAGGTGTTCCTGCCGGTGCGGCGCAAGCAGCTGGTGTCGTGGCTGTCGCTGGTGGTGCTGGCGGGGGCGGCGGCTCCGGACATCGCGTTGTGGCCGGGCCGCACGACCGGGACGTTCTGCATGCCGCAGAGCGCCGCCGGGCTGTACTCCCTCGGGGCCGGCGAGCCGCACGGGATGCCGAGTACGTGCTCTTATGTAGCCGACCGGTTCGCGCTGATCTTCCAGTTCGTCGCACTGGCCGGGGCGTTCATCGTGGTGCTGATGTCGGCTGCGTCGATGAAGCGCGACCGGATCCCGACCGGGGAGTACCACTTCCTGCTGCTGTCGTCGGTGGCCGGCGCGCTGGTGCTGGCCGCGGCCCGTGACCTGATCACACTGACCATCGCGCTGGAGACGGTGTCCCTGCCCGCTTTCGCCCTCGTCGGGCTGAAGCGGTGGAGCGGCAGGTCCTCTGAGGCGGCGCTGAAGTTCTTCCTGGTGTCGGTGGCCTCGACGGCGGTGATGCTGTTCGGGATCAGCTTGGTCTACGGCGCCACCGGCAACGTGCATTTCGCGCCGGTCGCCTTGCACCTGCACGCGTTGTCGAGCGGGACCAACGGGCCGATGCGGCACCTGGCCTACCTCGGCGTCGGGATGACGCTGGTCGGATTCGGCTTCAAGGTCTCGGCGGTGCCGTTCCACTTCTGGACGCCGGACACCTACGCCGGCGCACCGGTGCCGATCGCCGCCTACCTGTCGGTGGTCTCCAAGGCGGCGGGCTTCGCCGGGCTGATCCTGTTGACCGGCACGGCTTTCAGCCCGCTGCTGGACAAGACCGGCCCGCTGCTCGCCGTCCTGGCCGCGCTGACCATGTCACTCGGCAACCTGGTGGCGCTGCGACAACAGGACGCGGTGCGCCTGCTGGCCTGGTCCACGATCGGCCAGGCCGGATACATCCTGGTACCGCTCGCCGCCCACGATTCGGTGTCCTACACGAAGCACATCAACGCCTCGGTCGCATACATCATCATGTACGCGGCGATGAACCTCGGCGCCTTCGCAGTGGTCCACTCCGTGCACGCGACCAGCCTGGACGCCTACCGGGGACTGGCGAAAACCCGGCCGCTGGCCTCGGCGGCACTGGCCTTCTTCCTACTCTGCCTCGCGGGCCTGCCACCAGGCCTGATGGGCCTGTTCGCGAAGGTGGCGGTATTCGGCGCCGCAGCCGGATCGCACCTGGTCTGGCTGGCGGTGGTGATGGCCGTGAACGTGGTGATCGCGCTGTACTACTACCTGAGCTGGACCGCGCGCCTGTTCGCGGCCCCGGACGCGGCCACGGCCTCGGTGGGGCGCTCGCCCGCGACGTTGCGGTTCGCGATCGGGCTGACGATGCTGGCGGCGGTGGTGTTTTCGGTGTGGCCTCAGTCGGCGCTGGGGGCGTTTTAGGGG
>NZ_JAAFZA010000039.1 GCF_015356865.1 Catenulispora pinisilvae
AACTACTCGCCGCCGCACCACGCGGCATACACGCCGCAATCCTCGGCGCCGCACCAGACCTATTCGTCGACATCCTCGGCGCCATGGCCGAACGCGGCCGAGTCGCCTGGACCGCAGACACCGGAGTCCCCGCCCACGCCACAACCGACGGCCACATACCCACCGCCGGCCTCACAGCAGTCCTCCGACGCGGCATCCGCGTCATCGGCTACCGAGCCTCACACTTCCAACACCTACGAGACCAAGTAGAAGCACTACTGACACCCGAACTCACAGCAGGACGACTCGCCGTAGAGCCCGCAGCCCCGCGCCGCTTCACCGACCTCCCCAAAGAACTAGCCGACACCGCCAACGGCTCACCCCACACAACCGACGCCTACCAGATCACCGACCAACCCGGCCCGCGCATTGACGAACGTGCTGCTCAAAGCGCGTGACCTTCGGGTAGGAGGGCAACCTCACCGTCCACTGAGGTACGCACCTCGATACCGAAGGCGGTGCCCAGGGCGTCCAGAGCGGGCTCGGTAAAGGCTGAACACGGCCGCAGGGCGCGTTGTCCCATATTCAGCTCTGGTCGGGCGCCCTCTCGATGATCAGGTCCCCGGACCCCGGTTCCAGCTCGACCGAATCGGTCAGGTGCAGGTGGCTGCCGGGGGGCACGTCCGCCTGGGCCAACGTGAGGCAGTGCTGGGCGAGTGACACCAGGCCCGCGGTGTTGGCGCGGATGACGACCTCGCCGGCCGCGGCGTCGATCTCGATGCGGAACCCGTCCGCCCAGGCGAACCGCAGCGATCCGCCTGGTTGGTAGTCCGGTAGTGTCACTCGCCGTTCCGTCATTGGATGCATCCGTTTGTGAAGTAGACATCGCCGTTCTAGGCCACGGCCATGCGCCACGTCTTCGGGTCGGGCTGCATGTACTCGAAGTCGCATAGGACCCGCCTCCGTGCTGCCCAGGATATGGCTGTCGCCCCCTCACCGGCGTTGAGCGTGTCGTCCACGTTGAGTTCCTAAGTCCCCCCTTCCGACCCGACACCAGGCGCCTGATAGCGCCCGCTACCCGAAATCGCAGGCTGAAGCCGGGCCTCACACCCCTCGTTCGGGGCGTTCGGAGCGTACGGGGCGTACGGGGCGTACGGGGCGTACGGGGCGTACGGGGCACGGACTCCGCGTTGTGGGTGGTGACCGCGTCGATCGCCCGGTACCCGCGGTCCGGCCATGTCGGTGCCGTAGGAACACCACGACCGGCCTGGCTCGCGGAGGCAACCGCCGCGGCGCCGCCCGCCGGACGGCCATGCGCCGGGACGGTGAATTCAGCGGTATAGCTTGATCTTGAGGGAGGCACCTGCGACAGAGCTGATAGCAGAGCCCATAGAAGCCCTCGGTCCGGAGGATCCGAACCGCCGGCGGCGTCAGCCGATGCGATCGACGCCCTGCTGCTGGACCGGCCGGTGAGCCGCAGGACCGGGCTCGATATTGCTCAAGACAGCGTCCAGAAGCCCTGGGAACCGCGTGTTGAACTCATCGCCCCGCAATCGAGCGCTCTGCTGCCGGCCCTGATGGTTCCGCCAGATCAAGCCTGACTCGCGCAGGATCCGGAAATGATGGGAGGCGTTGGACTTGCTGATGCCCAGCGCGCTGTAGATCACCGAGCACTCGGTCTCGCCGTCGCGCGCCAGCAGCTCCACGATCCGCAGCCGCAGGGGGTCGCTGAGTGCGTGCATCGCCGCTGCCAGGGGCACGTCGGCCGGGTCGGCGTGGAAGGCGTCGCGCATACGGCGAGTCTACCCCGCGGTCCAATGGTTCAACGTTTGTTGTACCTTTGAACTCATGCTGAACCCACGGATATACCTGCTCGCGCTGGGCACCTTCACCGTCGGCACCGAGGGCTACGTGATCGCCGGGGTGCTGCCACAAGTCGCCCGCGACCTGCACACCAGCGTTCCCGTCGTCGGACAGTTGGTCACCGTGTTCGCCCTGGCCTACGCGATACTCGGGCCGCCGCTCATCGCCCGTGCCCATGCGCTGCCGCCGCGCCGGTTGCTGGTCGGCGCCGCGCTGCTGTTCGCCGCCGCCAACGCCGTCGCCGCGCTCGCCCCCGGGCTGGGCGTCCTGGTGGCCGCGCGCATCGTGGCGGCGGCGGGCGCCGCGCTGTTCATGGCGCCGGCGGCCGCGATCGCGGCCGCCCTGGCCCCGCAGGATCAGTTGCCCAAGGCCATCGCCGTCACCGCCACCGGCAACGCCTTGGCTCTGACCGCCGGAGCGCCGCTGGGCACCGTCATCGCCTCCGCTTTCGGCTGGCGCGCGGCGTTCTGGTTCGTCACCGCGCTGGCGCTGGCCACAGCCGCCCTGGTCGCGACCCTGCTGCCGGACGTGCGCCCGGCCGGCGCCGGCCCCGGGCAGCGCGCCGACCTGGCCCGCTCCCCCGGCATCGGCTGGGCCGCCGCGACGACCTTCGCCCTGTTCCTGGCCGCCTACACGCTCTATACCTACCTGTCGCCGGTGGTCGCGGCAGCGACCGGGCGGGGCAGCGGCGCCGTCGCGATGTTGATGGTGACGTTCGGAACCGGCGGCCTGGTCGGCGGACGCCTCATCGGTCACGTCCTGGCCCGTGCCGGCCTGGCCCGCACCCTGCGCGCCGGCTTGGGCGTCGTCGCCTCGGTGATCGCGACCATCGCCGTACTCACCGCCACCGGACCACATCAGGACGCGCACCTCGTCGTGCTCTTCCCCGCGATGCTGATCCTGGGCGCCGCCTGGTGGTGCACGGGCATCAGCCAGCAGACCCGCTTCGTGCTGCTCGCCCCGGGCCAGCGCTCGACCGCACTGAGCCTGCACTTCTCAGCGCAGTTCCTCGGCGTCGCCGCCGCGGGCGCGCTCGGCGGCCTCACGCTGACCGCGTTCTCCGCGACCGGCATACCGCTCGCCGCCGTCGTGATCGCGCTGCTCGCGCAGCCGACTATCAAAAGGCTGCCTTAAACCGCCGCGGCAGAACGCGATAGTTCACACTGGCCCCTGCCTTGCCCTGCCCCGCCCCGCCACGCCCGGGATCGGCATCTCGGGGGCGGGTACGGCCGGCCGATCCGCTCGGCGATCACCGGCCCCGGCATCCGCGGCCCAGAGCCAAGCTTCGGTCGGCACGGGCCGACGCGTAGGGATCGGTCGCCAGGACGGGTCCTCTAGAACACGGCATAGTCTCAGGCCCCCTATACAGTCCGCGCTGTTTGCGGACGGCAAGAACGCTTCAGAATTGCGAAGGGAGTCACCATGGGGCGGGTTGTCCGTTGCTCCTGGTTCTTGGCGGTGCTCGCGGCGGCCGGGTGCTCGTCGTCTGGTCAAATCGGTGCGGCCCGGCCGAGCGCGGCCCAAAACGCCGCCGCTTCCACAGCCACATCCACGTCCACGTCCACAGCCACGCCCACATCGCCGAACGCGAACGCATCGCCTGCGGTCGATGTGAGCGCCTCGGGGACCTTGACGGTCTGGCTCGAGGAACCTGCGCAAGCCACCTGGCCAGATGCCGTGCGCCTCGCCGCCAACAAGTTCGACCAGGCCTATCCGAACGTCAAGATCACCGTGGCTTTCCAGAACTGGAGCAGCGGCTACGCGGCGAAGGCCGAGGCTGCGATCCAGTCGACGACGCCACCTGACGTCGTGGAACTCGGCACCACCGAGACCGGCGGCATCATCAGCCAGGGCTCACTGTCGGACATCACGGCGGACAAAGCCACCTTCGACAACTCTTCGACGTGGCAGGACGTCCTGGCTCAATCGTGCACATCGAACGGCAAGCTCTTTTGCGTGCCGTACTACGCCGCCAAACACGATGGCGTCATCGTCGGCGGCTCGGACCTCGCGATCCCGGCGACGTCACAGCATCGTCTCTGGGCCGAGGCCTGGATCAAGGCGTTCACCTCGGACGCCACCGAGCAGATGTTCGCGCAGAAAGGCAGCGGCGCGCCTGGCGGCTTCACCTACCTCGCCAACACCACCTCGATCCCCTGACCAACGATATCCACGATCCCGCAGCTCAGTGGCGCTAAAGCTGGTGATGGCTGTACCGCCCTCATCGGTTTCCTACTCCTCGCCCACCTTGATCGCGGCGTCGAACAGCGCCGCGGCCGCCGCGCGGGCCGTGGTGGCGGCCGAGGGGTCGCGGTCCATCCGGGCCGAGACTCCGGACCCGTCGTACAGCAGGTGCAGCTGCCGGGCGAGACCTTCGGAGTCGGCGACGCCGGCCTCCCGGGCCAGGTCGGTGAACATCGTCCGCACCCAGTTCCGGTACCGGGCGTTGGCGCACTCGACCGGCCCGCCGGGCTGAGCCTCGGCGCTGGCGGTGATGTGGGCGCAGCCGTTGAAGCCGGGCTCGGTGAAGATCTGGCCTTGGGCGTCGAAGACCCCCAGCAGACGCTCGCGGGGCGTCCGGAACCGGGTCAGGGTGCGCTCGATCCCCTCGCGGGTACGGTCCGTGCGGGCGTCCAAGTAGGCCTGGACCAGCTCGTCCTTGCTGCCGAACACGTTGTAGAGCGAGGCCTTGGCGACGCCGGCCCTGTGCACCACGCGGTCGATGCCGACGGTCTGGATGCCCTCGCTGTAGAACAGCTCATCGGCGGCGGCGAGCAGGCGCTCGCGCACGGACGGCTTCGCGGCAGCCGCGGCGGCCGTGGCGTTGACCTTGGCGGGCATGGATTCCTTCTTCCAGACTGGCGGTACAGTCCATTGCTCGACTCGGGGCCCTATCCGACTCCTACCCGCTTCAACAAGACTAGACAGACCGGTCTTCCCAGTCAACGCGAAGAGGCGGTCCCGCGCCCCGGTGACCGCCTCTGGCGTGCGCGGCCCGGCTAGTCGGCCGCCCTGTTTGCTACCTGTCCAGGAACAGCTTCGTGTGGGTCACGAACCGCTCGGGGTACTGGAAGTGGGCGCCGTGGTTGGCGTCCGGGTAGAGGATCAGCTCGGCGTCCGGCAGGAACTGCTGGAGGATGTAGGAGTTGATCGTCGCGATGATGATGTCGTCGGTGCCGTTGACCACCAGGACCGGGACCTTGATGCTCTTCAAGATCGCGTACGCCGGGTCCTTGGTGGTGCCGTAGGTGTGGATGGCGGTGCCCTGACCGGCATAGACCTGCTCGCCGAACGGGGAGGCGTCTCGGTCCTCGCGGGCCACGATCCGCTCGACGTACTCCCGGCCCAGCTTCTGGCTGGTCTCGGTCGGCGCGAACAGGATCGGCAGCCACATGTCCTCCTGCCGAGGCAGCTTGACGCCGAACAGCGCGCCGATCTCCGCGGGCGACTCGCCGATACCGACGCCGCCGCGGGGGCCGGTGCCGACCAGCACGAGCTTGCGGACCAGGTCCGGCCGCTGGAGGGCGACCTGCTGGGCAACCAGGCCGCCCATCGAGTGGCCGACCAGGTCCGCGGCGGTCAGACCCAGGGCGTCGATGAAGGCCGCGGCGTCGGTGGCCATCTGCTCGATGGTGTCCGGCACCACGCCGGACGTGGAGGCGACTCCGGTGTTGTTGAACAGGATGACCTCGCGATCGGCGGCGAACCCGTCGCCGATCGCCGGGTCGTGATCGTCGAGGTTGCCGATGAAGTGCTGGAAGAACACGACCGGGGTCCGGCCGGAATCCTGGTTGCCGAAGCGGCGGTAGGCGAAGCGGATGCCGCCGGCGTCGACGAACTGGGTGGGGGCGGTGTCGTGTGTGTGGTCGCCCATGGTGGCGCTACTCCTCGGATCGGTGGTTGACGTGCGTCGGCTGGCCGCGCGGTGGTCAGTTAGCAGCCGGTTGGCGGTCAGCTGGTGGTCATGCCGCCGTCGACGTTGAGGATGTGGCCGGTGATGTACGAGGCCTCGTTCGACGCGATGAACACGATCGCGTCGGCGAGTTCTTCGGACAGACCGAGGCGATCCAGCGGGACCTGCGCCACCAGGGCCGCCTTGTTCTGCGGCGTGCCGGTGAACCGGGTCAGCATGCCGGTGTCCGTGGGGCCGGGGGCCACGGCGTTGACCCGGATTCCCGCCTCGGCGACCTCCAGCGCCACCGACTTGGTGATGCCTTCCACGGCGTGCTTGCTGCCGACATAGACCGAGGCCCCGGCCGCACCCGCATGCCCGTAGGTCGAGGAGATGTTGACGATGCTGCCGCTGCCCTGCTTCTGCATGACGCGCACCTGGTGCTTCATGCTCAGGACGACGCCCAGGACGTTCGTGTCGAACGTGTCGTTGAAGCTCTCAGGGCTCTGGTCGGTGATCGGGCCGGGTCGGCCTTCGGTGCCGGCGTTGTTGACCGCGACATCCAGCCGGCCGAACCGGGCGACGGCCTGGTCGACCATGGCGCGGACATCGTCGTCCCGGCGGACGTCGGCGTTGATGAACTCAGCCTCGGCGCCGAAGGCACGCAGCTCCTCGGCGAGTTCCTTGCCGGCCTCGTCACGCCGACCGGTGACGACCACGTTCGCGCCCTTCTTGGCGAAGGCGACGGCCGCGGCGCGGCCGATGCCGGTGAGCGCACCGGTGATCAAAACAACAGGCTGATCCATGTTCATGCTCCTGTGGGTGGGTTTCGTGCGATGGGGGTGCGGTCAGACGGCGGTGCGGGTCAGCCGACGGTGCGGATCAGACGGCGGTGCGTCCGCCGTCGACGGGGACGACGGCGCCGGTGATGTATCCGGCGGCCGGTGAGGCCAGGAACGCGATGACGTCCCCGATCTCCTCGGCCTGTGCCGCGCGGGACAGAAGCGTGGTCTTCCCCAGGGTTGCGATACGGTCTGCCGCGGCGCCGCCGGTATAGGCCGGTCCGGGGGCGATGGTGTTGACCCGCACGCCGCGCGGGCTGTACTCGGCGGCCCAGGAGCGGGTCAGCGCTGCCAGCGCCGCCTTGGTGGCGCTGTAGGCGGCGCTCCCGGCCAGGCCGATCTGCCCGACCATGCTGCCGAGGTTGATGATGCTCCCCCGGCCGCGCTCGGCCATCTTCGGCGCGATGGCGGCGGTGAGGTAGTACGCGCTGCGCACGTTGGCGTCGAACAGCGCGTCGTACTTCTCGGGTTCCAGCTCGGCGCTGGGGCCGAACCAGGAGAACCCGGCGTTGTTGACCAGGACGTCGACGCCCCCGGCCGCAACCGCCAGTTCCCTGATGGCTTGGACGTCGGTGAGGTCGGCGGCGAGGAACTCCGCGCTGCCGCCGGCGTTCTCGATCTCCTTGACCACCGCGGCTCCGCGCTCAGTGTCACGGCCGTGGACCAGGACCTTGAATCCGTCCCGGGCGAGCTTCAGCGCGGCGGCCCGGCCGATACCCGATGTCGCGCCGGTGACCAGGGCTGTGGGCGTCTCGGTCATGATCGTACCTCCGATTTATGATTAGACCGGTCTGTCTAGTCATGGCTTCAGCTAAACAGGCCAACCCTGTCTCGTCAAATCGAGAGGACAAGCATCGATCGGATTGGCCAGCATGCTGCTTATTGACGTCGAAGGAAGCCAGTGCCTACGATTGCCGCACGAACTAGACAGACTGGTCTGGATATTCTCGAAGGCAAGGAACAGCGCATGACCACACGAGAGCCCAAGATCCCCAGGCCCGACCACCCGATCACCGTCGAACCCACCGGCGCGCGGGTCGTGGTTCGCGTCGGCACGCACGTGCTGGCCGACACCACCAGTGCCCTGACGCTGAGCGAGGCCGGCTATCCGCCGGTGCAGTACATCCCGTTGGTCGATGTCGACCTGAGCTTGCTGACGGACAGCACCACCGAGACGCACTGCCCGTAAACCGGCTCTCCGGCGATCGGCAGCTGACCGAAGGCCGCCTACTCCCCCCAGGCGCTGGCCATCGCCCACGCCGGACGGTAGTTCCTCGCCAGCGACTCGTCGAACAGGACCACCAGCGAGTCCGGAAAATACCGCGGTTCGCCGTTCCCGCCGATCTCGCCCAGCGCGATGGCGACGCTCGCGCCGCCTTCGAAGTCGATCCGCGTTGAGAACAGGCTGGGCGGCGCGTCGGTGTCGCTCTCCTGCCATGCGAAGACTACGTTCTGGACCTTTCTGCCCATGATGGGTGCCCATTGCCCCGTCGTATCGGCACGGACACCCACGGATCCGCCCGATTCAGGCACGTCGGCGAGGTAGCCCACTGAGATGCCCTCGACGACGCCGTCCCGCTCCCAAGTGAACGCCGCAACCGTCCGGTCGGCGAGGACGAGGAAGACGTCCAGGTCGACTTCGTGGCACTCGCCTTCGGGGGCCGCGCCGTGGCCGCCGGATCCGGTCTGGCGGTACCAGACCTGCGCGATGGCTGTGGTCGTGAGAGCGGAGCGGATCCCCGCGACGCGGGCGGTGTCCGCCATCAGGACTGGGAGATCCTTCATGGGATGTAGTCGACCTTCCCGAAGTGTTGGAAAGCGCCCGAGTTGCATTCGGTCCCGCAGGCGTCGCGCCATTGCAAGCTACGGCTGCGCTGATGGCTGCGGTGGGCGACGCCGCCGCATACTTACCCAGGGCGGAGAAGTGGCGGCGATACTTCAGTGCCTGCGTTCAGAAGCCGGCCTTCGTCAGTTCCTGCGAGCTGCACCGACCCCGACCACCACTACACCTTCGGGCACTACACCTTCAGGCCCGCGCGCGTCGGTGCCTACGTCGCCGCACATCCGCGCGCCGGGACACCCCCGACACCCCTGACGCCATCCGCCGTACCGCGGGCGTGTCCATCGCCGCGCTCAAGCAGCGTACGACTCTGATCCGAGGCCAGGGTGCTGTGCCGCATCGCCGCGGTCGCGGACAGCACGTACGTCCTCGCAGTCAGTCTGCGCTAACAGAGAACGCGTTAGCAGAGAACAGAGAGAAGAACACTGTGAAGAACAGGTTGTCGAGTAGGTTCGGCCTGCGCGAAAACGGCGGGCTTCCCGAAAGCGCCGACTCATCCGAGAACACCGGCCTGACGCGGCGTGCGCTGGTCGGTGGTGCGGCCGCCGTCACGCTGGGCCTACCCGCAGCCGCCACCTTCGCTCTACCCGCCTCCGACGCCGTCGCGGCGGCGCCGACCGACTCCCCCGGCGGTGGCGACGAGGCGACGTCCCGGGAGCTGGCCCGCGAAGTCCTGCTGGTCAGCGCCGACGAGCAGAGCGATCTCAAGCTCGAGTACCTCAAGATCCTGATCGACGGCCGGCTGCCCGCGCCGACAGCGCGCAAGCGGGTGCTGGTCGTCGGAGCCGGCGCGGCCGGGCTGACCGCGGCGCGCCTACTCATCGCGGCCGGGCACGACGTGGTGATCTTGGAGGCCAACGGCAGTCGGGTCGGCGGGCGGATCAAGACCTTCCGCGGCATCTTCTCCGACCCGCGGCTGCACGCCGAGGCCGGCGCCATGCGGCTGCCGGACGCCCACCCGCTCGTCCTCGCGCTCGGCGACAAGCTCGGCCTGACCCGCCGTCTGTTCTACAACGCCGACGTCGCCCCCGGCGCGGTGTCCACCGGCAAGATCCCGCCGGTGACGTACACCTCGTTCACCGGCGAGACCTGGACCAACGGTCCCGGCGGCACGGGGTTCAGCGCGCCGCCGGCCACCGGACTGTCGCTGATCACCTCGAACGACCTGACCCGGACCCGGAACGCGTACGCGCAGAATCCGAGTGCGCTCAACAGCCTGTTCGGCACGGATCTGGCCACCACGACCACGGCCGCGGCGAGCGCGGCGTTCGCTCCCGTGGTCGTGTCCGGCACCACCCCGATCGCGACGCAACTGGACGGCTGGACGCAGCTCTTCCGTGATTTCGACGGCTACTCCACCCAGCGGTACCTCGTCGAGAACCAGGGCTGGGACACGCCCCGGCTACAGGCCGTCGGCACCGTGGAGAACCTCACCTCACGCCTGCACTACTCGCTGATCCCGACCCTGTTCGACCACGCGCTGATCAGCCCGACGAACCGGTACTGGGAGTTCGAGAACGGGACCGCCTCCCTCACCGACGCCCTCGCGGCCCCGCTGAAGGGCCTGATCCGCACCAACCGCAGGATGACCAAGCTCATCCAAGACGGACAGGGAGTGACGATCGAGACCACCGCCGAGTCGGGAAGCGAAGACTCCTGCGACGGCGCACCGATCGGCCCGGTCGAGACCTTCCACGGCGACTACGCCATCATCGCCGTCCCCTTCAGCGCCCTGCGCTTCTGCCAGATCTCACCGCTGATGTCCTACCCCAAGCGGCGCGCGGTGGAGGAACTCCATTACGACAGCGCGACCAAGGTGCTCCTGGAGTTCAAGACGCGCTTCTGGGAGCGCGGCCCCGGCGGCTTCACCGGCGGCGGCAACATCTCGGACTACCCGAGCCGCTTCACCTACTTCCCCTCGCACGCACCCCAGGGATCCCGCGGCGGCGTGGTGCTCGCGGCCTACTGCTGGTCGGACGACGCGATGCGCTGGGACTCCCTGACCCCGGGCGAACGCTACGCACTCGCCCTGGCCGACATGGCCCGCATCTACGGAAACCAGGTCTACACCGAGTTCACCGGTATCGGCGCCACTCAGTCCTGGGCCAGGGCCCGCTACGCCCTCGGCGAGGCCGTCGTCGTGACCCCCGGCCAACTGCACGAACTACACCCGGCCACGCGCACGGTCGAGGGCCGGGTGCACTTCGCGGGCGAGCACACCAGCCTCAAGCCGGCCTGGATCGAAGGCGCGCTGGAGTCCGCGGTACGTACCTTCCTCGAGGTGCACGCACGCTGATTGAAGCGTCCCGGGTCCCGGCCACGGCGATAGCTTTGACAGCAGGTCAGGACCCGTTGACTTGTACGCACCGCCCGCTAGGGCGGCAGGTACAAGTCAACGGGTTCCAATTTGCTAACTGTGGTGCACCCGATGGGACTCGAACCCACACGCCCGCGAGGGGCCCCGGCTTCTCAGGCCGGGCTGTCAACCAGTTGCAGCACGGGTGCTCGCCGGTGGTCGCGCCGCCGATGGGGGCGCGGCCGCCGGTTGTGCTTCCGGCGGGATTCGAACCCGCACTGGCGGCGTCCTGAACGCCGTGCCTCTGCCGTTGGGCTACGGAAGCTTGTGGTGGTTGGGCTGGGGGCGGACGGAAAAGGGCCGCCCGGCCGGAGGTCTTCCTTCCGGCGGGCGGCCCTGGGACCGTCACGTGGTGACGGTCAGGCCGAGAGCTCCTCCGGAAAGTGCGCAAGGGACAGGGACCGGAGGACGCACAGTCGGGTCGCTTCGACGGTCATGTCCCTGCTCCTTCCTTCGATCTCGGCTTCGGAACTGCTTTGATGGGGACAGTTTGCCGGGTTCGCAGAGTGCGGACAACTGATTTATCCGGCCGGTAAACTTATCCGGCCGGAGCGGAGGGGCGGACGCGGCCGGTGCGCTTGACCGACGCGAGGATCGGCGTCACCTCCAAGCTGCGCACGTCCTCAAGCGCACCGATGGTCGTGGTGAGGAAGGTGTAGAGCGCGCCGAGGTCTTCGGCGGCCACTGCCACCATCAGGTTGGCCGCCCCGGTCGTCGCGGCGGTGAACCGCACTTGGGGGTGGCGGCTCAGGGTGTTGCCGGCCGCTTCCAGGGTCGCGGGGCCGGTGGCGATCCAGAGCAGCGCCTCACTGGCGATGCCGAGCAGGCCGAGGTCCACTTCGCACGCGAGGCGGACCATGTTTGCGGCCAGCAGCGTGTCCAGCCTGCGGCGGACCGTTGATGCGGACGTGTCCAGCAAGGCCGCGAGTTCGCTGTAGCCGGCCCGGGAATTGACGATGAGCTGGTTGATGAGTGCCTCGTCGAATGACTGGATCGCGGGCGCCTCGATGGGCTCGTGCTCGATGGACGTCATCGCTTCCAGCTCCTGCGTGCTCAGCAGCCCGCCGCTCCAGGCGAAGCCCGCCGGGAACACCTTCATCAGGTCGTAGGCGTCCCACGACAGCACGTCGGCGGTAGCGGGCAAGTCCCGCAGCAGCAGCGTGTTGCGCGACTCGGCGCCGTCGAGAAACAGGACACTGCTGATCTCGTTGCCGCCGCCGAGGATGTCCACCCAGATCGTGTCCGGACGCCGCGCCAGCCCGGCGGCGATGGCCTTGATCCGGCTGGGGCGGCAGCGGATCCGCAGGACGATCGGCACGATCCCGGGGAACCGTGCGGGATTGCGCACCGCGGTCAGGCGGAGCGTGCCGTCGTGCAGCAGCGGTGCGGCCCGGCGCACGATCGTGCGCTCGGACAGGCCGAGGAAGTCCCCGATGGTGCGCCACGACGCCCGCGGTGCGGCCATCAGCACCGCCGCGATCCGCCGGTCGGTCTCGTCCAGCTGCGCGCGCCGCGCTTGTCGTGGATCCGCCATCTGGAGCACCTTTCTTGTCTGCTATCGATCAGAGTAGGCCATATCCTCGATGGTTTCCGCCGCTCGGCGATACACCAGAGACGTCCCCACCAACGCAAGGGAAACGCAAGGAAGGTGACATCGATGAACATGCTGAACCGCCCGATCGCCGACACCGAGTCCGGCAACGTCCAGGGAGTCCTTGAGGACGGCATCGCGGCGTTCCGCGGCGTCCCGTACGCGGCCTCCCCGGTCGGCGATCTCCGCTTCGCCGCCCCGCAGCCGCACCCGAAGTGGATGGAGCTGCGCGACGCGTCCCGCCCCGGCCCGTCCGTCCCGCAAAGCGCCTCCCGGCTCGAAGCCGTGATGGGCCGCCGCACGCCGGACTGGGACGAGGACGGCTCGCTCACCCTCAACATCTGGACGCCGCAGCATGCTGACAAAGCCTCCGAGGCGCGGCCCCGGCCGGTCCTGATCTGGTTCCACGGCGGCGGCTTCTCCAGCGGCTCCGGCGGCTGGGACTGGTACGACGGCCGCAACCTGGCCGCCGCCGGCGACATCGTCGTGGTGACCGCCAACTACCGCATCGGCCCGCTGGGCTACCTGTATCTGCCGGAACTCGGCGTGGAGAACCTCGGCACGCAGGACCAGGGCGCCGTGCTCGACTGGGTCGCGCGCAACATCGCCGGCTTCGGCGGGGATCCGGAGCAGATCACGGTCGGCGGCCAGTCGGCGGGCGCCTTCTCCAGCCTCTACCTCGCCGCGTCCCCGACCACCGGGCCCATGGTCAAGCGGGTCATCATGCAGTCGGCGCCGTTCGGGCTGGTGGCGCAGGATCCTGATGAGGCTGCCGAGCACGCGCGCCGCTTCGTCGACGTCCTCGGCCTGACCGGCAGTCTGGACGTGCTCGGCGCGCTCCGAGCCGTCCCGGCCGAGCAACTGCTGAGCGCCTATGGACGACTCGCCGGGGAACTGTCCCGTCCGGGCGACGTCGCGCCGCCGATGTATCCGGTGCTCGGCGGCCCCGGGATGCCCGCGGCGTGGGAGCAGGCGGTCGCCGACGGACGCTTCGACGGCAAGCAGATCCTCGCCGGTACGACGAAGAACGAGATGACAGCGTTCTTCGGCTTCGATCCGCGTATCTCAGCACTCAGCGATGATCAGGCTCGTGCGATCGTGGCCGGTCAGGTCGCGGATGGCGCCGAGCGGTACGACCGCATCGCCAGTCACGGCGCCGCGCCGCGCGACGTCCTCACCGAACTCGTGACCGAAATCGTCTTCCGTGACGGGACGCTGGCCATCGCCGACCACCAGGCCGCCGCCGGTTTCGACACGTACGTCTACGAGTTCGACTACACCCCGATCGACGACCCGGCGCACCTCGGCAGCACGCACTGCGCCGAACTCCCCTTCTTCTTCAACACGATCGACACCTACCCCGACAGCCCCATGCTGGGCCGCCCGACCACCGCGACCCGCGAACTCGCCGCGAAGTTCTCCCGCGCCGCCGCGACCTTCGTCGCCACCGGCCGCCCGGCCGACAGCGACTGGCGCCGCTACGAGTCCGGCGACCCCGGCGACTCTGGCGGCTCCGGCGGCTCCTCGACCGTCCGGCACCTCATCTGAACCCTGAAACGCGTTCATTGACGCGCCCGGTCTCCGGCGCGACACTGGGCCAGCAACATTCATAACCCTGTCACCATTTCACATACGTGAAACATCCATGCTGGGCGGAACAGGAGACCTTCGTGATACGCAGACGCACGACATCCCGGATACTCGCGGCCCTCACCCTCGTCGCCGGCTTGCTGGTGCCGTCGGCCGCGGCCTCCGCCCAGCAGAGCCCGCAGCCGGCAGGAGCGGCGGGAGCGGCGCACGGGTTCCAGATCCCGCAGACCGTCGTCCTCAACGGCGTCCAGATGGCGGTGACCCGAGAACTCGTGCGCGCCGGGGTCCCGGCCTTCCAGACCCCGCTGGCCGAGCTGCGTCAGCAGGCTGACGCCGCGCTCACCACCGGCCCGTGGTCCGTCATGGACAAGCCGCAGCTGCCGCCGAGCAACGACAAGCACGACTACCTGAGTCAGGCCCCTTACTGGTGGCCGACCACGCCCGCCACCACCGCGAACCCGTGGGGCTGCCCGTACGTGCAGAAGGACGGGGTGCGCAACCCGGCGATCGACGACATCACCGACCACGCCGAGCGCGGCGAGATGTTCAACGCCGTCTACGACCTCACGCTGGCCTGGTACTACACCGGCGACCCGGCGTACGCGCAGCGCGCGGCGTTGGACCTGCGCACCTGGTTCGTCGACCCGGCGACCCGGATGAACCCGAGCCTGGACTACACGCAGTTCATCCCGTGCATGGTCAGCGGCCGGGGCATCGGCATCATCGACTTCTCCCAGCAGTTCACCGACATCCTGGACGCCGTCGCCCTGCTGAACACCGGGGCGCCCGGCTGGACCGGCGCCGACCAGGCCGGGATGACGACCTGGAACAAGCAGTTCCTGACCTGGTTGCAGACCAGCAAGAACGCCTCCGACGAGGCCGCCTCGACCAACAACCACGGCTCGTTCTTCGACATGCAGGAGGCGGCGCTCGCCCTGGCGACCGGGCAGCCGGCGCTGGCCCGGTCGATCGTCGTGACGGCGGAGAGCAAGCGGCTGGACGTGCAGATCGCCGCGAACGGCGGGCTGCCGTTGGAGCTGTCGCGCACCCGCAGCTTCCACTACTCCACGTTCGACCTGGTGGCGCTGACCCGGCTGGCGATGATCGGGCAGCATGTCGGCGTCGATCTGTGGCACTACAGCACACCGGACGGCGGCACCCTGTTCAAGGCGGTCGACTTCGTCGTGCCGGCGGCCACCGGACAGGCGGCCTGGACGTATCCGGAGCTCCAGTTCCAGGCGTTCGCCGCCGTCGACGTGGTGCACGCGGCGGCCGATGCCGGGGATCGGACGGCACGCGCCGCCGTGGCGAAGCTTCCGGTGCCTCCGGGTGGGGATTTGTGGCTGCTGCGGCCGGCGCCTGAGCAGTTGGACCCGATCAGCGGTTCGTAGTTAGCAGGAACTCAGTACCGGAACTCAGTACGGGAATTCAGTACGGGAATTACAGCAACTCAGTGCAGGAACTCGGTGAGTAGCGCCAGCAGTACCTCCGGCCGGTCGAGCGGAATGATGTGTCCGCACTCTGCGATGTCGCGTCCGGTGACGTCGTCGGCGATCGGCCGGAGCTGGTGGTAGAGCGCCGGGCCCACTGGCTGCGCGCCGATCGCGAGGGTCGGGACGGTAAGGCGACCACGACCGCCGGCCGTCGCGTCGTCGATCTGGCGGGCGGTGGTGGGCATGGCACGGTAGTGCTCGAAGGCGCAGCGCAGGGATTCGGTACCGGTGTAGGCGGCGGCGAACGCGTCGCGGACATCGGCGGGGATACCGCGTCCCCGCGTTCCGGCTGCCAGGAACCAGTCCACGTATTCGGGCTCGTGGCCGGTCAGGACGGTCTCGGCCAGGCCCGGCACAGCGTGGAAGCCGAACCACCACGGCGCGCCGCCGGACAGGAAGTCCTCGGCACCGGGCAGGCGGCCGAGGAGCGCTTCCATCAATACCAGCTGACGGACGAGGTCCGGGCGGCGCATGGCGAGCAGGAAGGCCGGGGGCGCGCCGGCGTCGATGCCGACGACCGCTGCCGAGTCGATGTTCAGGGCGGCCAGCAGGGCTTCGGCGTCGGTGGCGAGGTTTTCGGCGTCGTAGCCGTCGGCGGCGCGGGTGGTGGCGCCGAGGCCACGCAGGTCTGGGGCGATGACCTGGTAGTGCTCGGACAGCGGGCCGATGACCGCGCTCCACAGCTGCCAGGTGTGGGGGAAGCCGTGCATGAGCAGGAGCGCCGGGCGAGTGCCGGCTCCGCTGACGGCGACGTTCACCTCGATCCCGTTGGCGGGGACACGGAGCAGTTTTATGGGCGGCAGCTCTATTGGCGGAAGTTCCATGGGCGGCAGTTCTATGGACGCGGGCATAGGTTCTCCCAGGTGCGATGCGGTTACCATTGGATATCACGTAACTGTAGGAGAGCGATGGAGCGGCGCCAAGACGGCACTTCTCCGTCAGGTGGTGAGGTGGAAGTGACCGCCCTGGTGGACGACGCGCGTGGCGACCTGTTCGATCCGGCCTGCCCGACCCGCGAGTTGCTGGACCGGATCGGGTCGAAGTGGACGTCGATGGCCGTGAAGGTGCTGGCCGAGGCGGCGCCGCAGGAGGTGCGGTTCGCCGAGCTGCGGCGCCGGATGCCGGGCGTCTCGCAGAAGATGCTGTCGACGACGTTGCAGGCATTGGTACGGGACGGGCTCGCCGGGCGGCGCGTGGAGCCGACCGTGCCGCCGCGGGTGCACTACAGCCTGACCAGGCTCGGGCTGTCGTTGGAGCAGCCGCTGGCTGTGCTGCGGGCTTGGGCTGAGGAGCATATGGCGGAGATCGACCGCGCCAATCGGGAGGCGATCGATGCGATCGCCAGCCAAGGTGGGTCTGCCGGCCTGGACGCACTCGCTGCTCCGGGCGTGTCCGGCACTCAGAGCGCGTCCCCCGGCCAGCCCGCGAACCTGTAGCGCCCCACGGTCCGCAGCCATAGCCTGGACTGTGTGGAGTCCCCAGCCAGTCCGGCGCCGGGGGCCACGGCCTCGACCGGCGTGATCCGTACCCGGGAACTGACCAAGGTCTACCGGGGCACCGACTTCGCCGCCGTCGACCGGCTGGACCTCGATGTGCGGCCGGGTGAGATCTTCGGCCTGCTCGGCCCGAACGGCGCGGGCAAAACCACCACGGTCGGCATGCTCACGACCCGGGTCGTGCCCACGTCGGGGCAGGCGTCCGTCGGCGAGGTGGACGTGGTGGCGCGGCCGGCGCTGGCCAAGCAGCTGCTCGGCGTGGTGTCGCAGCAGAACACGCTGGATCGGCAGCTCACAGTCTGGGAGAACCTGTACGTGCACGGGCTGCTGTTCGGCGTCCCGCGCGCCGAATCGCGCCGCACCGCCGACCGGCTGCTCGACCAGTTCCATCTCGCCAAGTGGGCCAAGGCCTCGGTCTTCGCCCTGTCCGGCGGCATGGCGCAGCGGCTGATGGTGGCGCGCGCCATCTTCCACCGGCCGGCGGTGCTCTTCCTGGACGAACCGACCGCCGGCCTGGACCCGCAGAGCCGGCTGGCGTTGTGGGACATCCTGGGCGAGCTGAACGCCGACGGCCAGACCATCTTGCTGACCACGCACTACATGGAGGAGGCCGACCGGCTGTGCCGGCGGGTGGCGATCATGGACCACGGCCGCATCCTGGCCCTGGACACGCCGGCCGAGCTCAAGCACGGGATCGACGCCGACACAGTGGTAACCCTGCGCGCCCGCGGCGACCTCGACGCGCTCGGCGCCGCGCTGCGCGGGGAGGTCAGCGGCATCACGCGCGTGCGGGCCGCCGGCGGCAGCCTGGAACTGCACCTGCGCGGCGCCGACGGCTCGCTGGCGCGGATCGTCATGGCGACCGAGGCGGCGGGGTACGACGTGGCCGACCTGTCGGTGGCCGCGCCGAGCTTGGAAGACGTGTTCATCGGGCTGACCGGCAAGGAGCTGAGGGACTGATGGCGGCCATGCAATGCATATCGAGACGGCCCGCCGCTCCGACATCGCCGACATGGCTGACGTCGCTGACGTCGCTGACGTCGCCGGCAATAGCGCCGAGCTCCGCGACCGCGTGACGGCGCCGAGCCCGAGGAACCACCTTGTCGACCACGCCGGTGAGGAGCTGAGCAGCTGATGGCGACCGCACGAGCCGACTCCGCCCGGCCCGGCGCCGCGCTGCCCGGCGCCGCCCGGCCGCAGATCCGCTCCCATCCCGCGCGCTCGGCGGCGGCCGCGTCGCGCACCGCGCTGGGGGCGCTCATCCTGCGCGATCTGATGGTGCTGAAGAAGCACTTCGGCGAGTTCGTGGCGCGGACGCTGGTCCAGCCGTTCCTGCTGGTCTTCGTGTTCCTGTACGTGTTCCCGACCATCGGGCAGGGCATCGGGGGCGGGGGTGGGGCGCGCAGCGAGTCGGCGTTCGCGACGGTATTGGTGCCGGGCGTGGTCGGTATCTCCATCATGTTCCAGGGCATTCAGGCGGTGGCACTCCAGCTGGCGTCGGAGTTCGGCTACACGCGCGAGATCGAGGACCGGGTGCAGGCCCCGTGTCCGATCTGGTTGGTGGCCTCGGCGAAGGTGCTCTCGGGGGCGGTGCAGGGCATGATCTCGGCGCTGCTGGTGTTCCCGATCGCGGCGGTGGTGCACGCCAAGGGCGTGCACGCGGACCTGTCGTACCACTGGTGGATCGTGCTGACGCTGATCCCGCTCGCCTGCGTCGCGATGACGTCGCTGGGGCTGCTGCTGGGCACCACGTTCGAGGCGCGGAACATCGGGCTGATGTTCGGGTTCGTGGTGCTGCCGCTGACGTTCCTGGGCGGGACGTACTACGAGTGGACGCGGCTGGCGCCGGTCAAGGTCGGCGGGTTCCCGTGGTTGCAGACGGTGGTGCTGGTCAACCCGCTGATCTACATCAACGAGGGCATGCGGGCGGCGCTGACGGATGCTCCACACATGCACTTGTACGTGGTGTACCCGGTGTTGATCGGGTTTCTGGCGCTGTTCCTCGGCGTGGGGCTGCGCAACTTCAGGCGGCGGGTGCTGTCGTAACGGGTGCTGTCGTAGCGAGTGCTGTCGTAGGAGAAAGAACAATCAGAGCGCGGGCGAAACGGCCGGGCGCCGCACGCCGAACCACTGCATGGCGGCGAACTCCTCGAACCGCTCCACCTCCGTGAACCCCAGCTTCGCCGCGAGACGCCGCGCGCGGTCGTTGGCGACCTGCGTGCAGAGCACCACCGGCTCCCCGGGACGCAGGTCGGCTATCCAGTCCAGCGCAGCCTCGCACGCCTCGGCCGCATACCCGCTCCCCCAGGCGTGCGGGAAGAACAGGTAACCGATCTCGGTCTCGCCGCCCTCCCGACGTACGTGCCCCGGACGCTCCGCGGCCCGCCGGTCGAGCGTTATCAGCCCGATCAGCGCCCCGGCGAGCTCGACCACGAAGAAGCCGAAGCGCTGCCCGGGCACTTCCGGCGCCGTGCGCTCCAACTGATCCCGCGGCCGGCCGCCGCCGATGTAGGCGCCGACTTCCGGCGAGGCGAACATCTCGATGATCGCCGCCCGGTCCCGGGCCTGCGACGCCCGCAGCATGAGCCGTTCGGTCCGGATCGGGGCGGGGGGCCAGGCAGGCTCGGATTGCGACACAACCGGCAAAATATCGCAGGATCCTGAAGGCTGGAATCTCCCGCGCCAGCCGTCCGGCACCGCAGCAGACACCCACCGGCGGTACCTCACCCTTTGACCGGATACGAGTCCTGGGCGCTACTGCCTGTTACGGCGGTGAGGGTCCCGGCGACGACCAAGACCGGGATGCCGAGCAGGAATGGGGCGTGGAGTCCGAGGCGGCTCGCTGTGATGCCGCCGAGGCCGGCCCGGGCGAGGGAGGCCGCGGTGATGACGGCGCCGTTGATGCTGATCACTCGTCCCAGCAGGTGCGCGGGTACGGTGCGCTGGATGGTGGTGCGCGCCTGCACGTTCCAGATGGCGAAGGCCATGCTGCTGGTGGCCAGGACCGCGGCTGTGAGGCTCACTGAGCTCGTCGTGCCCAGGGCCAGTGGCCGGCGGCGGCCAGGGCCAGGCAGGCCAGGGTCGTCATTCTCACTCCGATCCGCCGGGTGAGGGCGGCGGCGAAGAATCCACCGCTGAGGCCGCCAATGGCTAGCGGGAACGCCGCCGCGCGGACGCCGTCGCCCAGATTGGACAGCAGCGTTGCCGACCAAAGCCGCCGATAGGTGCACCCAGCGCCAGTGTCGCCATCCCCGGGCTCCTCGCGATTGGCACTCCACTATTGAGAGTGCCAACGAAATCGGTGTTGGCACTCTCGCGCCAAGAGTGCCAACACTGATTCAGCTGTATCAGCTCCCGTACACCTCGAACGACCACAGCGAATAGCCGTAGCCGGTCCCTCGCGCCGTCCCGTACATCCGGACGTACCGCCCCGACCCGGCTAGGCCGGTCAGGTCCTGCGTGCCGCCGGATCCGGTGGTCGTGTCGTAGATGGTCGTCCAGGTCGTACCGTCATTCGAGGTCTGGATCTGGAACGCCTGCCCGTAGGCCGCCTCCCAAGCCAGCTTCACCTCGTTGATCGTGTGCGTGGCGCCCAGATCCACCTGGAGCCACTGCGGATCGGACGGGTCGCTGGACCACCGGGTGTTCGGGTTGCCGTCGGTGGCCAGGTTCGCCGCGTAGTTGCCGCCGGACTGCGCCGAGGATGCGGTGGTCGGCTTGTTCTGGGCCAGATCGTTCCCGGCCACGGTCCAGGTGAAAGTGGCATTGCCCGCCGCGCCGGTGGTGTCGGTCGCGGTGACGACGGCCGTGGTGGCGCCGTTGCCGGTCGGAGTACCGGTGAGCTGGCCGGTCGTGGTGTTGACGGCCACGCCGTTCGGCAGGCCGGTGGCGCTATACGTGAGTTTCTGCCCGGCCGCCGAGTCGGATGCCCGGATGGCCAGAGGACTGATAGAGGTACCGGCAGCAGAGGTCTGATTGCCGGGGCTGGTCACCGTGATCGTGTTGCCGGGGTGGCCGGACACCGCCGTGAATCCGAGCGCCTGCGCGGAAGCCGGCCGGGTGTCTCCGCCGCTCCCGGAGTTGTCCCAACCCCGCTGCGGGGAGGTGGCGACCGGCAGCGAACCCGAGCCGGTCAGGCTCAGGGCGAGGCCGCTGTACCGGTTGACCAGGCGGTAGGACCCGGTGGCCGTCGAGTGACCGCGTGCGGACGGGGACTGCACGATCGTCTGGATCGACCACTGCTGTCCGGTCGTCGGCGCGGCACCGGGCGCGGCGGCACCAGACGTATCGGCGCCGGGCGTGCCGGCACCAAGCGCGCCGAGCGAGACCGGCGCGTCCCAGGCGCGTCCGGTGTTCGAGGTCGAATTCACCCCGAGCACCCGGCCCGAACCACTGTTGGCGACGGTGAAGAACCCGTCGCCGGTCGGCGTGAACTTCCACGCCTGGGCCGAAGACGCGCCAGCCGAGCCGGCGACCGTCGTCAGCGCCGAACCGCGCTGCGCCAGGTACCGGCCGTCGCCGGCGCCGATCTCATACGACACACCGCTGCTGACCGGACCCTTCGGCAGCGCGGCCGAGGACTGCGGCGCGATCGTCACCGGCGAGTACTCGCTGGTGTAGGTCGAGCAGTAGTACGCGCAGTAGGAACGGAACGTCTTCCCGACGACCGTGGAACTGGTGACCGTCGAGGAGTCCAGGAACCACCGGTACCACGCCGCGTTCGGCAGGCTGGACACCAGCCCCATGTCCGTCCACTTCTGCGTGGCCAGGTCGTCGGTGGTGTAGAAGTGCAGCGGCGTCAAGGTGTTCGTGGCCTGCGCGATGTTGTTCTGCGGCGTGCCGATGTACTTGCCCAGATACGCGTCCCACGCCACGTTCATCACCGCGAGCTGCGAGTTGTCCGGCATCGTGCCGGCCGCGACCTGCGCGCCGACGCTTCCCGAGGTGGACGGCTGGTAGTCGTCCCCAGAGGCGACGTACCCGCTGCCGACGCCCTCGGCCGGGATGATGTCGCTCTCCGGGCCGCCGACGCCGGGGCTCTGCCACGCGCCGTCGTACCACTTGCGCCAGGACGAGGTCGCCATCTTCTGCGAGATCGGGGCGCGCGCCACGTGTTGCAGCCACACCGTCCCGCCGCCGCTCTTGTCCAGGACCCGCGTGGCGTAGAAAGCGTAGAAGTAGCCTGATGCGTAGTCCACGAACAGGCGCTGGTCGCCGTCGCCGTAGTAGTAGGTCTGGTTCGGGAACTGCTTGGTGTCATCCCGGGCGGTGCTGAAGGGCGAGGTGACTGCGTGCCCGGCGATGCTCCAGGTCGCGCCGTGGTCCTTGGAGACCGCGTAGTCGATGGCGTCGTAGTGCAGGCCGTCGCCGAACGGCTGCGGGGTGAACTCGTTGTGGATCAGTCCGTACCACCAGCCGGTGTCCGGGTCGACCCAGGTCCCGGACAGGTCGCAGTAGTTGCGTTCGGCGTATCCGGACCCTGATGGGGCGTTGGTCGACGTGACCCCGGTCGGACTGTTGTTGCAGCGCCAGGTGGTGTCGCCGTTGCTGTCGTTCTTGTTGGCCGGGTTCACCGCGGTGCTGATCGGGGCGAGGGTCGCGGTGTCGAAGTCGCTGCCGGAGTAGAAGCTCCACTGCCGGCTGTCGGTCGCGCCGTACAGCGAATGCGACTGCTGGTAATAGAACTGGCCGTTGGCGTCGGTGTAGACCGAGGCCGGGGTGTCGTCCGGATTCGGGTAGTTCACCGGGGTTCCGGCCGACAACGTGTACTGCGGCGGCGGCGCGGTGGTGGCCTTCCACACCTCAAGGGACTGCGAAGGGTCACACGGTTCCAAGCCGATCCGGGCGTTGTCGGCGGCCGATCCGCCTTGCACTTCCAGGCATTTGCCGGACTTGACGCTGTACACGGTGCCGTCCGGCAGCCACTTGAACTTCTGCTGCGCCGCGCCGGGCGAGCAGGCGTAGAGCTGGGCCAGGGCGCCGTTCGCGTCGGAAGCGCCGGTGATGTCCAGGCACTTGCCGGAGGCGGTCACGCTTCCGTCGCCGTTCCAGGTCCAGTTCTGCGCGGACGAGCCGTCGCAGGCGGCGAGTTGGACGACGTTCTGCGCCTCACCCAGACATTTGCCGCCGATCGTCACCACGCCCGCGGTGGGCGCCGTGGCGGCTGAGGCTGTCGGAGCGGGGGCGGCTGCCACGCCTACTGCCGCCAAGGCCACAGCTCCCAGGGCGGTGGCCACCCTCGTCGGTATCGCCGGTCTCGTTCTCACAGGTCGAACCTCCGGTCGTAGTTAGTTAAAGTAGGATCCAAACTATTGAGGCGGACGTCAATACCCGGGACGATCGCGCATGCCACGATGGGCCGGAACGAAAGGGGCAGGGGATGAAGGCGGATCTGCGGCCGGTGCCGGATTCGACGCCCGCGGTCGGGCTGCTGCGGCCGAGCGACCGCGCGTCGATCCGGCGGGACAACCTCGGCGTGGTGCTGCGGCTGCTGCGCGACGCCGGGCCGCGCTCGCGGGTCCGGATCGCCGCCGACACCGGGCTGCCCAAGCCGACCATCACCGGGCTGGTCGGTGAACTCGTGGCCCTGGGGTTGGCCTCGGAGGGGACGGTCGAGCGCGACGGATCCATCGGGCGTCCGGGGTTGTCAGTGCACTTAGACGGCCGCGACGTGTGCGGGGTCGGCGCGGAGATCAGCGCGGACTATGTCGGCGTGCTGGCGATGACGCTGCGCGGCGAGACGGTCTTCGAGCGGCGCGTGCCGGTCGCGGTCGCGGCCGCCGAGGTCGGATCAGTGCTCGACTTGCTCGCCGGCCTGATCACCGGATGCCTGGCCGACATCGCCGGCCGGGGCGTGCGACCGGCCGGGATCACGCTGGCCGTGCCCGGAGTCGTCGACGTCGCGGCCGGGCGGGTGGACTACGCGGCGAACCTGGGCTGGCGGGACGTGGACGTCCTGGCGGCGGTCGGGCGGCGCCTGGGCCCGGACGTGCCGGAGCTGCGGCTGGAGAACGACGCGAAGCTCGCCGCGGTCGCCGAATACCTGGCGATCGACGACGCCGACGTCCACGACCTGCTCTACGTCACCGGCGAGACCGGCATCGGCGGCGGCATCATCAGCGGCGGGCAGCTACTGCGCGGCGCGGCCGGGTTCGCCGGCGAGATCGGGCACATGCCGCTGGATCCCGAGCGCCGGCCGTGCGCCTGCGGGCGGCTCGGCTGCTGGGAGACGATGGTCGGTCTCAGTGCCCTGCTCCGGCTGGCCGCCGACCCCGGCGATCCGGTCCACGACCCCACGGTGGACGTCGAGCAGCGCCTGGCCGTTCTGATGGCCCGCGCGCTGGCCGGCGACGAGCGGACCCTGGCCGCCTTCGACCGGGTGGCGGCCGACCTGGGGCTGGGCATCGGCCTGCTGGCCGACGTCCTCAACCCGCGCGCCGTGATCCTCGGCGGCTACTTCACCCATGTCGGGGAGCTGATGCTGGACCGGATCCGCTCGGTGGTGCGCGAGCGGGTCATGGCCCCGGACGCCGGCGGCTGCCGGGTCGAGGTGTCCCGGCTCGGGTTCTCGGCACCGGCGCTGGGCGGTGCGCACTCGGCGTTGGAGCGGGTGTATCAGGATCCTGCCGCCAGGCCGTGATCGGGTCGGCTGCGACGCGGTGCGGGAGTCAGGCGGCCGAAATCCGATGGAGCGCCGCCGACTCCGGCACTAAGTTCGGCGGGTGCAAAGCGTCGATGTACTGTTCCTCCACGGATCGCCGGGCGCCGGAAAGACGACCCTGGCCCGGGCCGTCTCCGAAATCCTTCGGGCGGCCGGCCTGCCCCACGGAGTGATCGACCTGGACGAGATCTCCCTGGTGTTTCCGGGTCAAGATCATTCCTTCGCACGTGCGAACCTGAAGGCCATCTATCCCCATTACGCCGCGGTCCCCGGTCTCAGACTCCTGCTGTCCGGCGTCATCGAGGACGAGAAGGAGCTGGCGCTCCTGCGCGAAGCCGTGCCCGGCGCGAACCTCGCCGTGTGCGAGCTGACCGCGCCGGAGGCGATCCTCAAGCAGCGGGTGACGGCGCGCGAGCCGAACGAGTTCTGGCAGGAAGGCCTGCGCCGCTGGGTCGACGTCTTCCACGCGCGGACCGACCTCGACAAGATCCGGGACTTCCTCGTCTCCACACACGACAGGTCGCAGGAGGACTCAGCTCGCGAGATCATCGAAAAGGCCGGTTGGCTGGCCCGGCGGCAATAGCCTCAGGTCGGCGTCGAGGTCAGCGTCGAGGTCAGCGGCGATCAGGGTTCCTCGTCGTCGTAGACCCAGCTCGTCATTCCGAGCAGACCGAACTCCTGCCGCAGTCTCCCAAGCGCCCACTCGGTACCGGCGACTGCTTCTTGGAAGACGCCGACCTCACACGGGTTGGGACTTCTGCGGAGTTCGCTGTCATCGCCCACGCGGGCTTTGAACAGTCCCCATTCGGTGATGAACAGGTCCATACACCGGTCGGACTCGCGCGCACAACCGGCCCAGATCGGCCGGGCCAGGGTCCCCTTGGTGCGCGCGAGGATGTGGTTGATCTCCTCGTCGGCCGCGATCATCCGGGCGGCGAGCGCACGGCTTTGACCGAGGATGTGCGGGCGGCCCAGGATCTCGACGACGACGCTCCTCAGCGAATTCACCGGGTTCCTCTCAGTCCGTCAACGCACGACCGCACGGGCCAGGATAGAGGCGGGTGGGCTCGGCCGCCCGAGATGGCGTGGCCGCCCAGCTGGCGAGGAGCTTGAGCCGGTCTTCGGATGGGGTGCCGGGTTCGGCGGTGTAGGTGATCAGGTTGTGCACGGCTGGGCCGGACAGGGGTAGGTCCAGGGACTGGAAGGTCAGTTCCAGCTGGCCGACATCGGGGTGCTGGAGCCGTTTGCTGCCGTCGTGGCGGATCAGGACGTCGTGCGCGGCCCATACGCTGCGGAACTCGGGGCTGAGGGTGCACAGTTCGCCGACGAGTTCGCGTAGTGCCCGGTCGTGGGGCTCGCGCCCGGCTTCGGCGCGCAGCAGGGCGGCGGTGGCGTTGCCGGCGGCGTCCCAGTCGGCGAAGAAGTCCTGTGCGCCGGGGTCGAGGAAGATGTAGCGGGCGATGTTGGGGCGGCCGCGCTGGTCGGCGGTGGCGCTGTCGAACATCGGCGCGTGCAGGGCGCGGGCCAGGGCGTTGCTGGCGACGACGTCCGTGCGGCCGTCGCGGATGAACGCCGAGGACATCGTCATGGCGTCGAGCAGCCACTGGACCCGGGGCGGGACCTCGACGTCCCGGCGGCGCGAGGGCGTGCGGCTCTTGGGCCGCGATGACCGGGCCAGGTCGAACAGGTAGGTGCGTTCGTCGTCGTCCAGTCGCAGGGCGCGGGCGACCGCGGCCAGGACGTCTTCGGACACGCCGCCGATGTGGCCCTTCTCCAGCCGCGTGTACCACTCCGCGCTCACGCCGGCCAGGACGGCGACCTCCTCGCGCCGCAGCCCGGCGACCCGGCGGCGGGCGCTGGTCGGAAGACCGGCCTGCGCCGGGGTGATTCTGGCGCGCCGGCTGGCAAGGAAGTGCCGGATTTCGCCGCGGTTGCCGGGCTGCTGGTCCATGTCGTTCACGGTAGTCGCTGATCACGGCGCGAGGGGGGTTGAGGTCATACCCCCCATAAAGCGGACCTTCTCCGGTGGGTGCGATCGGGGTCTCCTGGGGATCTAACGTTGCGACACGATCCCGGTGAATGGAAGTAGGGAACATGACGAGCAAGACGTTGACCGCGCCGGCGGTGGCGCTGGGCACGTGGGCCTGGGGAGACAGCGGCCAGGTGGGCGACGGCTATTTCGGCAGTCAGCTGACCGCGTCCGGACTGCGAGAGGTCGTCGACAAGGCGCAATCGAACGGGTTCACCCTGTGGGACACCGCGGCGGTGTACGGCATGGGCCACTCGGAGACGGTCCTCGCTCAGGCGCTGAGGGGCCACGCCCGCGGCGAGTACCAGCTCTCGACGAAGTTCACCCCGCAGATCGCGGGCGACGGCGACGACCCGGTCGCGGACATGCTGGAGCAGAGCCTGGACCGGCTGGGCACGGACTATGTGGATCTGTACTGGATCCACAACCCTGCCGACGTGGCCCGTTGGACGCCGCTTCTGATTCCGCTGCTACGTAGCGGCAGGATCAGGCATGTCGGCGTCTCGAACCACAATATGAAGGAGATCGCTCTTGCCGATCAGATCCTCGGCGAGGCCGGCTTCCGTGTCGAGGCGGTCCAGAACCACTACAGCCTCCTGTACCGGAGCTCTGAGCGCGCGGGCATTCTCGATCACTGCCGCGAGCACGACGTGCGGTTCTTCTCCTACATGGTCCTCGAACAAGGGGCGCTGACCGGCAGGTACAGCCCGGCCCGTCCGCTGCCGGAGGGCAGCAGCCGGGCGGCCGTGTACAACGGCATCCTGCCCCAGCTACAGGCGCTGACGGACAGGATGGGAGCGATCGGCGAGGACCGAGGCGCCTCCGCCGCCGACGTCGCCACCGCCTGGGCCATCGCCAAGGGGACCACCCCGATCATCGGGGTCACGAAGGCCGGTTACATCGACGGGTTGGTCCGAGCTCACGGCATCGCGCTCACCGACGAGGAGATCGCGGAGTTGGAGGCGCTGGCGGACGCCGCGGACGTCGACACGCGCGGCAGCTGGGAGCACGACATGTAGCTAACCCGCGTGGCTCATCTCCTCGCGCACCGCGGCCGCGAACGCGTCGATGTCCGCCTCCGTGGTGTCGAACGAGCACATCCAGCGCACCTCGCCGGTGTGCTCGTTCCAGGTGTAGAAGCGGAAGCGCTTCTGGAGGCGCTCGGTGACGTCGCGCGGGAGGACCGCGAACACCGCGTTCGCCTGCACCCGCTGGGTGACGGTCACGCCCGGCACGTCGCGGACCGCCGTCGCGAGGCGCTGGGCCATCGCGTTGGCGTGCGAGGCGTTGCGCAGCCACAGGTCGCCGGAGAGCAGGGCCTCGAACTGGGCCGAGATGAAGCGCATCTTGGAGGCCAGCTGCATCGACATCTTGCGCAGGTACTGCACGCCGTGCGCGGCGTCGGGGTTGAGCACGACCACGCATTCGCCCAGCATCAGGCCGTTCTTGGTGCCGCCGAAGCTCAGGACGTCCACGCCGGCGTCGGTGGTGAACTCGCGGAACGGCCGGCCCAGGGTGGCGGCGGCGTTGGCCAGGCGCGAGCCGTCCAGGAACACCTTCATGCCGTGCTGGTGCGCGTGGTCGCAGATCGCCTTGATCTCCTCGGGGGTGTAGCAGGTCCCGAGTTCGGTGGACTGGGTGATGGCGACCACCAGCGGCTGCGCGCGGTGCTGGTCGCCCCAGCCCCAGGCGTGGGTGTCGATCAGCTCCGGGGTGAGCTTGCCGTCCGGGGTGTCCACGGTCAGCAGCTTCAGGCCGCCGATCTTCTCCGGGGCGCCGCACTCGTCGACGTTGATGTGCGCGGTGGCCGCGGTGATCACCGAGCCCCAGCGCTCGATCATCGAGTCCATCGCCACGACGTTGGCGCCGGTGCCGTTGAACACCGGGAAGGCCTCGGCGCGCGGGCCGAAGTGGCCCTGGAAGATCTCCTGGAGGTGCTCGGTGTAGACGTCCTCGCCGTAGGAGATCTGGTGACCGCCGTTGGCGACGGCGATCGCCTCCAGGATCTCCGGGTGGATCCCGGCGTAGTTGTCGCTGGCGAAGCCGCGGTAGTCCAAGTCGTGGCGACGGGTGATGGTCACGGGTGGTTCCTTATGAGTCAAAGACGGATTCAGGGCGCGAGGCGGACGCGGGTGCCGTTGACCTCGGCGGCCGGCTGCGCGAACAGCTTCACGATCTCGGCGGCCAGGTCGTCCACGTGGGTGTAGCCGGGGAACTTGCCCTCCGGCTTGGCTTCCTTCATGGCGTCGGTCAGCAGCGCCTTGACCACCAGCACCACCGCGGCCGCGTTGTCGCCGCCCTTCTTGAAGTTGTCGGCCAGCGCCAGGGTCCAGGCCTCGGCGGCGGCCTTGGCCGCGCCGTAGGCGGCGTTGCCGGCGGTCGGGGCGGAGGCCGCGGTCGCCGAGATCAGCACGAAGCGGCCGTCCCCGGCGGCGTCCAGGGCGTCGTGGAAGGCCAGCGAGGTGTGCTGCAGGGTCTGGACCAGCAGCTTGTGCAGCAGGTCCCAGTCCGCCAGCTTGGTCTCGCCGAAGCTCTTCGACCCGCGCCAGCCGCCGACCAGGTGGATCACGCCGTCCACCCGGCCGTAGTCCTTCAGCACGCCCTCGGCGAACGCCTTGGTCGCCTCCGCGTCGAGCAGGTCCACCACGGCCGGGACGGCGCGGCCCGGTCCGACGGCGACCGCCGCGGCCCGCTCGGCGTTCTCGGTCGTGGTGTCGATGCCGATGACGGTCGCCCCGGCCGCGGTCAGGGCCCGCACCACGGCGCCGCCGGCCCCGCCGCCGGCGCCGGCCACCACGACCACGGACTGGTTGTTAAGGCTCATGGTGCTGCTGTCTCCATTCGGACTTCCGCCTCGCGGATCAGTGTGCGGACAGGATATGGGGGCGGGCGCCGGGACGCCGGGGCGCCGAATCAGGCCGTGACGCCCCGGGTCGCCTCGATCACCGGCTTCAGCTTCTTGTTCAGGGCCTCATAGAACATCGACAACGGGAACTCGTCCGGCAGCACCGCGTCGACCAGGCCCTTCGGCGGGCCGTCCAGCGGCAGTGCGGCCGCGCCCTGGGCCCACACCGAGTTCGGGTTCGCGGCGACATATCCGGCGACCAGCTGGTAGGCGGCCATCCAGTGCGCGGGCTTGGGCCGGTCGATACCGTCCCGGTACAGCGTCTCCACCTCGGTGGCCAGCTCGATCACCGCGTCGGCGATCCGGGCCCAGTCCACGGCCAGCCGGTTGTCGGTCCAGTTGACCACGCCGTTGCGGTGCAGGTAGGCGAACAGCAGCTGACCGCCCAGGCCGTCGTAGTTGCGGACCCGGCCGCCGGTGATCGGGAAGCGGAAGATGCGGTCGAACAGGATCGTGTACTGGACCAGGCGGGCGTGCGAGGCGCCGGCGCCGCCTTCGCGCTCCATCCGCACCGCGGCGCGGAACGTCGTCAGGTCGCAGCGCAGCTCTTCCAGCGAGTACAGGAAGAACGGCATCCGCTGCTTGATCATGAACGGGTCGAACGGCAGGTCGCCGTGGCTGTGCGTGCGGTCGTGGATCAGGTCCCAGAGCACGAACACCTCCTGCGTCAGCCGCTGGTCCTCCAGCAGCCGCGCGGCGTCCGGCGGCAGCGACATCTTCAGGGTGGCCGCGGCGGCCGAGGTGACCATCCGGAACCGCGCGGCCTCGCGGTCCTGCATGATCGCGCCCCAGGTGAAAACCGGGGTCTCCCGGACCGCGACGGTCTCCGGGAACAGCACCGCGCTGTTGGTGTCGTAGCCGGCGGTGAAGGCGTCGGCTGCGACGAACTCGATCGGCACGAACTGCGGGTTCGGGTACTTGTCCCGCTCCAGCTCGGCGATCCAGTCCGGCCACACCGTGCGGATGATCAGCGCCTCGAAGTTGCGGTCCAGGTTGCCGTTCTGTGTGTACATCGGGAACACCACGAGGTGTTCGCGGCCGTCCTCGCGTTGCGCGGCCGGGTGGAACGCGCTCAGGGTGTCCAGGAAGTCCGGCACGCCGAAGCCGTCCTCGGCCCAGCGGCGCAGGTCCTTGCCGAAGGCGTCGAGGTAGTCGGCGTCGTGCGGGTACTCCGGCGCCAGGGACTGCACGGCGGCGCCGATCCGCTCGGCCAGGCGCTCGGCCTGCGCGCGGTCGTGACCGCCGGCCTCGAAGTCGATCGAGCCGTCCTTGGACTGCAACGGCCGCAGCTCCTCGATCGCCGCCTTCAGGTCGCCGAAGGCGGCCGAGGAGGCGACCGGGTGCGGCTCGGCGTCGGCCCCGGCGTGCTGCTTGGGCCGGCGCGAGGCCCAGGTGACGGCGTTGATCCAGAGCGCGCGGTGGTCGTAGTCGGCGATCGAGTCGTCGCCGAACATGTCGGAGTCGGCGAACACCGCGACCCGGCCCTTGCCGAACCGGACGCCGACGGCCAGCGGCCGGTCCGCGGGGTCGGCGGTGGGCGAGGAGTTCAGCAGCGGCAGGATGTCGGCGTCCTGGGCGGTGAACAGGGTGCCGGAGCGGTAGAAGCAGACCTCGGCGATACCGGCCAGCACGTCCTCCGGCTCGACCCGGCTCTCCGGCAGGGCGGCCCGCTCGGCCAGCACCCAGCGGGCGTTGCCGTGGTGCCGGCGCGCGGCGTCCTGCACCGTGAAGTGGTCCATGCCCACGCCGAACCGGCCGAGCAGCGCGGCCAGGTTCGAGCCGGTGTCCTGCTCGCTGTCGGCCAGCAGCACCAGACCGCCGCCGGCGGCCACGTAGGACTGCAGGACGTCCAGTTCGGCCGCGGCGAACACCGGGCTGCCGACGCCGGTGGTGCGCTCGCGGGCCGGATCGGCCGGGTGCGCGATCACCAGGACGTCAGAGCCGGCCAGGGCTTCGGGGGCGAACAGGCCGTCGCGGAAGGCGTGGACCTCGTAGCCCCGGCCGCGCAGGAGATCGGCGGCATGCGTGTACCCGGCGTCGGCCGGATTCACGGGATTCATGGCCAGAGCCCTGGCCGGATCGATGGTCCAGGCCTCGCTGTGCGCCTCGTCGAACAAGACTCGCAGGATTCCCGTGTGCTGCTGCCGCATGTGTCACCTCGCCTGATCGTCGGATGAGTAGTGGAAGAAATAGTGTACGACTACTCTACCGATGAAAATCCTTCGGATTCAATCCTTGATCGCCGGATTACCTTGCGTTCGTCGCGGGTAACGGGGCCGCCCGGGTTCGGCGCCCGAGACGAGGGTGCCCCGGACCAGCAGTATGGTCCGGGGCACCCTCGCGGGCAGATCGTGAGCGGCCGATCAGTCGTCAACCACGGTCAGGACGATCTTGCCGCTGGCCCGATTGGTCTCGCCGAGTTCGTGCGCCTTGGCGGCCTCGGCCAACGGCAGCGTGGTGTCGATCACCGGGCGCAGCCGGCCGTCCGCCACCAGGGCGCGGATCGCGGTCAGGCCGCCGAGGTCCGGCTCGACCAGCAGGAAGTCGGAGGTCACCCCGCGCTCGGCGGCGCGCGCCTTCATCGCGGCGTCGACGTTGTAGTTCAGCGCGACCAGCGTGCCGCCGGAGTTCAGGGTGCGCAGCGAGCGATCGAAGTAGTCGCCGCCGATCGCGTCGATGACGACGTCGACCCCGCTCACCGCCTCGGCGAAGTCCACCTCCCGGTAGTCGATCACCTCCTCGGCCCCCAGTCCGCGCACGAAATCGTGCTTGGCGGCGCTGGCGGTGCCGATGACATGCGCGCCGAGCGCCTTGGCGATCTGCACCGCGAGGTGGCCGACGCCGCCGGCCGCGGCGTGGATGAGTACCTTCTGACCCGGCTGCACGTCCGCGAAGTCGTGCAGCGCCTGGTAGGCGGTGAGCGAGGCCAGCGGCAGCGCGGCGGCCTGGACGTGGGTCAGGCCTTCGGGCTTGCGGGCGAAGTGGCGGGCCGGGGCGGTGACGTACTCGCTGTAGCCGCCGGCGAAAGCCGGGAACAGCGGCATGCCGAAGACCTCGTCGCCGGGCTGGAAGAGCGTGACGCCGCCGCCCACCGCCTCGACCACCCCGGAGACGTCCCAGCCGAGGATGACGCCCTCCTCGATGGCGCCGCGGCGGCCCGCCCAGCCGTTGGCGCGGGTCTTCCAGTCGGTCGGGTTGATGGCCGCGGCGTGGACCCGGACCAGCACTTCGGTGAGGCCGGGCTGGGGCTTGGGGACGCGGATCTCCTTGAGCACGCCGGCCGGGCCGGGCTCGGCGGCGACGATGGCGCGCATGGTCGGCGTGGAATTCGAGGGCTGGGTGGAATTCGAAGGCTGGGTGGAATTCGAAGGCTGGTCGGTCATAGCTCCACGGTCCCGGACCGGGCCCGGTCTCGACAGTGGCCCGATGGCCAACATGTGAAAGAATCAGGCCATGGCCAGTTCCTGCTCCCCGCGTCAGTCCGACTCGCCGCCGCACTCCGGCCCGCCGCGACACCGCGTCGTCGTCCTCGCGCTCGACGGCGTGATCCCGTTCGACCTCGGTATCCCGGCCCGGCTGTTCGGCGCCGCGGCGGATCCGGACGGGCAGCCCCTGTACGACGTGGTGACCTGCGGGTTGTCGGCCGGACCGGTGACGACCACCGAGGACTACCAGCTCTATGTCGAGCACGGCGCGGAGGCGCTGGCCACCGCCGACACGGTGATCGTGCCGCCGGCCTACCCGATCGTGGACGAGATCGCCGACGGCGCCGCGCTGGCACCGGAGCTGGCGGCGGCGCTGGCCGGTATCCGTCCGGGAGCGCGCAAGGTCGCGCTGTGCACCGGCGCCTACGTCTTCGCCGCCGCGGGCCTGCTCGACGGCCGCATGGTGACGACGCACTGGAATCAGGCCGAGCACATGGAGGAGCAGTTCCCGGCGCTGTCCGTGGACCCGAATGTGCTGTTCATCGACGACGGCGACATCCTCACCTCCGCCGGCGTGGCCGCCGCGATCGACCTGTGCCTGCACCTGATCCGCACCGACCACGGCAGCTCGGTGGCGAACTTCGCGGCCCGGGCCTGCGTGGTGCCGCCCTCGCGCGATGGCGGGCAGGCGCAGTACATCGAGCGTCCGGTGCCCGCCCCGACCGCGACCGGGACCGGGCCGGCGCGCGCCTGGGCGCTGGAGCGGCTGCACGAGCCGCTGGCGTTGCAGGATCTGGCCGGGCAGGCCCGGATGAGTATCAGGACCTTCACTCGCCAGTTCCGCACCGAGACCGGGCAGAGCCCGGGGCAGTGGCTGACGCGGCAGCGCGTGGATCTGGCGAGGCATCTGCTGGAGGCGACGGATCTGCCGATCGACCGGGTCGCGGAGCGGGCCGGGTTCGGGACGGCCACGTCGATGCGTCAGCATCTGCGGGCTTCGGTGGGGGTGTCGCCGCAGGCGTATCGGCGGACGTTCGCGCGGGTGTAAAACCGCTCGCGGGGCGGGGATCTTCGGGGAAGTCTTGCGGTATGACCACACCGGAGTTCGTCCCGGGCTTGGAGCTGTCGCGGCGCTTCTACCGCGAGGCCGTGCTGCCGATCCTCGACGCGGAGATCGGCGGGCTGCCGCACGCCGCCGCTCGGCTCGGCAGCGGTTCGGAGGTGCTCGGGTTCGACACGGCGCGATCGGCGGATCACGAGTGGGGTCCGCGCTTGCAGTTGTTCCTCGCCCCCGAGGATGTGGCGCGTCACCGCGACCGGCTGGTTTCAGCCTTCGCCCATCAGCTCCCGAAGACCTTCCTCGGCTACCCGACGCACTTCGAGCCGACCGGGGAGGCCGCTGACATCGGATTCATGCAGGTCACCGACGGGCCGGTGCGCCACCGGGTGGAGGTCGCGGACGTGGACGGGTGGCTGACCGGGTGGCTGGGCTTCACGCCGGCCGGCGGGGTGTCGACGGCCGACTGGCTGGCCACGCCGACGCAGCGGCTGCTGGAGGTGGCCTCGGGTGCGGTCTTCCATGACGGGCTCGGGCAGCTCACCGACCGTCGCGAACACCTGGCGTGGTACCCGGGTGATGTGTGGCGGTACGTGCTGGCGTGCCAGTGGAAGCGGATCTCCCAGGAAGAGGCGTTCGTCGGGCGGTGCGGGGAGGTCGGCGACGAACTCGGGTCGGCGGTGGTCGCCGCCCGGCTGGTCCGGGACGTGATGCGGCTGGTCTTGGTGATGGAGCGGCGGTATCCGCCTTACAGCAAGTGGCTCGGGTCGGCGTTCGCGCGGACCACGGCGGCGGCGGTGCTCACCCCGCAGCTGACCGGGGCGCTCGCGGCATCGGATTGGAAGACGCGCGAGCAGCATCTGGTGCGGGTCTACGAGCAGGTGGCGGGGCTGCACAACGGCCTCGGGCTCACCGAGCCGGTCGATCCCCGCACCCGGCCCTACTTCGAGCGGCCGTTCCAGGTCATCGGGGCCGATCGGTTCGCCAATGCCCTGATTCAGACTATTGCGAGCGCGGATATCCGGGCCCTGCCTCAGACCGGGGCGATCGACCAGTTCGCCGACAGCACCGACTTCCTGGGGCGCGCGGAGTTCACCCGCGGCGCCGTCGCCGTGGCGCTCGGCGGCGCTTAACACCCGCGCGCCGCCGACTGCCGGCTGCCGACTCACAAGCGGAACCGCCGCAACCGGAACCGCCACCAGCTGCCGCTACTCCCCCGCGCTCCCCCGCCCATGCCAGGACTCCCACAGCCCGGCGTAAGCGCCGCCGGTCGCGACCAGCTCCTCGTGGCTCCCCAACTCGGCGATCATGCCGTCCTCGACCACCGCGACCCGGTCCGCGTCGTGCGCGGTGTGCAGCCGGTGCGCGATGGCGATCACCGTCCGGCCCTCCAGCACCGCCGCGAGCGAGCGTTCCAGGTGCCGCGCGGCGCGGGGGTCGATCAGCGAGGTCGCCTCGTCGAGCACCAGCGTGTGCGGGTCGGCCAGGACCAGCCGCGCCAGCGCCAGCTGCTGCGCCTGAGCCGGCGACAGGGTCTGTCCCTCGGCGCCGATCGCCGTATGGAGGCCCTCGGGCAGCGCCTCGGCCCAGGCCAGCGCGTCCACCGCGGCCAGGGCGTCGCGGACCTCGGCCTCGGTGGCCTGCGGGCGGGGCAGCACCACGTTCTCGCGCACGGTGCCGGCGAACACGTGGTGTTCCTGGTTCACCAGCGCCACTTGGCCGCGCAGATCCGCGAGCGGCAGTTCCACCAGCGGGACGCCGCCGACCGCCACCGAGCCCGCGCTGGGGCCGTGGATGCCGGCCAGCAGGCGGCCCAGGGTGGACTTGCCCGCGCCGGAGGGGCCGACCATGGCCAGGCGTTCGCCGGCGCGCAGGGACAGGTCCACGCCGTGCAGGACTTCGCGGCCCGGGATGTAGGAGTAGCGCACGTCGCGGGCCAGCAGGTCCTCGCCCTCGGGCCGTTCGCCGGAGGCCTGGCGGTCGGCCGGGACGCCGGCCACGCCGAGCAGCCGGGCCAGCGACGCGCCGCCCACCTGGAGCTGGTCGGCCCAGGCCAGCATGTCGTCGATCGGGCCCATGATCTGCTGCATGTACAAGGTGGCAGCGGTGACCTGGCCGAGGCTGAACCAGCCGTGGATGTAGCCCAGGCCGCCGAACAGCAGGGTCAGCGCCACCGGCACGATGTAGCAGGACTCTGCTGTGGGCCAGAACCCGCAGCGCAGGCGCAGGGTGTAGCGCTCGGCCGCGAACTGGGCCCGGATGTCGTCGTCGGTGCGCTCGATCCGCTGCCGCTGCCGGCCCAGGGCCTCCACGGTGCGGGCGCCGTCCACGGTCTCGGCCAGGCCGTCGGTCAGGTCCGCGTAACGCGCGCTCTCGGCGAGGTAGCCGGCCGGCGCGCGCTTGAGATACCAGCGGAACACCGCCGCGATCGGCGGCACGATGACCAGCAGCGGCAGCACCGCCCACGGGCTGACCAGGGCCAGGGCGCCGATGGTGAGCAGCACGGTGACGATGGCGACCAGCGTGGTGGGCAGGCCGTAGCGGGCGGCCATGCTCAGGCTGTCCACGTCCCGCGAGGACCGCGACAACAGATCGCCGCTGCCGGCCCGCTCCACCACGGACAGCGGCAGCTCCAGCACCCGGGACACGAAGTTCTCGCGCAGCTCGGCGAGCACGCCCTCGCCGAACTTGCCGGCCGCCAGCCGCGCGTAGCGGGTCAGCACGGTCTGAAGCACGAGGAAGAGCGCGATCAGGCCGACGATCGTGTTCACGTGCCCCGCGGTGGTGCCGTGCTGCACGCCGTCGATCAGCGAACCGAGCAGCCGCGGCCCGAACAGCCCGGCCACCGCGGCCAGCGCGAACAGGCCGATGGTCAGCACCAGGTCGCGGCGGCGCTTGCGGGCGATCTGGCCGGCGTAGCGGCGCACCTCGGGGTAGGTCGCCACCGGCAGCGCCTCACGGCCGGCGGACGTGGGCGCCGAAGGCGGAGTGGGAGACAGCGCCATCTCAGTCCTCTTCCCTGGTCACGGTGGCCCGGTAGGCGGGCACGTTCGCCAGCAGTTCGCGGTGCCGGCCCTCGGCCGCGGCCCGGCCGCCGGCCAGGAACACCACGCGCTCGGCCCGGTCGAGCATCAGGGGGCTGGTGGTGAACACCACGGTGGTGCGGCCGGCGCGGGCTGTGGCCAGCCGCTCGGCGATGCGCGCCTCGGTATGGGCGTCCACGGCGCTGGTCGGCTCGACCAGCAGCAGCACCTCGGGGTCGGCGAGCAGCGCGCGGGCCAGGCGCAGCCGCTGCTGCTGGCCGCCGGAGAAGGAGCGGCCGCGTTCGGCGACTACGGCGTCCAGGCCCTCGGGCAGGGCCTCGATGATGTCCTCGGCCGCGGCGGTGTGCAGCGCCGAGGCGAGGGCGGCATCGGTATCGGCGACACCGGGACCGGCCAGTTCGTCGGCCAGCCGCCCGGCGAACAGCCGCGCGTCGTTGTCGGCCACGAGGACCCGCTGCCGCACCTGGTTCAGGGGGAGCGTTTCCAGCGGCGTGCCGTCCAGCGTGACCCCTTCGGCGGCCCGGTAGCGGCCCAGCCGATCGGCCAGCTCCATCGCCTCGGCGGAGTCCGCGGCGGCCACCGCGGTGAACGAGCCGGGCTTGAGGCGCAGGCCCGAGTGCTCGTCGGCGAGCGCGCCGGTGCCCTCGGCGTCCGCGGCGTCATTGGCCGAGCTCAAGCTCGGGCCCGAGCCCTCGGCGAGCGGATGCCGGAGCGCCAGCACCCGGACCACCTTGCCGGCCGCCACGTGCGCCCGCAGGAACCGGCCCCAGGCCTCGGTTATGGTCTGCAACGGCACCACCAGGAACGCGGCGTAGCCGTAGAACGCCACCAGCTGCCCGGCGGTGATCTCGTGGGACAGCGCCAGCCGGGCCGCGAGCCAGGTCACGCCGACCACGAACAGCCCGGGCAGCAGCACCTGCGCCGAGTCCAGCACCGACTCCACCCGGGCCACGCGGACGCCGGCGAAGCGCAGCGACTGGGACTGGGTCCGGTAGCGGTCGGCGAACTCCGGCTCGCCGCCGATGCCGCGCAGCACCCGCAGCCCGGCCACGATGTCGTTGGCCCGGCCGGTCAGCTTGCCCTGCAACGCGCGCACCTCGCTCTGGCGCCGGTGCATGGGCTTCAGGAGCGGGCCGACCAGCGCCATGATCAGCGGCACGCCGATCAGCACCGTGAGCCCGATCCGCAGCTCGGAGCGCAGCAGCAGCACGGCCACCACCACGATGGACACCACCGCGCCGACGAACCGCGCGCTGACGTCCATCGTGGCGCCGATGCTGGAGGCGTCGGCGGTGCCGATGGCCACCACGTCGCCGGTGCCGATCCGGCCGGGCAGGGTGGCGCCGAGCTCGGTGGCGCGCTCGGCGGTGAGCTGCACGGTGCGGTAGCCGGCGGCCAGCCAGTTGGTGACCGCGCACCGGTGCCGCAGGATCCCGGCCAGGCCGGTCAGGCAGCCCAGCCCGAACACCACCAGCGACCAGCGCCACAGCTCGCGGGAGTCCTTCGCGCTCACCCCGGCGTCGATGGCCTTGCCGATCGCGGCCGGCATCAGCGCCTGGCTGAGCATCCACACCACGCCCCAGAAGGCGCCGAGCGTCATGCTCGTCCACTGCTTGCGGACGAGCCAGAACAAGTACCGGGTCGCCGATCTGGTGTCGGGGAGACCGGGGTCCGGTTCGGGGAGGCGCCGCATGATCGCCACGGTAATAGGCGCTCCCGGGAGCAGCCACTGGTTTTAGAGGGCGGAAAGCGACAATTCGCAGCGCGCTGAACGCATATGGCGGCGGAGCCGCGTGGCCTGTGAGCGGCGCCTGGCGTCGCCAGAAGGCCCTTCCCGGCTCCCCGACTCCTACAGCTGGACGTTGCAGGCGTTGAGCGTGCCGGCGCCATCCGTGCCGGCCCAGAAGATCGCTAGTGCGTCGAGGAGCGGCCGGTAGAGCAGCGTGGGCGCGGCGATGCTGGTCTCAGGCAGGGTGTACACGGCGCCGATCGGGTCTGTGCCGTTCCGGATCGCGTCCGGGTTCACCGGCGCGACATTGAGTTCTCCCGCGCCGTCGATCCCGGTCCAGGCGATGCACAGCGGGCCCCCCGGGTAGGCCTGCTCGATCGAGGAGGGTCCGAATCCGCTGCTCTGCGCCGACTTGACCACCGCCGCGGGCAACGGAAAGCCCTGTTTCACCAGGGCGAAGGTGAGGGCGCCGTCCGAGGCGGTCCAGGCCCACAGCGTTTCGCCGTCATCGGTGTTGCGCGCCTGCGCCGGTCCCCGGGCGTCGAAGATGAACTCCGAGGTGCCGGGCGCGCCGAAGACCAGATCCCCGGTCTCCTCGATGAGGACGGACCGGCTGTTCTGGTCCAGGACGCCGAGCTGGTTGACGTCGCTGTGGCCGGCGCCGGTCCAGACCGGCCCGGACGTGGCCGACACGCTGCCGCCGGCCACCAGGGCACGGCCGACGATGTGGCCGGTGAGCTGCCAGGCGCTGGTGTCCACGCCGAGGTCGGCGACGTTGAGCGAGTGCGCGCCGTTGATTCCGGCCCAGGCGAGCTGGGCCGTGTAGCCGGTTGTCAGGGTTCTGCTCAGAGCCGGTGCGTGGTCCGATGAGTCCGCGAGGACCGTCGATCGCAGTGCCGTCCCCGCCAGACCGCCGGCCGAGCCGGTCACGTTCGCGACCGTCAGGTTCCGGCTGTTCTGATTGCCGCGCCAGGCGATGATCAGGTTGCCGGCGAGCTCGGCGACGGCCGGTCCGGCCGTGCTCGTCGCGTCCCACCAGGTGACTTTGTTCGATACCGATGACATGGCTTCCCCCTGGTTCCCCACCATCACACCGCCGGGGCGGGCTGTCCAGGAGGGATTGCCCGGTGAAGCAGATATCTGAGACCGCGGCCGGCTGGCGGTTCCGTATACCGCAATCGTCGCTCTTCGCCCTCTTAGCCGTGCAAACCGCCCCATCACCACCGGCGGTAATCGAACACGTTATTCGAGGCTTGACTCAGGTCCCCGGCTCCCGGTTGGATGAGCCCAGCCATGGCGCCACCCGTGGCGCCACCTGCGGTCGCACCATCACAGCACACACCTTGCAAACCGTCCGCCCATACCCTGTCAGCCTTGTCGCGAGGGGCCGTCTTGAGGATCACGCGCAGGCTCGGCGTCCTGGTCGCCGTCCCGCTCGCCGCGGTGTCCGGCTTCGGCGCCGTGGCGTTGACCGCCTCCGCCGGGCAGGCCTGGCGCAGTGAGCGGCTGTGGTCCCTGATGCACACCTCGGACGCCGCCGGGAAGCTGTTGTGCCGGCTACAGGACGAGCGCACCGCGATGGCGCTGTTGCTGACCTCCCGCCCGGCCCAGATGTCCCCGGACGTCCAGGGCCGGATCGCCGGCGCCGACGCGGCGCTGACCGTCTACCGGCAGCAGATCCGGTCGATGCCGCGGATCTCCCCGGGGACCCGCAATCTGCTCTCCCGCATCGACATGGACCTGGCCCAGCTGACCACGCTGCGCGCGCAGATCAAGGCGCAGGCCGCGCCGGCGCTGTCCACGGTGGTGTTCCAGTACCGCATCGCGATCGCCGACCTGGACCAGCTGCGGACCTCGGTGATCGGCGACGGCGGCGCCTCGCAGCCGGTCGCCACCCGGTTGCAGGCCGCGGACCTGCTGTATCAGGCCTCTGAGGCGACCGGCCAGGAGGAGTCGGACGTGCTGCGGGCGGCGGTCGGGCTGCCGCTGACCCCGGCCGCGTTCGCCGCGATCGCGCACGACCGGCAGTCCTACAGCGACGCGATGGAGGCCTTCGACGACCAGGCCCCGCCCGGTTGGAGCGAGCGTCCGGACCAGGCGATGACCAGCTCGGCGATCCTGACGGCGCAGCAGTTCGAGGACCAGATATCCCGGCTGTCCCCCGGCGATCTGCTGGATCCGGACAAGAACCTGTGGGTGCAGACCATGAGCGCCCGGCGGACCGCGCTGGACTCGGTCCGCGAGGAGATGGACCTGGCCACGATGTCCGCGGTGGCCCGGCTGCGGGACCGGGCCGAGCACATCGCCGAGGTGGAGGCCGCGGCGGTGGCCGGCACCGCGCTGCTGGTGGTGCTGATCAGCCTGCGGCTGGGCCGACCGATGATCAGGGGCCTGCGACAGCTGCGGGACGCCGCGAACGCCGTCGCCTTCCAGGCCCTGCCGGCCGCGGTCGAGGAGTTGCGCACCACCGAGTCGCTGACCGGACTCACCCCCGAGGAGTTCGCCGACCACGCCGGCGACGCGCTGCCGCTGGGCACCGGCCGGGGCGACGCACGAGGCGCGAACGACCCGAAGGACGAATTGGCGGCGGTCGCGCGGGCCTTCAACTCGGTCCACCGCGAAGCTCTGCGCACCGCCGCCGAACAAGTGCTGCTGCGCGCCGGCGTGGGCGCCACCTTCGTGGCCCTGGCCCGTCGCGGCGAGCGCCTGACCGGCGCGCTGACCAGCGAACTGGACCGGGCCGAGCGCTCCGAGCAGGACCCGGACCGGCTGGCCCGGCTGTTCGTGCTGGACCACCTGGCGGCGCGGATGGCCCGGAACAACGAGAGCCTGCTGGTGCTCGGCGGCGAGGGCTCCTCGCGGGTGCGCGAGCGGGCCGTGACGATGCTAGACGTGGTCCGGGCCGCGCTGGGCCGAATCGAGCGGTACACGCGGGTGGATCTGGACAGCGTCGACTCCGCGATCGTCATCGCCCCGCACGCCGTGGACCACCTGGTGCATCTGTGTGCTGAGTTGCTGGACAACGCCACCGCCTTCTCCGCGCCGGACAGCCGGGTGAGCGTCGAGGGCCACCGGATGACCGACCGGGTGATCATCCAGATCGCCGACCGGGGCCTGGGCATGACGCCGGACCGGCGCGCGGAGCTGAACGCCCAGTTGGCCGCGCCGCGGCAGGTGGACAGCTCGACGGTGCGGGCGATGGGCCTGACCGTGGTCGCGCACCTGGCCGCCTGGTACGGAGTCGAGGTCCAGCTGCGGGCCCGGCCCGGCGGCGGGACGGTGGCCGAGGTGGGGCTGCCGTGGACGGTGGTCTCCGAGCACACTGGTTCTGGGCTAGCCGATGGTGGCCTTCCGGCCGATCCGGCGTGGGCTGAGGCGGACGCCGAGGCCGAGGCGGACTGGCCGGAGCTCCCGTTTCCGGACATGGAACCGGACGATGCGCGAGCCGACGCCGAAGACGAGCCGGTCACCGGTCTGGAGCAGACCGTCTCGGGGACCGTCCCCGGACCCTTCTCAGGACCGGCAGAAGCCATCACGCCGATCGTGGTCGCCGCCAACGGAAGCGGCCACGTCAATGGTCTGCTTCAGGCCGACGGCGGCGGCCGAGTCAACGGCGACGCCGCGCCGGACCCCGCGGCAGCCGTAGAATCACAGGACACTGCCAACGCCACGACCCTGAACGGCCTGCCCGTCCGCCGTCCCAAGGAGCACCTGCCGGCCAAGGCCCGGCGGAACCCGGCGCCGCAGGCGCCGGCCCCGTCCCCAGCATCCGCACCGACCGGCGAGCCCGGCAGCCACCCCGAGCCCGCGCAGAGCAAGCCCCGCATCGACCGGGACCCCGAACACGTCGCGGCCACCATGGCCGCCTACGCGCGCGGGCTGACCGGCCGCAGCGGGCCGAAATCGCAGTGACGCACACCCTCACGCCGTCCCCTAGCCCCACAGGAACCCTCTTCCATGAACGAACCCGCACCTGATCTGCACGGCAGTCTCGACTGGCTGCTCAACGACTTCGCCCACGGCACGCCCGGGGTCCGGCACGCGCTGGCGGTCTCCGCCGACGGCATCGTGGTGGCCACCTCGCGGGACCTGGACGAGGAGCAGGGCGAGCAGCTGGCCGCGGTGGCCGCCGGCCTGGTCAGCCTGCTGGCCGGCGCCGCGCGGCTGCTGGACTCCGAGCCGGTGCGCAACAACCTGACCGAACTCGGGGACGGTTTCCTGTTCTCGATGGCGGTCAGCGACGGCGCCTCACTGCTGGTCTACACCGAGCGCGAGTGCGACGTCGGACAGGTCACCTACGCCATGGCCGAGCTGATCAACCAGGTCGGGGACTCGCTGACGCCCACCGCGCGAGCCCGGATGCTCTCCGACGGACACCGGCCGGGGGCGCGCTGATGGCGGCGCCCACGATCGCGGCGAAGATCGTCGTCGCCGGCGGCTTCGGGGTCGGGAAGACCACGCTGGTCGGCGCGGTCTCCGAGATCCAGCCGCTGACCACCGAGGCCGAGATGACGCAGGCCGGCATGGGGCTTGACGACGTCCACCTGATACCGGCCAAACGCAGCACCACGGTGGCGATGGACTTCGGCCGCATCACCATCGCCGAGGACCTGATCCTGTACCTGTTCGGCACGCCGGGCCAGGAGCGCTTCTGGTTCTTCTGGGAGGAGCTGTCCCGCGGCGCCCTCGGCGCGGTGGTGCTGGCCGACGTGCGCCGGCTCGGCGACGCCTTCGCGGTCATCGACTTCTTCGAGGACCGCCGGATCCCGCACGTGATAGCGGTGAACCAGTTCGACGGCGCGCAGGTGTACGGGCACGAGGAACTGCGGCAGGCGCTGGCCCTGGAGGACGACACCCCGCTGCTGATCTGCGACGCCCGGCGCCGGGACTCGGCCAAGGGGGTGCTGGTGACGCTGCTGGAGCACGCGATCACCCAGCAGCGGACGCGCGAGGACTTGTCGGCCGAGGACCGGATGAACTGATGGCCGCGGCCCGGTTCGGCGCCCGTCAGGGCCCTGAGTTCAGCCGCCACCGCCCGCCGTACGGCCGGCGGGCCTTCGCGGCGCTGCTGCTGGCCGCCGCCACGGCCGCCACCGCCGGCTGCGGGTTCGGCGGCGGGTTCGGCGCCGTCGCCTACGGCGACCCCGAGGGCCGCCCGGACAGCCGCACGCCGATCCCGGTGGGGCTGCTGCTGGCCTCCTCCGGGCCCAACGGCCCGGCCGGCAGCGACGTCCGGGACGGGTTCCAGCTCTACGTCGCGCAGCACGGCGGGCGCCTGGGCGGGCGCCCGGCCCGGGTGACGGTCTCCGACGAGGGCCCGGACCCCGAGACCACCGCGACCGCGATGGCCTCGATGCTGTCGCACGGCGCGCAGGCGATCGTCGGCCCGATCGACTACGCCGGCTACGAGGGCGTGGCACCGCTGGCCGACGCCGCGCACGTGCCGCTGGTCGGCGTGGTGCCGCAGCCGGACGTGGCCGACATCAGCTACATCTGGAACGTGGCGTTCCTGTCCACCGAGCCGGGCACCGCGATCGCGCCGTTCATCAACGCGCACGTGAAGACCCCGGTCTTCGCGATCGGCGGCAACTACCCCGGCGAATGGGAGCAGGTGCGCGGGTTCACCGACGCCTTCACCGCGATCGGCGGCAGACTGGCCAACCCGCAGGGCCAGGCGACGTTCACCCCGGCCTCCGGCACCACCGACTTCACGCCGTATCTGTCGGCCATCAAGGACTCCGGCGCGAAGGCGGTGTACTGCGCGTTCACCGGCGCCGAGGCGGTGCGCTTCGTGCAGCAGTACGCGCGCTCGGCGGTGAAGGACGTGCCGCTGTACGCGGTCGGCCTGGTCACCGACGGGCCGCAGCTGTTGCAGGAGGGGTCGGCGGCCACGAACATCACCTCGGTGCTGAACTACTCCCCCGACGTCGACACCGCGGCCAACCGCACGTTCGTGTCGGCCTGGGCCGCCGGGCACGACGGCCAGGAGCCCAGCGACTACGCGCTGACCGGCTACGACGCCGCGGCACTGCTGGACCAGGCGGTGGCCACGGCCGGGCCGAACGCCGGGGCCGAGGCGATCAACGCGGCGATCGGGTCGCTGGGGCGGATCGACAGCCCGCGGGGGGCTTGGCAGCTGGCCTCCACGACGCACGCGCCGATCCAGAAGTGGTATCTGCGGCGGGTGCAGGTGGACGGGACGTCGCTGGCGAATGTGGAGATCGAGGAGCTGGCGACACTGCCGGATTGATCGGCGGTGTACGCGCCGGTGGTCGGCCGCCGCGAGCTGTCGAGCGCGTCCCCTTTATGCTGGCAGGGTTCTTATTTTAGGGGGCTGAGATGGTCGGCGGGATCCGGATCGGCGTGGTCGGCGGAAGCATCGCCGGATGCGCCGGGGCACTGGCCGCGGCGCGAGCGGCACCGGATGCGTCGATAGTCGTCTTCGAACGCTCCTCGGGTGAGCTGCGTGAGCGCGGAGTCGGGATCGGGATCCAGCAGGAGCGGTTCCGCGAACTGGCCGAGGCCGGGTTCCTGGATCCCTCGCTGCCGTCGACGACCAACACGGCCCGGCAGTGGTACGCGCAGGACAAGCCCGGCTCGGACTCCGGGCTCGGCAAGCTGATCGCCGCGCATCCCTTCCCGTTCCAGGCCTACAACTGGGGCCACCTGTACCGGTTGCTGCATGATCGGCTGCCGTCACATGTCGACTACCGCGAAGACACGCGCGTCGTCTCGGCGGCCGCGAACGAATCCGGCGCCTCGGCGACGCTGGCCGACGGCAGCGTCGAACACTTCGATCTGCTCCTCGGCGCCGACGGCTACCGCTCGGTGGTCCGCGAAGCCATGTTCCCCGGCGTCGTCCCCGACTACGCGGGCTACCTGTGCTGGCGCGGCATATCAGACTACGCACAGGTCGAGAAGCTGCTGCCGCCGGAGGCGTTCTTCACGATCGGCTTCCCGCACGGACACCTGGTCTCGTACCCGATCCCCGCCGACGACGGCCGCGTGCTCTACAACTGGGTGCTGTACTCGACGATCCCGCCGGACCTGGCCGACCTGCGCACCGCGACGAGCATCCCGCCCGGCGCCGTCTCGGACACCCTGCTGGACTTCATGGACGCCCTGCTCACCCGCGAACTCCCGCCGATCTGGGCCGAGACCGTCCGCGCAACGGCGCGCGAAGACGTCTTCATCCAGCCCATCTACGACTTCGAAGCCCCCGCGCACGCCAAGCACCGCATGCTCCTACTCGGCGACGCGGGCGCCGTCAGCCGCCCGCACGCCGGCGCCGGCGCGGTGAAGGCGATGCAGGACGCGGCCACCCTCCTGCGGCTGTGGCCCACCGCCTCCGGCCTCGACGACCTCGCGACTCGCTACGACGCGGCCCGCCGCCCCGCCGACCACGCCGTCGTCGCCCTGGCCCGCCGCATCGGCCAGGCCCAGGTGCTGGACGCGGTGGACTGGGCGGCGTTCGAGCAGGAGACGTTCATGCCCTGGCTCACCGCGCAGATGGAGCTGCCGGACGGGACGGAGATAGGCGGCCGGGAGCTGTGAGGCACACCGCGATTGTGAGGCGCACCGCAGTAAGGCGCACCGCAGTGAGGCGTACCGCTATGCGGTAGCCGAGCCTCAAGGACTCGTCACCACCTGCCCCGCGTAAGACAGGTTCCCGCCGAACCCGAACAGCAGCACCGGCGCCCCGGCCGGGATCTCCCGCCGCTCGACCAGCTTCGCCAGCGCTATCGGGATCGAGGCGGCGGAGGTGTTGCCGGATTCGATGACGTCCTTGGCGACCACCGCGTTGACCGCGCCGAGCTTGGCCGCCAGCGGTTCGATGATGCGCAGGTTGGCCTGGTGGAAGACGACGCCGGCCAGGTCTTCCGGGGCGATCCCGGCCCGGTCGCAGACCTGGCGCGCCACGGCCGGCAGTTCGGTGGTGGTCCAGCGGAAGACCGTCTGTCCTTCTTGGGAGAAGCGGTTCGGGCTGCCCTCGATCACCACCGCGCGGCCGCGTTCGGGGACCGAACCCCACAGCACGGGGCTGATGCCGGGCTCGTCGGCGGCGGTCACGACCGCGGCGCCGGCCCCGTCGCCGACCAGGACGCAGGTGCCGCGGTCGGTCCAGTCGGTGACCCGGCTCATGAAGTCGGCGCCGATGACCAGGGCGGTGCGGGCCTGGCCGCAGCGGATGGCCTGGTCGGCCAGCGCCAGGGCGTGCGGAAAGCCGGAGCAGACCACGTTGACGTCGATGGTGGCCGGTGCCTTCAGGCCCAGGCGGGCGGCCACCCGGGCCGCGGTGTTGGGGCTGGCCGCGCCGGCGGTGCTGGTGGCGACCAGGACCAGGTCCACGTCGGCGGCCTCGGTGCCGGCCCCGGCCAGCGCCTTGGCGGCGGCCGCGGCGGCGAACTCGTCCACGGTCTGCCCGGGCTCGGCGATCCGGCGGGTGCGGACTCCGACCCGGCTGGTGATCCACTCATCGCTGGTGTCGACCATCTCCGCCAGGTCGGCGTTGGTCACGACACGATCGGGTTGGCTGTGGCCGAGGGCGGCGATCCGGGAACCGGGCACGCGACGCTCCTTGTCTGCTCGCGGGACGGTTGTTCCCTACTGATCCTCGCGTGCTGAGATCGGCCACCCCGGTCACGGAAGCTCCAAGCGCTTCGTGTCGGCTCTGGCGGGTTCCCCCATAGGCACGCCAAGAAGCGGCGAGAAGCCCGGCACCCCGCGCCGCAAAGCGCGAGGTGCCGGGCTTGCCGGGCCTACGTTGCAGGCTTATGCGGCCTATGCGTATTCCGGCGTCATCACCGCGGCCAGCCGCAGGTGTTTCCCGGCCTCGTCGCCGAGCCCCTGCCGGGTCAGCGTCCGACCGAGCATCAGCCGAGCATACGAGTCAGCCGGATGGTCGTCGAGCGTCGCCTCCAGCACCTTCCTGGCCCGCCCCAACTGCGCGGACGCGAAGTACGCCGAGGCCGCCACCCGACGGATGTTCGGGTCCTGACCGTGCTCGGCCAGCAGCGGCTCCAGCAGCACCAGCGCGCCGAGCGGATCGGACAGCGCGACCAGTGCCTCGGCCCAGCGCAGCCGCTCGACCTCGGGCGGCAGGTCGAGCGCCCGGCCGGCCGCGCCGGAGCCGGCGGAGTCGGCGGAGTCGCCGGAGTAGCTGGAGCCATCGGGGTCACCGGAGCCATCGGCGTCGCCGGCCTCGCGCAGGAACTCGCCGATCGTCGCCGGGGACATCGCGAACTCCAGCAGCTCGCCCCTGACGGCCAGCGTCGGCGAGATCGTGATCCCGCGTGCCTTGCCGATCAGCAGCAGCTCGCGCAGCCGCGCCCGCCCGGCGTCCGAAGCCAGCGCCGCCCCGCCGCCGGGGAACCCGGCACGCTCCGCGACCGCCGCCAGCTCGGCCCGGTCCCGCACGTCATGCGAGGCCAGCAGCTCGGCGGCGACCCGGCCCTGCAACGCCGCGCCGCCGTGCTCCTCGGCGAGCACCAGCAGCCGCAGCGCGTCGCGCGCGGCGTCGGGATCGGCGGGCTCGGTCAGCAGCGGACGCCACACGATCTCGGCGTCGACGCCGGTCCCGGCCAAAGCCACGCGCAGCCGCTCGGCCGCGACGTGGGTCCACGGGTTGGCGACGTCGGCCCACATCTCAATTCGCATAGCGAACTAAACAGCGGCCGAGGCGGGATTCATTCCCGGCGCGGAGCGGCCGCGGCCTGAGCACGCTTTCCCGGTCTGGGCAAGTCCCAACGCCATCAGCCCTTCCCGACCCCGGCGCGCCTCAGCGCACGACCGCCCGCGTTTCACACCGACTCCGGGGCCTGCCGGCCAGCGCTCTCAGCGAGACCCTGCCCATCAGCGCTCTCGGCATGATCCTTCCGATCAGCGCCCTCGGGGAGATCCTGCCGGTCAGCGCGCTCGGCATGGTCCTGTCCATCAGCGCTCTCGGCATCGAGCTCCGCGATGGTCTTCTCCAGCCACGCCCGGTCGGCCTTGCTGCTCGCGGCCGCCAGCTGCAACATCCCCCGGCGGAACCGGTCGGTCATGTCGCGCACCCGCAGCGGCCGGCCGTCGTCGTAGAAGAAGCTCCCCGGCGCGTCCATGAACGCCAGGCGGCGGCGCAGCACCCGCGCCTGGTCCGCCGGGTCCGGCAGGCTGCTGAGGAAGGCCAGCAGGATGAAGAACGAGTGCCGGTCGGTGATCTCGACGTCGGCCGGCGCGCGCAGCCGGCTGAGCAGCTCGGCGCGTCCGGCGTCGGTGAGGCTGAGGACCTGGCGCGGCGCGCCGCGCTCACCGGGTTCGGCCCGGCGGCTCAGGTACCCGGCCGCCTGGAGCCGCTTGATCGCCGGATGCAGCGCGCCGTCGCTGACCGGGCGGACGTGGCCGCTCAGGCCGGAGATGCGGGCCTTGAGGTCGTAGGCGTGCAGCGGCTCCGCGAACAGGAAACCGAGGATGCACAGTTCGAGCACGGGCCCTCCGAACCGGTACGGCTCACTGCCGCGGCCTTCGCGGCGCCACCAATCATACCTCGATCAGAGTTGACACGAATAGAGTTAACTCTTATAGAGTTATAGTCATGACGAGCACCCAGTACTTCCGCACCCACGACGGCATCCGACTCGCCTACCTCGACACCGGCGGCGCCGGCCGTCCGGTCCTGGCGCTGCACGGCGCCTACGGCCGTGGCCGCTCCATGCTCGGGCTGGCCGACCACCTCGGCCCGGACCAGCGCGGCCCCGGCTACCGCGTCATCGCCCTCGACCAGCGCGGCCACGGCTTGTCCGAGCACGCCTCGGACTACGGCCGCCAGGCCTTCATCGGCGACATCACCGCCCTGATCGAGCATCTGGACCTGGGCCCGGTGGCGATGGTCGGCCACTCCCTGGGCGGCATGAACGCCTACCAGGTCGCCGCGCACCACCCGGAGCTGACCTCGGCCGTGATCTCGCTCGACGCGCCGGTGTCGTTCCACGTCCCGGCCAACACGGCCTTCAACGAGTTCCCGGCACGTTTCCCCAGCCTGCGAGCACTGATCGCGGCCCTGGACTTCATCGACGAGCCCCGGCACTTCCTGGAGAGCGTCGTGGAGGAGCCGGACGGCTGGCGCTTCCTGTGGCAGGCCGCCGACATAGCGGCGGTCAAGGAAGGAATCATCGGGGACTGGTGGGACGAGTTCGCCGCCGTGCGGCAGCCGATGTTGGTGATCCGCGGCGGCCGCAGCCCGATCATCCCGCCGGAGCAGGCGGCGGAGATGGCGCGGCGCCGGCCGCAGACCGAGTTCGCCGCCGTCGACGGGCACCACGACTTCTACATCACGCACGCCGCGGAACTCGGCGGCATGGTGCGGGAGTTCCTGGACCGGACCATCGGCCAGGTGGGTTCGCCGACTCAGCAGCACGCCGCAGCCGTCACCGCCTGATCGTCGCCGAGCGCGACAATGCCGCCGCGCCCACCGCGACTCCTACAGTTCCTACAGTTCCTACAAGTCCTACAAGTTCCCGGGCTGCGTCCCCGAGAACCGGGCCTCGACCGCCGCGTACACGCTCTGCCGCGTCGGCTCCAGGTCCAGTTCGGGCAGCCCCTCCTCCGGCGCCCGTCCGGCGAAGGCCGTCGCGTACATGGCCCGACCCTGCGGCGCCGGGGCGCCGCCGGTCGACAGCCCGGTGTCAGCCAGCTCCAACAGCGCCGTGAGCTGCGAGCCCAGCGCGTCGGCGTACTCGCGGGCGCGCCGGATCGCCTCGCCGACCGCCTCGGTGCGGGCCTGGCGGTATACCTCGGAATCGCGGCGCATGCTCCAGATGGGGCCGTCCAGGGACCGGCCGGGGCCGTCGGCGAGGTTGGTGATCATCTCGCCCAGGACGTTGAAGTCCTTCACCACGACCCGGACCCGCACCGAGCCCTGATACGGCCCGATCTTGTCAGTGCGCTTGCTGCGGTGCTCCGGGTACACCGCGATGCGGCCGGTCTCCAGCTTCTCCAGGGCGTCGCCGCAAGTGCCCTTGAGCTGGGCCAGGAGTTCCTTGTTGCGCTGCGTGAGCTGTTCCAGGGTGGTGCGGCGGTCCTTGTCCCGGGCGCTGACCGTGACGGCGATCTCGCACAGTTCCGGGTCCGCCTCGATGGACGCCTCGCCGCGGACGCTGACGATGATGGGGGTGGTGCTCGTGGTGGTGCTGGGGGCTGCTTCCGGCATGCCCCCAGTCTGCCGCAGGGGCGCCGGATCGGCGTCTCAGGACCGCACCAGCCGGGCGATCGCCTCGTTCGCCTCCTTGACCTTGGCGTCCGCCTCCGGTCCGCCGGTGGCCAGCGCGTCGGCCACGCAGTGCGCGACGTGCTGCTCCAGCAGCCCGAGCGCGACCGACTGCAGGGCCTTGGTGGCCGCGGAGATCTGGGTGAGGATGTCTATGCAGTACTTGTCCTCGTCGACCATCCGTTGCAGGCCCCGCACCTGCCCCTCGATGCGGCGCAGCCGCTTGTTGTAGTCGTCCTTGCGGTCGGTGTAGCCGTGCATGACCCGTGTCCCCATCCGTCGTCGTCGCCCTGGAATCATACCCCCATGGGGTAACCGGTCAGCCGGCTCCGATGTTCCCGCCATCACCTACCCACAGTAACGGGCTGAACTGCGCCGACCCGTAAGATTAACGCCATGAGCCACACCGATTCGGGCACCGTCCGGCCCATCACCATTGTCGGCAATCCGGTGCTGCACCACCCCTGCGCCCCGGTGACGGAGTTCGGCGACGAGCTCGCGACGCTGATCGATGACATGTTCGCCTCGATGTACGCCGCCGAGGGCGTGGGCCTGGCCGCCAACCAGATCGGGGTGGCGCTGCGGGTGTTCGTCTACGACTGCAACGACGACGACGGCGTCCAGCACGTCGGCCACATGGTGAACCCGGTCCTGGTCGAACAGCCGGCCGACCGCCGCCAGCTGGACGACTCCCCCGAGGGCTGCCTGTCGGTCCCCGGCCCGCACCACGAACTGGCCCGCCCCGACTACGCCATGGTGACCGGCGTGGACGTCAAGGGCGAGCCGATCACCGTGGAGGGCACCGGCTACTTCGCCCGCTGCCTCCAGCACGAGTTCGACCACCTGGAGGGCCGGCTCTACATCGACCGGCTCGGCAAGCGGCAGCGCAAGAACGTGCTGGCCGAGATGGAGCGGATGCAGGCGGAGAAGGCCGAGAAGGCGCAGGCGGCGGCAGTCGCCGAGGCTGCGACACCGGCCTCGACCGCCGCCAACTGAACTAGGCAGCCGATTTCGAAGGGCCCGCTTCCGCGGGCCCTTCATTCATGCGCTCAGCAGCTCTATCCCCCGCCGCGCGCCGACTTGGAGTTCCCGTTCCCCTGCGGCAGCGGACCGCCGATCGTCCCGCCGGTGGGGAACGAGAGCGACGGCACCGAGGGCTCGGACTTCGTGCCGCTCGGCACCGAGCTCGGCGTGCTCTGCGGGGTCGACGGGTTCGAGGTGGTCGACGACGTCGCGCCGCCGCCGGAGGACGTGGTCGAGGTCGGGTTCGGCGGCACATAGGTGTTGGTCGGGGCCGGCGGCGAGGGCTGGCCGGTGCCGGTCTGGGTCGGCGTCGTGCCGTCGCCGGACGTGGTCGCCCCCGAGGACGGGCTCACCGGGTTCATCGGCGAGGCCTGGCCGTTCTGCGCGCTGAACGTGAACGGCTGCGCGGTCGTGCCGGCCACCGCCTTGTTCATGTAGGCCGACCACAGCGGTGCGGCCACCGCGCCGCCGCCGACGGTGTCCTTGCCGGCCATCCCGTTGATCGTGGTCAGCGCGCCGCCGGGGGTCTGGCCCCAGATCGCGACCGCGGTGGACAGTGTCGGGGTGTAGCCGACGAACCAGACCGAGCCGAGCTTGGTCCCGTCGCCCGGCAGGTCGGTGGTGCCGGTCTTGCCGGCCACGTCGCGGCCGTCGGACAGCTGCGCGCCGGTGCCGGAGCCGTTGGTCACCACGCCCTGCAGGGCCTGGGTCACCTCGTCGGCGACAGCCGGGGTGAAGGCCTGCTTGGCCAGGCTCTGGTGCTTGTAGACGGTCTTGTCGCCCTGCACGACGCTGGTCACCGTATACGGGTCCACCTGCTGGCCGTGCGCGGCGAAAGTGCCGTAGGCCGCGGCCATCGTCTCGGGGTTGGTGGCCACCACCCCCAGCGGCAGCGCGGGCAGCGACTGCTCCTGGGCGCTCACCGGGACGCCGGCGGCGCGCGCCGCGTCGGCCACCTTGGTCATCCCGATCTGCTGGCCCATCTTGACGAACACCGTGTTGATCGACTGGTTCAGCGCGTCCTGCACCGAGACCTGGCCGTAGCTGGTGCCACCCTCGTTCGGGATCACCGCGTCGGAGTTCGGGACCTGATAGGGCGAGTCGCCGTCGAAGGTGTCGCCGACGGTGCCGCCGTTTTGCAGGTAGGCGGCCAGGGCGAAGGTCTTGAACGACGAGCCCGGGGACAGCGTGCCCTGCCAGGAGGCGTTGAAGGCCTGCTTGGCGTAGTCGTCGCCGCCGTACAGGACGCGTACCGCGCCGTCGCCGGGGACGACGGTGGCGATCGAGGTGTGCACGTTGGTGTCCACCGCGCGGGTACCCGGCTTGAGCTGGCTGGTGATCTGCGCCTGCACCGCGGCCGCCGCGTCGTCCTGCATCTTGGCGTCGAAGGTGGTGTAGATGGTGTAGCCGCCGGTGACCAGCTGGTCCCGGGTCAGCCCGGTCTTCTGCTCGGCCTCGCTGATCGCCGCCTCGACCAGATACGGGGACTGGTCGTCGGTCTGGCTGCTGGGCCGGGGCCACAGCGCCAGGGCCGGGAACTGCTGCGCGGCGCGGTCGGCCGGGCTGAGCTTGCCCATCTTGACCAGACCGTCGAGCACGTAGTTCCAGCGGGCCTGGAGCTTGGCCATCACGGTCGGGTCCTTGGGCGCCAGCTCGTAGTAGGACGGCGCGTTCACCAGCGCTGCCATCACCGCGCCCTCGGCCACGCTCAGCTGGCCGACGTCCTTGTTGAACCAGGCCCGGGCGCCCATCTCGACGCCGGAGGCGCCGCGCCCGAAGTACACGGTGTTGAGGTAGCCCTGAAGGATCTGGGACTTGGACTGCTGCTGGGAGATCTTCAGGGCTATGACCGCTTCCTTGGCCTTGCGGGTCAGGGTGCGCTCGTCGGTGAGGTAGGCGTTCTTCACGTACTGCTGGGTGATCGTGGAGCCGCCCTGTGTGGAGCCGCCGCCGAGGTCGTTGACCAGGGCGCGGGCCGTGCCGGTGACCGAGATCGCGCCGTCGGACCAGAAGTTGCGGTCCTCGGCGGACAGGAACGAGTTCTGCACCGGGACCGGGACCTGGGACAGCGGGACGTCCTGGCGGATCTCCGGGCCCCGGCGGCCGAGCACCACGCCGTGGTCGTCGAGCACGGTCAGGTGCTGCTGGGTCACCGCCTCGTTCATCGGCGGGATCTTGACCGACGCGTAGACCGCCCAGGCGCCGCCGGTGACCAGCAGCACGAAGGCGATCAGCGTGGAGGCCACCAGCCGCCAGGACGGCAGCCAGCGGCGCACCCCGGTCTTGCCGCGGCGGGGATAGTCGATCACTCGTTTCCCACCCAGGGCCATGGAAGACGGCTCCTTGTCCAGGCACCTGCCGAGCCGGCCGATCCCTTGCGGTCATTGTCGTCGAACGTCAACACATCAGAACATCGCGATCTGAAGAAAGCGAAAATATCGGGGGGAACCGGACGTGATCCATCTCTCGTCACCGTCCGCCACCTCGCGCTTCCCCATTGAGTAGTTGCGAACTCTTCGCAACTGCAAAATAATCGCAACCGGGGCGGGCCGGTGTCCTCCCCGGCCGCCGGCCCCGGCGGCGCACCGCTTTTCGACCTCAGGGAGCATCCAGCGCCATGACCGCGACCACAGCAGGTGGCACTGAAGGCACCGGCGCGGGTCCCTCGGCCCCGGGCACCGGCGGCGTGGGCACCACCGCGACCGGCGGCTCCCGGCTGGCCCGGATCCGGGCCGCCCTGACCCCGGCCGAGTGGGGCCGGATGGGCGGGATGTTCGGCTTCATCGCGCTGCTGCACGTGGTCGGCTGGGGCATCCTGGCCGCGATCGTGGTGCCGGGGCACTACAAGCTGCAAGGCGGGCTGTTCGGCTTCGGCACCGGCCTGACCGCCTACACCCTGGGTATGCGGCACGCCTTCGACGCCGACCACATCGCGGCCATCGACAACACCACCCGCAAGCTGATGGCCGAGGGCAAGCGCCCGCTGTCGGTCGGCTTCTGGTTCTCCCTGGGCCACTCCACGATCGTGGTCTTGCTGACGCTGCTGCTGGGCCTGGGCCTGAAGGGCCTGGGCGTGCAGTTGTCCGACGACAAGTCCGAGCTGCACAACTTCGGCGGCCTGATCGGGACCGTGGTCTCCGGCTCGTTCCTGTACCTGATCGCGATCATCAACCTGGTGGTGCTGGTCGGGATCCTCAAGGTGTTCCGGCAGATGCGCCGCGGCGAGTTCGACGAGGCCACCCTTGAGGAACACCTCAACAACCGCGGCCTGATGAACCGGTTCCTGGGCCGGGCGATGAAGGCGGTCAACAAGCCGTGGCAGATCTACCCGGTCGGCGTGCTGTTCGGGCTGGGCTTCGACACCGTGACCGAGGTCGGCCTGCTGGTCCTGGCCGGCACCTCGGTGGCCTCCGGTCTGCCCTGGTACGCAGTGATGTGCCTGCCGATCCTGTTCGCCGCCGGCATGTCGCTGCTGGACACCATCGACGGCTCGTTCATGAACTTCGCCTACGGCTGGGCCTTCTCCAAGCCGGTGCGCAAGGTCTTCTACAACCTGACGATCACCGGGCTGTCGGTGGCCGTGGCGCTGATCATCGGCACCATCGAGCTGCTGAGCATCCTGCAGGACAAGCTGAACCTGACCGGCGGCTTCTGGGACTGGGTCGCAGGCCTGAACCTGAACAGCATCGGGTTCGCCATCGTCGGGATGTTCCTGCTGGTCTGGCTGGCCGCGATGGCCGTGTGGAAGTTCGGCCGGATCGAGGACAAGTGGACCGCCGCGCTGCCGGTGGCCGAGGAAGTTACCGACCAGTAGGATCATGGCATGACCGCAGCAGAACAAGAGCCCTTCGACGTCGGCGCCTTCCTGACCGCCGCCGTCCCCATGGTCGGCACGCTGGCGCTGGAGTACGTCGAGACCACCGCGCAGCGCGCCGTGCTGAAGTTCCGCGACCAGGCCGCGTACCGGAACCACATCGGCGGACCGCACGCCGGCGCGATGTTCACGCTGGCCGAGTCCGCCTCCGGCGCGATCGTCACCGCCGCGTTCGGCCACCTCATGGCTGAAGCCACCCCCCTGCCCACCACCGCCACCATCGACTTCAAGAAGGTCGCGCGCGGTGACGTCACAGCCACCGCCACGCTCGGCCGCCCCGTGGACGACATCGTGGCCGAGCTCAAGGGCGGCGCCCGCCCCGAGTTCCCGATCCACGTCGCCATCCAGCGCGATGTCGACGACGCCGTGACCGGCGAGATGACCATCGTCTGGACGCTGCGGCCCAACAACTAGCACTTACTGAGCAACTAGCACTCACTCATAGAACGCCGCAGCCGCTGATTAAGTTGCTTTTCCTCGGTGCGCGGGCCTGCCGGACGATCTTACGGTCCGGCGGACCCGGGCGCGATTCAGGGTCCGGAAACGCTGAGAACCCCTTGCCCGACAAGGATTCGCGGCGATCAGGACACGCAGAGCACAGAGCCCTGAGCCACCGCGCTGAGCACCCGTGCGCCGTCCTCCGCCACGGCGTACAGGTCGCACCGGCACACGGCCTGGCGGCGCCCGGTGTACGTCACCTCGGCCTCGGCCAGCAGCGTGGTCCCGGACGCGGGGCGCACGTAGCTGATCGTCACGCCGCTGGTGAGCACGTCCGGGCCCAGCGTCGTACCGGCGGCGAAGGTGATGGCGTTGTCGGCGGCATAGGCGAGCACGCCGCCGTGCAGGAACCCGTTCTGCTGCTTCAGATCCTCGCGGATGGGGACCGCCAGAATCGCGCGCCCCTTCTCGAAGACCTCCACCCGAGCCCCTAGGAGAACGCTGAACGGTTGGGCGGCGAGCACCTTGCGCGCCGTGTCGATGTCGAGGGTGACCATGGACGACCATTGAGCGGTTCGCGGGGCCCGGCGTCAAGTCTCAGGCCGGGGACCCCTCCCCGGGGGGTTGGGTGGCCTGGGCTTTGAGTTTGCGCCAGCCCCCGGCCCGGTTGTTCGCGACGATCTGCGCGAACATGGCGGCCAGCGGCTCGGCCGGGAGGTCTTCGCCCTCGTACACGGCGACGCAGCGCGCGGTCTTGTTGTCATGGCCGCCGGTGATGATGTGGTCGGGGTCCGGCACGATCGCCCCGTCGTACAGGAAGACGTTGAGGTGGTCCTTGGTCCCCAGCAGCGCGCAGACGTTCCCCTTGAGCACGAAATAGGGCTGAACGGAGCGCTTGATGGTCTCCTCGACTTCCAGATCGGCCGCGTGGACGAGGTCGCGCACCTGGTGGCAAACGTCCCGCTGCCACCCGGGCAGGGCGTCGATGTAGGCGTCGACACGCGGATCCCTGGCATAAGGCATGCCGCCATTGTGGGCACGCGGCCGGCGCCCCGCGCCCCGAAACCCACAGAGGCCCCCGGGTGCCGTAGATTCCAGACGTGGATCCCGACACCCTGCCCACGCCGTTACCCCGTGGCAACCACGGCCTGAGCCGCGAGGACGTCAGCGCGGCGCAGCGCGGGCGGCTGCTGACCGGGATGCTGGAAGTCGTCGCGGAGAACGGGTACGCCGCCGCGACCGTCGGGGCGGTGCTGTCCCGGGCGCACATCTCGCGGCAGACCTTCTACGAGCACTTCACGGACAAGCAGGACTGCTTCCTGGCCGCGTTCGACCGCTCGGCGGACAACTTCGCCCGGCTGATCGAGCAGTCCCTCGGCTCACCGGCGGATCCGCCCCTGTCCCGCCTGGACCGGATCCTGGAGGCCTACCTCGGCGCACTGGCCACGAACCCGACCAACGCCCGGGTCTTCATGATCGAGATCTACGCGGCCGGCTACCCGGCGGTCTCCCGCCGCCTGGCGCGCGCCGAGACCTTCGCGACGATCCTGGCCGAAGCCGTCACGATCGGCCGGCACTGGCGCGGCGGCCTGGACCCGCTGTTCGTGGCGCGCTCGGTCACCGGCGCGGTGAGCGGGCTGGTGACCGAGCAGATCAACTCCGGCGACATCGCCGGGCTGCCGGAGCTGCGGCCGCGGATCGTGGCGTTGGTGGCGGCGCTGCTGGCGGACGAGGACGCGTGAGCGGGCCGGGTCGCCCCTCCGCGACCCGGCCCCGCCCCACCC